>JAFTAM010000020.1 GCA_017458675.1 bacterium
CTCTCTGACCTCTTTATCTTCGCTTTGGCTCAGAGACTTGAGAAAATCGTCGGTGTCCTGACTGTGCTGGGTAAAATAGGCCTCCATCTCCAAAAACTCTTTAATGCGGCTGACATCGGAATCGTGAACAACTTTACCGTAAACCGGAGGCAGTTTTCTGGCACATTTCACTATGCGCCTCAGATTCTCAGCCTTACTCTGATAATCCTGAGGGACCATAAAGGCCGCCGTCTCAACGTCAGAAACGCTGGGAAGCTGTGAAAATTTCTCGGCCAGCTTACAAGCCTTTTCCGCGTCCTCAGCCAGAGAGATGCCGCAGAGCAGCGAATGCTGACTGGAGCTCAGCAAACGGCGCTCCGCCGCCACCGATTCCAGCCCTTTGGCCTGCAGATGGAGCAGGTTGTAATCATAGCGGACATACTGACCGTACCAGAGACATATTAAAGTCATGGCGATGCCGCAGGCCACAACGGCGTCGTTATTCTTCAAAAGCCACTGCTCGGCAGAAATCACAAAACGATATTTTGAATTTCCGGACCTAGTTTCAAACCTATGCTTTTTTTCGTATAAAAAGATCAGAGAAGGCAGAACCAGGGTCATGGAGATCAGGCACAGCAGAATTCCGGTCCCAGCGATAATTCCCAACTCGGCAATGCCGGTAAAATCGGTGAAGGCCAAAACATAAAAAGCCAAAGCCGTGCTGACCGCGCCGGTCAGGTTCTCATAGCCTGCGCCTATCAGAGTGACGCGCATGGCCTCCAGAGCGGAAGAGGCCTTCTGACGCTCTTCATCGTACCGATAAATAATATGAATGCCGAAGTCGATGCCCAAACCCATTAAAATAGTGGTAAAGGTGACGGTCAGCAAATTCAGATGGCCGATGGCCAGAGTGGTAAAGCCCATAGTCCAGCCAAGCCCCATAACCAGACCGAATACGGCCATGAGCGGACGCCAGTAATCTCTGAAAGCCCAGGAAAAGACAACGGAGATCAAAAAGAGCGAAAGCAGAGCCGAATTTATAGAATCGTGAGAAGAAGCCTCGGCCTCGTCGGCATTCAAAACCACTTCTCCGGTAAGGCCTACAAAAACATGGCGATGGGTACGGCTCAGCTCATTGAGAATCTCACGCATGCGCACTACAGATCTTTGAGCGGAAACCTCAAAAGGCTCTCTGTCATTATAGGCGGGCCGGCACAGCAGAATATAAAACCTGCCGTCCGCCACCGTGCTGTAGCTAGTCATATCGCCATAGGTGAGCACTTCATCGAGCATACCTCTTTCCTCGTCGGAAAGTTCCTTGCCCATCAGCGCGCCGGACCAGGGAGACTTGCCGTGCAGACGCCCCCTCTGCATAATACAGTCGTAAAAGATATCTACAAAGCCGTTGACGACCGGCAGCAGACGGCCTACAGAGTCAGGATCGATGGCGGTACGCCCCACATTGGCGGCCTCCATGATATCCACCAGATTCTTGGATCTGAGCAGGCGGGAAATCAGTACCCTGTTGTTCTCCAAGCCTTCGGCCATCTTCTCTAAATCGTCTTTGTCCAGATAATGCAGAACGTAGGTGCGCAGACAGGAGGTGTCTACTTTATAAAAGATGTCGCTGAAAGTCTCGGGTTCTTCCTGCAGACGCTTGGCCAGGGACTCCATGTATTGCTGACGTTCCTCTTTTGTACCGTCCTCCACCAAGACCACTAAATCCTCGGCGCGGGGAAAATTCTCCACATAGCGGTCCTGATTGGACTGCAGACCGGTTGAGCGCTTAATCAAATTTGCCTGATCGGCGTCAAAAGTCAAATGAGAAGCGGTATAAGTCACGCCCAGCAGAAATAATACCAAACATACCGCAATAATGCTTTTAGGATACTTATAGTCAAAATCGGCAAGACGCCTTAAAAGCCAGCGGACCGTTTCTTCTGCGCTGCGCGTTCTGTTCTTATTTAGCTTATCGACACCGGCTTCCATTCAACTATACTCCGTCACCGAGCAAACAATTATTTAATCCGGGCGGCTTCCCGACTGACTGGGCGGACAAGCGCCCGACTGTCATTACGGTTCTCCCCGCTGCCATTACGGTATTTCCGCTGTCATTACAGCCTTCCCCGCTGCCATTACGGTATTTCCGCTGTCATTACAGCCTTCCCCGCTGTCATTACGGTATTTCCGCTGTCATTACAGCCTTCCCCGCTGCCATTACGGTATTTCCGCTGTCATTACAGCCTTCCCCGCTGCCATTACGGTATTTCCGCTGTCATTACAGCCTTCCCCGCTGTCATTCTGAGCGAAGCGAAGAATCTAATGCCCGATATAAAATAAGATCCTTCGCAGGGGGGAAAAAAATGACAGTACACCCGGATTACAGGTTTTTCATATTTTTGAAAACAAATTTCAGCGACTCTGCATTGCGAAGATCCAGCCACTGCTTAGCGGCCCGCGAGCGCTGATTGAAGCAGAGAGAGTGGAGACCGTCGCTGAAAGAGGTCAGAGACTGCAGACCTATGCTGTAATTGCGGAAAAACGCGTTCTGACAGGCGACGCAGCCGTCGCGTACAGCCTGACTGCCGTTAAAAGCCTCAATGGCGCAGAGCGCCGCGCCGGCCTGAGGGCAGCGCCTGAGCTGAAGACGGCTGTCCAGGAAAAAGAGCTTATAGCCGCCCTGACAGACAAAGCTCTGTCGTTCTCCCGTAAACAGTCCGCGCATATCGCGCCAATATCCCGGAGAATTTATCAGTATATTATTCTTTACAGCGGCGGCTATGTCGATCATAGCCAGGACTTCTTCGACCGTATGCACGCTGCCGTCAGCTTCTGCTCCGCTGCCAATCTTTATTCCGTCTAAATCGAACAGCGCCGATTTAAAGCCCAGCTGTTCCAGCATGGCGCAGGCCGCCTCCGGATCGATCGCTCTGTTCAGGGAAACGCAGGCCACGGCGTCCGCTTGGCCGGCCGCTTTGAGCATGGCTGCTGTCTCCGCGCATCCCGCCATAAATTTTTCCCTATCGTCAAGGGAGTTCAGAAGCGAGCTCATGCCGATATAGATTTTACTCAGCCCCGCCTCTGTCCACGCCAGCAGTTTCTGCGCGTCGGCCTCTTCAAGGCTAATCGCCGTCCCGGCGCTCATGCCGAGTCCGACCGCCGTCTTGACAATATTTTCTCCGTCAGGGCAGTCAAGCGCTCTGAATCCGGAAAAAATCACCTGCCGAATTCCGTTTTCCCGGAGGATTTTCAAAGCCCGTTCAGTCTCGGAAGCGCCGGCGTTCCTTATTCCTTCGGCCGCCTCCTTTTCGCGCAGCGCGAAAAGACATATTCCGGGACCTCCGTCCAAGCAGACCTCTTTTATAATTGACTTGATTTCCAAAACAGACCTCCCAAAGCAGCGCGGTTTGAACTTCAGACCGTCTCCCCTAAAATTATGGTAAGCACCCCTATGAAAATAATAAAGGTTCCCGTCCAGCGCATGGCGGAAACATGTTCCTTCAAATAAAGCTTCGCCAGAAAAGCATTAACGATATAATCCAAAGCCGTCAAGGGCAGAATGAAGGAGAGATCGGCCATTGACAGCACCGAAAGCCAGATAATAAAAGATAATATCATCAGTATTCCGCCGCCTACGACCCGTCCGTTAGTCAAAACAGAGCCTATAATGCGGAAAATATCGGTGAATTTCGCTATCGAAGTATCTACCCTGCGCATTCCCTGAGCTACAAACAGATTGGCGAAGGCGTTGACGAACACTCCTATAAGCATAATAATGATAACTTTTATCAGCATAAACTTTATATTTTTCTATGCGCTGAGGCTTTGCCCTTTCAGAACGTCAAGCAGAAAAGCGGACAGGCAGCCGGCAGCGCCGAAGCTGCAGCGCCGGTCTGAGCCGATCTGAAGGCGCGGACATACGGCCCCGGAAATATAAGCTTCTCCGCGGCGGCGCGCAGCAGGCGCTTTCGACAACAGCAAAGAGACGCCGCTCTTAAAAGCGAACATATTTTCCGTACCGAAGGAAAGCGGACAAACGCGCTTTTCCATATGACAGCGGAGATGCGTGCCGCTCCCTGCCGCGCTTCCCGACGCCTTTAAGCTCAAATATAAATATCTCAGCGCAGGCAGGCTTTACTGTATTTTTTTTAGAATGTAAAAAAAAGGATAGAATTAAAATAAGGAATTAATCACATAAATGCGTAGATTTTCAGTATTCTTTTACATACTGGCGATACTGCTGATATCCGTATTCGCCTTTCCTTCGGGAAATGCAGTCCAGGCTCAGGAAAGCGCGCCTGTCAAGAATTCAAGTCCTGTCATCCTAATCCAATCCGAAATTGCCGGTGAAATGGTATTCGCAGCAGGCGTAGTCATTCTGACCGGCAAGGAAAACTGCCACGCTCTGACCAGCTATGAAGCTGTTAAGGGCGCCGCCCGCATTATGGCTCTCGGACCCGACGGCAAAAATGTTCCCGCCAGTCTGCTGCGCTTTGCTCCCGACGCCAACCTGGCTCTGCTGGAAGTTCCCATTCCCAATCTGCCTGCGGCCAGAATCGGAGACAGCGAACTTTTAAAAAATGATATGCCTTTAAAAGTTTCGGTTATAGACCCTGAAATGGAAGGCAGCCAGCCTACAGGTTTTACGCAGAACGATCGCAAATGCACAGTTTTAGACGTAATTAAGCGTCCCACCGGCGCTATCATTCGCTTGAAATTCAATCCCGGCATCAGCGACGAAACCAGCGGCGCTCCCCTTTTCGACTCTACCGGCAACGAGCTCATGGGCATCGTGCTCTCGCTTAACGCCGCCGACAACAACGAAGGCATGCGCTTCGCTATTCCTGTCGCCCTGGCCAGCGCCGTTTCCAACAACGTGCGGGCTTCCTCTCAGGATACGGTAGCCAACATCCGCGTTCTGGACGGCAGCGAAGCCCCCGTTCTGGAGGGGACCTCCGGAGGCGGCGGTGAATCTGAAGAAGATGGTTCCTCATCCTTAGGTATTTTCATTATTATCGGCGCCGTTGTCATTGTGGTGATAATCGCCATAGTAGTTTTAAAGCCTAAAAAGCCCAAAGTTGAGCCTTTCTCCGTAATTCCCATGCTGCCCCCCGGCATGGACGTCGCCTTCGTAACCTCCGACGGCCGTCTCCTTCCCTCCGATAAGGACATGATAACCGTAGGCCGTTCCGAAGCCAACGACTGGAGTTTTGCGGAAGATCAGAGCGTTTCCGGACGCCATGCCAAAATTCGCAAATACAAGGGCAACGATTATGAAATTGAGGATTTGGGTTCTACCAACGGCACTTATGTGCGCGGACGCAAAGTCGGACGCAGCGAAATGATCCACCCCGGCGACATTGTGCGTTTAGGACGCAAGACCGAGATTAAGCTGGTAACAAAGGCCGAAGCCACCATGAAAAACACTAAGGCCACCAGATACGACGCCGAATAAGCCCCGAATTTTCCTATAAGATAAGCCTTCGGCATATTACTGTAAGCCGAAGGCTTTTAAATTTGCAAGAGCACGCTTATGAGCAATTTAATTATCGGCGATACCGTCGGCGAGCGCTATAAAATTATAAGAATTCTGGGAGAAGGAGCGCAGAGCTGCGTTTATTTAGCCGAGGATCTGAAACTGCCCGGAGCGGTCTGGGCCTTAAAACAGCTCCGAAAGCAAGAGCATGACGGCATAGACGCCGAGCAAAATCTGCATATGTTCAAGCGTGAAGCGGAAATCCTGAAAAAGCTGCGCCATCCTGCCTTTCCGGCTTTTATAGATTATCTGGATGACGAAGAACCCGTTCTGGTTATGGAACGCATAAAAGGCATGTCTCTTTACGGAATTCTGAAGAGAAGCTCCGCTCCTCTGCCTCTGCCCTCCGCCCTGGCCGCCGCTCTGCAGATCAGCGCGGCTCTGCAGCTTCTGCACGAGCAGACGCCGCCCATCATTTACAGAGATCTGAAGCCTTCAAATCTGATTCTCTCGACCGGCGGCTTAATTAGACTGATCGATTTCGGCATAGCCCGTTTCCGCAGAAATACCGACGCCAAAGACACTCAGGAGCTGGGGACTCCCGGCTACAGCGCTCCCGAACAGTACCGGGGAAATTCTTCGGTACAAAGCGATCTCTATGCGCTGGGAGTAATCATTTTTCAAATGCTGACTCTGAAAGATCCTCAGGACTGCAGCTTTGTCTTTCCCCGGCTGAGCGAGCTGGACGGCAGCCTGCCCGCCGACCTCAGCGATCTGGTAGAATCCTGCCTTGACCTCGATCCGGCCAAAAGGCCGGACAGCGCCCAGACATTAAAAGAGGAACTGACGGCTATTTTAGCGTCAGTTCCTCAAGGGAAGGCTAATACTCAGGTTTTGAATTCAGGGCTGGCCGCCTTAGCTCAGCAGGCAAAATACTGGCAGAAGAATTATCGCCCTTCAAAAATTAAAAAGTTTTGGAACGGCCTTAAAACGGCAGGGCGAAAGCTCGTCGGCGCCAATAGGCCTAAGCCGGCAGAAACAGACGGTACGAAGCCGAAAACTGAGTAAACTGCTTGCGCTCGCGATCGGAGGACTCCCGACCGCCTCCCAGAGCCACGGAACAGAAGCCCAAAGGATGATTCTCGTCCGAAGCCCAGACAACCACGGCGCCCGGCGGCAGCTCGGCCAGCTGCTCATTCTTGGAATCGCCGCATTCCACAAACTTATCGGATTTAGCCAGATAATCGGCCAGCTCGCAGGACTTGCTGCCGCCGACCTCAACGCCTTTAGCCTGCAGAGCCGCCAGAACCGGCTTCATATTAAAGCCGGCATATTTGAGGGTCTGCTTTTTAATTTCTTCAGCCATCTCCTTACCGAACTCAGTTTCCACAAAGCCGTCGGCAGCTGAAGACGAAACCTTTTTGACGCCGCCCTCCTCGCTGTCCTTAGGCACGATAGGATCGAAATAGAATTTAGCCACGCTCTCGATCTGCTCTTCGGCATAGGGATAATAGAAGCTTAAAAATCCCAGGCGGGCCTCCTGCAGCCCCTTCAGGAGCTGCTGTTCGTCTTCGATCTTTTTCTTTTGCTCGTCGGTGCCGCGCTCCATAATTTTGACGACGTTGGCCACATTGCGGACCGTCGGAGCCAGAGCGGATATTTCAGCGACGGGATCCTCCGGCTCGGCATAACAGCGGTTCACATAGCTGGTGTAAGCATTAAAATCGGAATTGGTATAGGCTGTAACCATACCTACGGTAGCGGCGGTAATGCCGCTTTTCAGAGAGCGTCCCTTAATATTCGTGGAAGCTCCCGACAGAGTTGAGGAAACCGCAATAACTCCGTCAAAAATCGCCGCAGGCGTATTGAAGGCTTTGCCGCCCATGAGCGACATAACCGCGCTAAGACCGAAACTCATACCTATATTGCCTCAAAACTAAAAAAGTACAACTGAGGAAGCTTTAATAATTTAATTAAAACTTCCTTCCCAAATACGTCCTGCGGCCGTCTAAACTTTACCGTTTCTGTAAGCGAACAGCTTCTCCGTTCACTCCCGGCCCGGCCCATTTTGCTTTGAGCAAGCAGAACGGTTATGTCATCCTGAGTTTTCGGCGAAGGATCTGCTGCGGCAAAATTCTGTCGTCCTGAGCCATAGGCGAAGACGGCTGACATATCAAAAGTCTGTCATCCTGCCCCGCTGCGAAGACTGCCGATATATCAAAAGTCTGTCATCCTGAGCCATAGGCGAAGGATCTTTCATATTAACAGGCATAGATTCTTCGCGGGGCTCAGAATGACAAACAACAGCGCCGCAGCCGGGGGAAAAGCCGGTTTGCGCGCCTATTTCTTCAGCTCGGGATGAGCGTTCAGATACTGCGTAAACAATTTGCCGAGCAGGCCGGGGATTCTGGCCATCTTTTCAGGCTTTTCGATAAAGGCTATCCTGACCTGAGTGCGGCCCAAATTCTCCTCCATACTCTCGGCATTGTAGAACTCCGGCATGGGGGCGCACAAAACCGTAACTTTCTTGCCGTCTTCCTCCACAAAGCCTTCGGAAGCGCACCAAACGACAAAATCTTCGATGCAGAACTTCTCATTGACCAAATCGCGGAAATCCACAACTGTATAGAGCGAAGCGTCGGTGCTGCCGAGTATTACTCCCGGCAGGGCCTCATACATATCGCGGCTGAATTTTTTAATGAGGGGTTTGTAATAGCCGCGCTGCTTAACAAACCATGCCTGAAGTTCCTCTAAGCTCAGCTCGTTGAGAGCGCCAAAAATATACTGACTTATAGCGTTGGTACATAAATTGACCGTATTCTCCGCCAACAGACTGCTGTACAGCTTGGCGTTGTCCGTCACCAGCGCACCGAGTCTCAGTCCGCAGCCGTTCCAGACTTTAGAGGCGGTTTCGATACTGACGCGCAGTCCGCGCAGGCCGGGAACCTCCTCCTCGCTTATGTTCCAGATGCTGACTGCCCGGCCGCCCTCCACATAGTAAAGCTCGCGGTAGGCTTCGTCGGAGATCATCCACATATCGTACTTGACGCAAAGCTTTGCCAGGCTGACCATCATCTCTTGAGTATAAAGCTGGCCCGTGGGATTGTCATAAGGAATGACCACCAGAGCGTTGGGACGCTCCTTTTGGATCAGATCTTCTATTTCTTCAATATCGGGAAGCGTAAACTGACCGTCCCTGTTTAAACGGCGCGGGAAAGAGAAAACCCTGCGGCCAAGACGCTTGGCAAAATAGCGATAGTTGGTATAAGCGGCGTCAATAAGCAGCAGAGGCATATCGTCGTCTCCGGCTTTGCCGCTGCAGGCTATAGTCAGAAGCTCCATGGCCTGACTTCCGCCGCTGGTAATCTGCACATTGAGACCTTCGGTATCGCAGCCGCTGGCCCGGATAACTTTCTTAAAGGCCTCCCGGGTTTCCGGCAGACCCACGGTCTGCGTATAGCGCACCACTCCTTGAGAAAACGGACTCCCCGGCGCATTCAGATTGTGAAGGCGCTTTATCATCGCCGGATGCATCGGCAAGGAGACGTTTCCCTCGGCGACGCTGATAGACTCGCAGCCGTCCCTGCGTTCGGCAAAAAGCAATCCGGCTCTGCGTATGGCAGTAGGCTTGCGGTTGGCTATATGTGTTGATAATCTCGGCATAAACTTACAGACCTGCCCATTTTAAAATCTCGGAAAAGCAAATTTAGAAAAAGACGTTCTTCTTTCCCCCTTAAAAAGGTATTATCCGCAAAAAAATTCAAATCTGCGATAATTATTTATCGGATGTATCTGAAGCGGGAGCTTAATTTTATCCTGAGACCCGGAAAAAGATCTTGCCTGCCTAAATAATTTAAGATTCTTCGCTCAGAATGACAGTCTTACCGTCATCATGAGTTTCCGGCGGAGGATATTGCAAAACAAAAACAATACTCTAAATGGCAGTCTTACCGTAATCATTAGCTTCCGAAAAGGAGTTTTAAAACCAAAAACGCCCCGCCGATTTATTCAAAACGGCAGAGCGTCATTTAATCAGTCTATGCTGTATGCAGCAGCCGATCCAAAATTAGTGGCAGCCGCATCCGCAGCCGCAATTGCAGCCTTCCTTCTTTTCTTCGACGGCGTCGGTAACCAGAGTTTCGGTGGTCAGAATCATGGCCGCGATGGAGGCGGCGTTCTGCAGGGCCGAACGGGTAACCTTGGCGGGATCGACGATACCGGCGGCAATCATGTCGGCGTATTCGCACTTGGCGGCGTCAAAGCCGTGACCGAAGGGCAGCTCCTTGACCTTCTCGGCGACGACCGATCCTTCGTGGCCGGCGTTGCCGGCGATGATCTTCAGGGGGACGTCCAGAGCGCGGCGGACGATATCAACGCCGACGGCCTCGTCGCCTTCGAGCTTGATCTCGTCCAGAACGGGAGCGATGTGCACCAGGGTGGAGCCTCCGCCGGGGACGATGCCCTCTTCAACGGCGGCGCGGGTGGCGGAAAGAGCGTCCTCGATGCGGTGCTTCTTTTCCTTGAGCTCGGTCTCGGTAGCGGCGCCGACGCGGATGACGGCTACGCCGCCCAGCAGTTTGGCCAAGCGCTCCTGCAGCTTCTCGCGGTCGAAGGTGGAATCGGTGGTCTCGATCTGGCGGCGGATCTGTTCGATGCGGGCCTTGAGCTGCTCCACGTCGCCGCGGCCTTCTACGATCAAGGTGGATTCCTTGCCGATAGTGACGCTGCCGGCCTGACCCAGCATATCCAAAGTTACGTTTTCGAGCTTAATGCCCATATCTTCGCTGATAACCTGGCCGCCGGTCAGAATGGCGATGTCCTTGAGCATCTCCTTGCGGCGATCGCCGAAGCCGGGGGCCTTAACGGCGGCGACCTTGAGGACGCCGTGCAGCTTGTTGAGCACCAGGGCGGTCAGGGCCTCGCCGTCTACGTCGTCGGCAATAACCACGATGGGACGGCCGGAGCGGGCGACCTGCTCCAGAATAGAAGCCATCTCGGCCAGAGAGCTGATCTTCTTCTCGCTGATCAACAGGTAAGGATCCTTAAAGGAAGCTTCCATCTTGTCGGTGTTGGTCACGAAGTAAGGGGAGATGTAGCCCTTGTCAAACTGCATGCCTTCGACGTACTCCAGGTTGGTCTGGATGGTCTTGGACTCCTCGACCGTAACCACGCCGTCCTTGCCGACTTTGGCCATGGCTTCGGCGATCAGATCGCCGATATACTTGTCGTTGTTGGCGGAGATCATAGCCACTTTGGCGGTGTCTTCCTGGCTTTCGACCGGCTTGGAAATTTCATGAATCTTGGCTACGACGGCCTCAACGGCGGCTTCGATGCCGCGTTTAATGAACAGAGGATTGGCGCCGGCGGTGACGTTCTTCAGACCTTCGCGGATGATGGCCTGGGCCAAAACGGTGGCGGTGGTGGTTCCGTCGCCGGAGACGTCGTTGGTCTTGGAAGCGACTTCGCGGACCAGCTGAGCGCCCATATTTTCAAAGGGGTCCTCAACCTCGACCTCTTTGGCGATGGTGACGCCGTCGTTGGTGATGGTGGGAGAACCGAACTTGCGGTCCAGAACCACATTGCGTCCGCGGGGACCTAAGGTGATTTTAACGGCGTCGGCTACGGCGTTGGCGCCGGCTTCCAAAGCCTTGCGGGCTTCCTGGGAATAAAGAATTTGCTTAGCGGCCATTTTTAATTAACTCTCCTGAAAAATGACATATAAATATTAGAAATCGCAGAACTTTCAAAACGGACATTTACTTGCGGCCAAGCTTAAAGAACAGCCAGAATATCGCTCTCTTTAATTATCAGATAGCGCTCGCCGTCCATTTTGACCTCGGTACCGGAATATTTGCCATAGAGGACCTTGTCGCCCACCTTAACTTCCATGGGCAGCAGCTCGCCGTCGTCGGCCCTGCGGCCCGGACCCACGGCCAGCGCCTCGCCGGTCTGGGGCTTTTCCTTGGCGCTGTCGGGCAAAAGCAGACCGCCGGCGGTCTTTTCCTCACCGGCACAGGGCTTAACGATAACACGCTCGCCTAAAGGACGAATTGATAACATCTCTTTACCTCCGAATAGACTCTTCTGTCAAAAAAAGCTTCACTGAAGAGCAAAGCAAAATTTACTTAAACGCTTATAATAAAATATACCTCCCGAACGATTAAAACAAGCCCTGAAATATTAGAAGAATAATAGAATTTTACAGCGGGGATCCTGCTTTAAACGGCAGGCGCCGATATTCCGGGCTTCCCCGCGCCTCTCAATCTGCCGGCCCGCATAACTCGGGATCGGCTTCCCGACAAACAGCCCGCGCCAATCTGTCCGCGACCCCGGCGCATGACGGGCGGAGGAGCGGCTTTTTCCGCTTTGGGCGCCATGCTCACCGCGACCCCGGCGCATGACGGGCGGAGGCAAGGCGGCGCCGATTTTTGATAAGAACAGCAAAATAAATATGCTTGAAATCAACTAAATTATTGCACCCTGTCCGTTTGTGTGATATAGTTATATCATCTTAATTATGCCCGTCGATTAAGAGTGGATTTGCAGCCCACTCTTTTTTATTGTATAATGTAATATCCGCCGGCAGAGTCAATGCTCAGCGCAGAGACGCCTTCCGGCAAGGAACGGCGATATCTGGCGTCGTTAAGAAAATTGATTATATGAAGGGAATTCAACTTGGCGAAAATTAAGGAAAAAACTCTGGAGCTGATACGCGGCGAAGCTCAAAGCTTAGCAGAGCCTCTGGGCTTGGAAATCGTCGGCGTCAATTATCTGCGCGAAGATGGTCTTTGGTATCTGAGAATCTCCATAAAGCACGCGCAGTCCTCTCCCGAGACTCCGCCCCCGCCCATAACGCTGGACGACTGCGCCAAGCTGCACCGTCCTCTTTCTAAGCGTTTAGACGAGCTCGATCCCATACCGGGCTCATACTACCTGGAAATTACCTCCTGAAAGAACGCCCTCATTTTAATCCATCAACAGCATAAAATTTGCCTTTAAGCATATCACATAAAGGAGCAGCGCAGAAAATGACAGACGACAACAAAAAGCCGGAACTATTACAGGCTCTCGAAAACATAGGACGCGAACGCAACCTGCCCAAAGAAAAGATCATCGAAGCTATCGAAGAGGCTCTTCAGAAGGCTTATGAGCGCGATTACGGTACCAACAGCTCTGTGATTATCGAGTTAGACAGAGAAACCGCTGCTCTGCATATCTGGCAGCGCAAAACCGTTGTCCCCGAGGTGTACGACCCTAATTCAGAAATTTCTTTGGAAGACGCCAAGGAGCAGGTTCCGGACGCCGAGCTCGGCATGGAGCTGGAATTTGAAATTCCCAGCGAGGCCTTCAGGCGCATCGCCGCTCAGAGCGCCAAGCAGGTCATTCTCACCAAAATCAGGGAATACGAGCGCGACACCATTAAGAATGAGTACGACAACCGCAAGGGTACCATTCTGACCGGAACCGCCGTTCGCTACGAGCACCGCGACATCATCGTCGATCTGGGACGCGCCGAGGGCATTATCCCCTTCAGAGAGCAGGCTCAGAACGAAAATATCCGCATCAACGACCGCATCAAGGCTGTTGTCAAGGAAGTCGCCGACGATAAGGATTCCCGTTCGCCGCGCATCATTCTCTCCCGCGCCTCTTCCCTGCTGCTCAAATCGCTCTTTGAAAACCAGGTTCCGGAAATCCAGAAGGGCATCGTCAAAATTAAAGCCGTCGCCCGCGAAGCCGGCATGCGCTCCAAGGTAGCCGTAACCTCCACCGATCCCAACGTCGATCCCGTAGGCGCCTGCGTAGGTCCCAAGGGCAGCCGCGTTCAGGCCATCGGAGAAGAGCTGCGCAACGAGCGCATCGACATTATCCCCTGGTCGGACAATCCCGCCGAATTCATTGCCAACGCTCTCCTGCCCAGCACGGTGACTAAAGTCATTCTGAATGAGAACGACGCCAAGAGCGCCATAGTCATCGTTCCTGACGACAAGCTCCCTCTGGCCATAGGCCGCGACGGTCAGAACGCCCGTCTGGCCGCCAAACTCACTCAGCTTCACATCGACATTAAAAACGAATCGAACGCCCTCGACCTGCTGAGGGATGACAAGCAGTAAAGGATAAAAGGAGTCGCAGGATGGCATCCGGCTCAACCAGGGTCATTAAACGCATGTGTACAGTATGCCGCGCCTTAAAGGACCGTACTGAGCTGATCCGCCTGGTAAAACCGACCGGCGCTGTTCAGATAATTCCCAACCCCGACGGCAGCATCAGCGGCAAAGGTTTCTATATATGCCGGCAAGCGGACTGCCTGAATAAATTACAGAAAGACAAGAGACTGCGCAAAAATTTCAGCACCAAACTGACACCGGAAACGACAGCCTGGCTTCAGGAGCAGCTTAACTCGGAATCTGCCGAAACCGCCGAAATTTCGCCAACATCTTGTGACGAGGAAGTTAAAGATTTATGAGCACAAACAACAACGCGGGAAATAAAATCAGAATTTATGAACTAGCTCGCGAACTCGGCATTGAAGACGGCACTAAGTCGCTTATAAATATTCTGCGCAACATGGGCTATCCGGTTAAAACCGCCGCCAGCAGCATCCCCGAAGAGGCCGTGCAGAAGGTCAAGGAGACCGTCAAGCCCC
>JAFTAM010000182.1 GCA_017458675.1 bacterium
CTGCATGTTTTCGCTATGCCGGTTTTCTTTGTCGCTACCGCTTCGCGCTCGCTTACGCTCGAATCTCCGCGTACGCGTCAAAGAAAACCTTTATTAAGAATGTATGCTAAAAGCTCGTTTTTGCTTAACTTACCGGCAGTAACTCTCGGTCCGTCTTTTTTTACATAATAAAGCCGCATTTCTGAAGGCTTCAGCCCCTTTACAAAAAATACAGTCTTTCGGTTTTATCGCCAATAATTATATTATCTTTCCAAAAGGATAATTTTTAATGAATAACGCCCAGAACAAATATAATACCGTATTTTATATACTAGGCTTAATTGTTCTCTTAGCTCTGGTCTGCTGGCTTTTGAGCGCCGTACACATGATAGTCAATATTCTGGTAGCTTCGATTCTGATAGCTTATCTGATAGCTCCGGCGGTCCACTATCTTCAGAAAAAGGGAATCTCGGCATCGGTGGCCATAGGTATCGTTTATCTGCTTTTAATAGCTCTGGCCCTCGTCTTTGTTTCTTATTTATGGCCGGTACTGCAGACCGAATTCAGCCGCTTCGCTCAGAACTTCAGCAACATTTCCGCCAATCTGCACAACATGGTTCAGGCCTGGCTGTTTAAGGTCCAATCCTGGCTTCCTAAATCAATGCAGCACGTCGTCGATCCGGAAAAGGTCAACATGCATAAGATGTTCATCTTTGTGCAGAAAGAGACTCCGGTACTGGTCAACAATTCCATGGTCGGCGTTATCAGAGGCATGCGCAGCGTGGTCATCATCCTGACCGGCGCTATCATCGTTCCCCTGATGGTCTTCTACATTCTGATGGATACCCAGGTTTATAAAAAAAGCTTCATCAGCTGTTTGCCTAAGGCCTGGCGCAAAAACGGCGTAGACCTGCTCCGCCGCGTCGATTACGTCCTGGGCAACTTCATCCGCGGCCAGCTGATCGTCTGCGTAGTGATAGGCGTCTGCGTTGCTGTAGCTCTTTCCCTTTTAGGCATAGACTACGCGATCTTAATCGGTCTGTTCACGGGCGTCATAGACATCATACCCTATGTAGGCGTAGCTATCAGCTACGTGCCCGCCTTCATAATCGCCCTCCTCAACAAAGGACTGCTCTTTGCTATCTTCACGGTTCTGGTTTTGTACGTCCTGCACTGGATTGAGAGCCACATTCTCGTACCGGCCATCGTCGGCAAGACCCTCAACCTGCCGCCTCTGACCGTAATGGCCGCCTTAATCGCCGGCGCCGAGCTGGGAGGCATCATGGGCATGCTTCTGGCTGTTCCCATTACCGCCATTATCAGAGTCTGCCTGGAATTTTACACCGAAAAGCACCCGGCTTACGGGCCCTTGACCGAAGAAGACATCCAGCCTCCGGATACCCCTTATCCTCCTGCGGAAATCAGCAAGGTTTCCCCTAAAGAATCTGTAAAAACTATAGTAGATAAGGTCCAGCAGCTCAAGAATAATCATCTTCTGCGCCGCAAAGTTACAGAAAAGGAAGGCATAACTATAGTTCAGGAGATTTACGCCAAAGACTCGGCGGAAACGGCCGCTGTTTCCGATGGCGGCGACAAGGATAATGCGCCCGAGGCACCTTCAAAAGACGCCGAAAATAAATCGGAAAAAACTGCCGGCTCTGAAAAAGAATCCCAAAACGAAAAAGCGAACAAGGACAGCTGACAGACAGCTCTCTCAGATATTGTCTGTTGATTTTGAGAGCCGGCCTCAAACCGGCTCTCAAAATTTGTGCGCTGAAATATTAAGGAGAACAACTTATGCAAAAAGATTTAGGAGAGGTAATGGGCCTCTATCCCACCCCCGTAACGGTTGTCGGAACGGTCCTGGAAAACGGCCGGGTAAATTTTCTGACCATAGCCCACGTCGGCGTTACCGAGCACAAACGCCTTTTAATCAGCGTCGACAAAGGCCACGCCCTTTCTGACGCGGCTATTGCCAAAAACGGCGTAGTGTCCGTAAGCCTGGTTAACAGAGAAATGTTGGAAGCCGTCGATTACTGCGGCATAGCCAAAGGGGCCAAGGAGGATAAATCTACCGTCTTTGCCCATCGCTTTGACGAGTTGGAAAAAGCCCCGATTATAGAGAAAGCTCCTCTCTGCATGACCTGCCGCATTATCAAAACCGTCGAGGTCGGCAGCTTCCATAATTACATACTTCAGCCGGTCCATACTTATGTGCAGGAAGAATATATAAATGAAAAAGGCAAAATAGATTACGCGTCTATGAAGCCCATACTCTTCGAGTTCCAAAATCTCAATTACCTGGAGACCGGAGCCATAGCCGGCAAGTGCTGGAATATCGGAAAAAACTACAAAAAATAAACCTATGAGACCGTACTGTCGGTAATTAAGCAAAAACAGGCTTTCAGCATACATGTATTACACAGGTTTTGTTTTGCGCTGAAGCGAGCGTCCGAGCTCCGGCTGCGGCGAGCGCGGAGCGAAGTGCAAAACAAAACCTACATAGCAAAAACATGCAGAACATGCTTAAGAATCTTCGCTGCGTTCTCAATGGCAGAGAAACATTTACAAGCATTGGCAAAACAAGCTAATGTACCTTTTTTAGCAATATTTTGCATTAACTTTATGACATTGGCTGAAAATTAGTTTTTTTTCCGCGAAGGCGAGCGTCCGAGCTACGGCTGCGGCGAGCGCGGAGCCGAGCGCAAAAGATAAACGGCATAACAAAAACAGGCGGAAACAGATACTGTCGGTAAGTTAAGCAAAACAGCAGGAGTACAGTTTATGAAAGCTGCCGTCATTCAAATCAACACTACTGACAACATTGACAGAAATCTGCAGACCTGCCGCGGTCTGCTTGACAAAGCCGTTTCTGCAGGCGTAAGGCTGGCCGTACTCCCTGAAACCTTCGCCTTTTCACACGTCAATATTCCTGCCGAAACAGCGGCGGCCAACGCCTCCGCCGCCTTTGAATGGTGCAGAAAGACGGCGCGCGCGCTTAATATTTGGCTCGCCGCCGGAAGTATTCTCTCCCCCGGACCTGACGGACGCTTTTACAACCGCGCCTTCTTTTTCAGTCCTCAGGGCGAAGTTCAGGCGAAGTATGACAAGATTCACCTCTTTGACTGCCGCCTTCCTGAAGCGCTTTACCTGGAATCGAAGGATATCATCCCGGGAGAAGAGATTGCTTCCGCCGCCTTAATTGAAAACCGGGAAGAATGGCGGCTGGGCTGGGGCGTCTGTTACGATTTGCGCTTTCCCGAGCAGTTCAGAACTCTGAGCGAACGCGGCCTCGATATTTTAATTCTCCCCGCCGCTTTTACCGCCAAAACCGGCGCGCTGCACTGGGAAGTTCTGCTGCGGGCCCGCGCCATAGAGAATCAGTGCTATATTCTGGCCGCCAATCAAAGCGGAACTATAGGCAGCGGCTTAAAATGCTGGGGCCATTCCATGATTATTGACCCTATGGGAAATATTTGCTCCCAATTGAATTCGGGAGAAGAAAACCTGGCCGCCGCCGATCTCGATTACAGCTCTATGCTTAAAATCAGAAGCGAGCTTCCTGCCCTTCAGCACCGGCGCTCTTTTAAAATCTGAACGAAAAGCTGTACTTTGCCCCCTTATTTTTGTATAATATAAGGAAGCGCCTCTTGGGTGATATTGCCGCCCCGGAGGACGGCACGTGTAAAATAAGGAGTATTTCTGTTATGGCAGATACCAAAGAAATGAATCCCGTAATCGCCGCCGCTATCGGCGCCGAGCCCGAAGAAAAAGACTGCGTCTGCTGGGTTAAAGCGTGATTTCCGGCAAATTAAGGCCAGTTTTTAAATTAACCGAGTCCTGCAACCTCGCCTGTAAATACTGTTATCAGGAGGGCAAGCTGGACTCCGGTTATTTTATGAGCGAGGCCACCTTAGAAAAGGCTCTTTCGGAAGTCGCTGAAAATACTCAGGGAACTATGCACCTGCTTTGGTTCGGAGGCGAGCCTACCTTATACGGTATTAAGCGCTTCGCCAGAGCCATGGAGCTGGTTGATAAGCACTTCGCCGGCCGTACCGTCTATCACGGCATGCAGACCAACGGTTCCTTAATTACGGAAGAATGGGCCGCTCTTTTAGCGGAGCGCAAATTCGCCGTAACCGTCAGCGTTGACGGTCCTCAGGAGCTTCATGACAGACAGCGTCCGCAGCGCACCGCCGACGGCAGGCCCAAGGGCAGTTTTGAAAAGGTAATGCAGGGCATTAAAAACCTGCATAACGCCGGCATATTTCCCCGGGTTTCAGCGGTAATAACTCCGGAAGCTCTGCTTCAGCCCGTTGAGCTGGTAACTTGGTACGAGAAACAGGGCTTTCACGAAATGGATTTCGTGCCCTCCACCCGCTACCACAACGGCGGCTTCGAGGTCGAAGTAAACGGAACTCAGTTTAAGGAATTTATCTTAAAGGTCTGCGAACGCTGGCTGGAGCTTAACAATCCTAAATTTAAAGTTCGCCTGCTTTCGGAAACGGCCCGTAAATTGGCCGGGCACGCTCCCCACTACTGCAAGCTGGAGGGCCGCTGCTCTCATTTCGTAGGTTTCGGCTGGAACGGCGACGTCTATCCCTGCGACGAGTTTTCCGGAATGAAAGAGTTCTGTTTGGGCAACATTCATAAGAACACCTTAAAAGAACTGATGACCTCTGAAAAGGCTATTGAATTTTTCCGCCGCTGGGCGGAAATACCGCCGGAATGCGCTTCCTGCAAATGGCTCCATTTCTGCCGCGGCGGCTGTCCTTGGGAGCGTCAGCTCAGCGGAAATCCCGACCGTCCCACGGTAATGTGCGAAGCTATGAAAGCTGTTTTTGAACGCCTCAGCAGCGAGATCCCCGGCAGCAGGGAACGCTGGAAAGCTGAATAAAACGTTTTATCCGCTAATGCAGAAAATAAAAAATGTCCGGTCTTCATCTATGAAGACAGCGGACATTTTTTATGGATAACTATAACCGCGATTTACTCTTCGGCAGCTTCAGTAACCGTAAACTCCATGCTGTCCGTAAAATTAGAGTTAGCGTCGAGAACAGCCTTCAAAACGGTGCTTCCAGCCCTTAAGCCGGTAATAAAGCCGTCTTCGGCAGAAATTACGCCGTCTTCGCTCTCGGAAAGAGTATAAGCATACCTGTCAAGCTCATAATCGGCAGAAGAATAGCCTTTGCGGGTATAGGTACCCAAAACCCTGTAGGCAACGCTTTCACCGACGGCGCAGGTATCAGAATCGGCGTCAATACCGATTCCGGTCAAAGTGCCGGTAACGACGGTTACCATACAGGTATCGGCGAAATTTTCTCCGCCGCAGTTTACAGAAGCGGTAATCGACACCTCGCTAGGCGCAATATCCTCTTCTGAATCGTCTGAAGAAGCCTTTTTGGGCACGATGAAACCGTAATATCCGCTGACAATGTCGTTGTCGCCGGAGCTCCAGGTACTGTTGAGGTCGACGCAGCTGGTCTTTCCGTCGCTCCAGGAAGCCGTTACGCTGTTAATGCAATAATCGAGGCTGACAGGCAAAACCAAAGAGGTTTCATCAAAAGCCAGACCGGTAATCATGGCGTCGGTTACTTCTATATCAGCGGTATCGGAATAATTGTAGAATCTAGCGGTAATGACGGCATTGCCTGCGGAATTTCCGTCAAACTCTTTTTTGCCTAACGTCGAGACTTCTTCGTCTCCATTTTCTTCAACATTGGAAATGACAGCGGAATTTGAGCTTGTCCACTCGCAGTTGTCCGAAAAAATCTGCAGATATTTTTTGCCGGTACCTAAAGCGGTATCAGTAAACTCGGCAATAGTCGCCATGCTGATGCTGTCTAAGGTATGAATGCGATAATCCTTCTGCAGAATACGCAGTCTGTTCAAATTAGAAATGGCGTCAATATCTTCCCAGGCAGGATCGTTAATTTCGTAGACTTCTCCAATCTTAAGCGTCACAGGCTGAGAATAAAAGCCAATGACCTTATTGTCATTGTTGTAATAAGTCATGCTTATTGAAACCGACTCGACCGGAACAGCCTGCAGCAGAATCTGCTGAGCCTTAACCAGATTAGCCGGGCCGAAGGTGCGATAGCCCTGCCGGTTGTAGCAGTAATAAGACACCTTCTTAACATCGCTGCCCATGGTTCTGGCTTCAACATTATGCGTCACCAGAATAGAAGCGCGGGTTGCATCATTAAAGGCGTCGTCGTCAGAACAGGCGCTCAGAAAAGAACAGAAAGCCAATAGCAGACAGACGCACAGTACATAACTTATTTTATTAAATAACCGTCTCTTTTCAGACACAAAAACAGACCTCCTTATAATTATTGCGCTTTATTTAAAATAAAGGCTCCGAACTATGTATTCGCCGGAGCCCTCTAAATTATTCTTTAAATACTTAGCTTAACGTTAGACATTGGCGTCGGCATCGGCGTCAGCGTCGGCATCGGCGTCAGCGTCGGCATCGGCGTCAGCGTCGGCATCGGCGTCAGCGTCGGCATCAGCGTCAGCGTCGGCGTCGGCGTCAGCGTCAGCGTCAGCGTCGGCATCAGCGTCAGCGTCGGCATCAGCGTCGGCATCAGCGTCAGCGTCGGCATCAGCGTCAGCGTCGGCATCAGCGTCAGCGTCGGCATCAGCATCAGCGTCGGCATCAGCATCAGCGTCGGCATCCGTATCGGTGTCATCGTCGCCCTCTTTGTTGACAAACGCCTGCACCTTAGAGCTGGTAAAGGTTCCTGAGTTTCCATTGTAGACATAATACAAGTTGTAGAGATCGTACATCTGACTGTTGGCAGTATCTAATACAAAGATGCCGTCCTCAAAAGTAAACGAGCAGGTTCCGTAATTAACGCTGCTTACCATCGAATGCTTGGCAGTTACATTGTTGTAAATACCGAATACATCGCTCTTAACAGCTTCTGCGCCGTCAGCGAACTTAACCAGGAAATATCCGGAAGCTTCGCCGGTATAACCGGATCTGGGCGCAACATTATAAACGGTTTGATTGGCATTTTCAGTCGCGTCGTCAATATTCATAGTCACGCTGAGCTTCGCAGAACCGGGGGCGGATTCAACCTCAACGCTGTCGCTGTATTCATTGCCCTTACTGTCTATGGCATGAACGGTAACAGTATCGGAAGCGACAGCGGAAGTATCAAAGGCATATAAATTGTAGGCAGAGAGCGTGTTGCTGCCTCTGAAGCTGGAGGTATTTGAATGCGACCAGGATACATTATCAAAAATTTCAGCTTCAAAGCCGGGATTACCGTTGTCAGAAACATACGTTCCGACAGCTGTTAAAGGAATTTTACCTACTAAATAATTAACGCCGGCCACGCTGACATCGTCCTGGCCAAAACTTTCCTCTACAGCGATAACATCGGCGCCTTCAGCAAGATCCTTATCATCGATGCGGACGGCTCTAAGTTCAGCGTCGGTTACATAAGCGGTAGTTCCAACCGAAGTATTGAAGACATTTACAACATTTACAGAAACGTCCTGAGCCCCGTAATAAGCGCCGTAATAATAACCTGGGGTAATCTCGTCTTCCGTCTTGTCAAAAATGAATTTAGCTGATCTGAGATAAGCGCTTTCATCGACATTATAATCGGCGAACCAGCTTAAATCCAATTCGGTAACAGTCCCGTCCGGTTTAGTGTAATCGGCGGCTGTCTTTATCCAGATATATTCGCCCTTATCAATATGGTTGGGGTACATGCAGAGCTCGACATCGCCCATACGCGACAGGAAATCAGAATCCATGCCGGGATTGCTTACTTCAGCAACCTTATTCTGACCTTCGCTCGTCCAGTTTAAATTATCAACACCAACGGCGATAACAGTATCGGCTGCATCAAAATAATAGGCGCATACCCTGGAAGCAGCAACAGGCACTCCGGAAATGGTAACATCAAACTCGTTATCATTCTTTAAAGAGATTTTAGCTGCGTCGGCATCGGCGTCAGCGTCGGCATCGGCGTCAGCATCGGCATCGGCGTCGGCATCGGCATCGGCGTCGGCATCGGCGTCAGCATCCGCATCGGCGTCGGTATCGGTATCGGCGTCGGTATCGGCGTCGGCGTCATCGTCGCCTTCCTGAAATTCATGCTGATAAGAGCCAAATGAGACTCCGTCGCCGCTGAAGGTATATATTGCGTAAACCGCTTCCTCAGGAACAGCGGTGCGGGCAGCTATAGTTTCATAATTAAAGGTCACGCTGCCTAAGGATACAGCAGCGGGATCGGGCTTGGTCAAGGAAGTATCGGAGCCGCATCCGGCGGCGGTTATACAAACTGCCAAAGTCAAGGCAGCGGTAACGCTCGAAAAACCAAATCGAGTTAGATTAGCCATTAGAACAATCCTCTCGGGCAAAAGATTAACGCGCCGACTCAAAAACGCGAAAAAGAAATATAACTATGTGGTTTTCCCACTTTCTCTTTAGGTTCCTTCCTGCTTTTGCTATGACTTGCCCAGTTAAGTAAACTAACCATTTCGAACTCAAGCCGGAAGATATCTGCATAACGAATATCGCATAAAAAAATTCCGTTCCTCCCATCGGAAGAACGGAACTTTTTTGTCACAGATTAAACTGTTTGACTGACGTCCAAAGCTTAGATGTCGCTGTCGGTATCCGTATCGGTATCGGTGTCCGTATCGGTATCGGTGTCAGTGTCCGTATCGGAATCGGTGTCGGTGTCCGTATCGGTATCGGTGTCCGTATCGGTGTCCGTATCGGTATCGGTGTCCGTGTCGGTGTCCGTATCGGTATCGGTGTCCGTGTCGGTATCAGTATCGGTATCGGTGTCCGTATCGGTATCCGTGTCCGTGTCGGTATCTGTGTCCGTATCGGTATCGGTGTCAGTGTCCGTATCGGTATCCGTATCGGTATCGGTGTCCGTGTCGGTATCGGTATCCGTGTCGGTATCGGTGTCATCGTCACCCTCGGAAGCTACGAAGGTGGTCGCAGCGGGAGTTCCGAGGCCTTCGATCTCATCGACCACGGCGGTACCAGTACCGGTAGCGGTTTCAGCAATTTCAGCGGTGAACAGGACTACGCTGTCAGGAGCGACTTCGACGGTAGCGAAATCAGCGGGATCAACGGCGACTTCAGGAGCGGCCTCGGGCTGCAGATCCTCGGGAATCTCGAAGTAGCAAACTTTAGTATCAGTAACGAATCTGCCGACTAAGGTCAGCTCGACTTCCTGACCGGGAGTGACAGCCATCTTATCGGTGTAGCCGGCAAGACTGTCGTCGGTGATGCCCAATACGATTTCGGAACTAGCGGGCATAGCGGCGATCACGGTAGCTTCTTCGCTGTCGACTTCTTCGTAAGTAGCGGTCAGGGAGATTTCGGTCTCAGCATCGAGTCCAGCGACGGTTACAGCGCCCTTGTCAGCGGTAGCGGCGTCGTTGTCAGCGGTGATTTCGGCCTTCTCGGTGACATCCTGATCCTCGGGAACGGGGCCCTTGCCCTCTTCCTCGGTGTAGATAGCCATTACCTTATAGTTAATGGTATTGACGGCGTAAACCTTATCGCTGTCATCATCGGAATCGGAATCAGTGTCCGTATCGGTATCGGTATCCGTGTCGGTATCGGTATCCGTGTCGGTATCGGTGTCCGTATCGGTATCGGTATCCGTGTCGGTATCGGTGTCCGTATCGGTATCGGTGTCCGTATCGGAATCGGTGTCCGTATCGGTATCGGTGTCCGTATCAGTATCGGTGTCCGTATCAGTATCGGTGTCCGTATCAGTATCGGTGTCCGTATCGGTGTCCGTATCAGTATCGGTGTCCGTGTCGGTGTCCGTATCGGTGTCGGTGTCCGTATCAGTATCGGTGTCCGTATCGGTATCGGTGTCGCCCTCAATATCGGAATCGGTGTCGGTGTCCGTGTCGGTGTCCGTATCGGAATCGGTGTCGGTGTCCGTATCGGTGTCCGTATCAGTGTCGGTGTCCGAATCGGTATCGGTGTCCGTATCGGTATCGGTGTCCGTGTCGGTGTCGGTGTCCGTATCGGTGTCCGTATCGGTATCGGTATCGGTGTCCGTGTCGGTATCGGTGTCCGTATCGGTGTCCGTATCGGTATCGGTATCCGTGTCGGTGTCCGTATCGGTATCGGTGTCCGTATCGGTATCGGTGTCCGTATCAGTATCGGTGTCCGTATCGGTATCCGTGTCCGTGTCGGTATCGTCGTCACCTTCAACGGGGACAAACTGAGCGGTCTCCTGACCCATGGCCTCATCGACCACTACCATATTGGCGGTATTCGTTTCGGCATCGAAATACTCAGCTTCCGCATCGGCGGGAGCGATAGTTACCGCACTAACATCCTGGTCGGTAACATAAACGGTATTCATGTCAGCGCTGAAGTCTTCGAAAGTAGCTTTGATCGCATCTTCAGTACCGTACTCGCCGCCCATGTAGGAACCGTCTTCCTGAGGAATCAAAACGGTCTCATCCTTGATGCCGGAGAAAGTGGCGAAAGGAGTGACGTCAACCTTGTTGCCGTCTACATCCACCAAGAAAGCCTGGAACCTGACATAATCTTCGGGAGCGATAACATAGTTATCAGCCTCAGCCACGAAGGGGGTTTCTTCGTTCAGATCTTTGATGGAAGGATCGGCTACAACGCCGCCGTATACGCCGTTCATGGCGTACCAGGTAATCTCATCAGCGCCAATGGCAACGACTTCGTTTGCAGCGTCATAATAGACAGCGTTGGCAGTTACAGCGGTTTCAGAAACGCCGACGACTTCGAGGTCGTACTCAGTATCCTCAGCTCCGTGCTTGAGGGCGAGAGCGTCAGTCGTAGCAACGGAGACGCCGTCTTTGTCGACGAAATTGAATTTTACGCTGGTAATATCGGGGGTCACGTCGGAGCGAGCAGCGAGCTCAGCCAACAGGTTGTACTGGAAGACAACTTTATTCTGTCCGCCAAACAACGGATTGGGAGTAGTAGAACCGCTGTCACCGCAGCCAGTGGCCATCAAACCTAGACCTAAGCTAGCTACAGCAGCAAAAGAAGCGAAACCAAAGACATTCTTCTTAGCCATAATGTTTATAGACACATCCTTTTATTATTCTCAAGCAGGCTAATCCTCATAATAGGAGCTTCCTGCCGCATTACATCTTGCGGAAAATTCCCTAAACGCGGGAACATCCCTGCTGAATTTTTTAAAATTTAATTCTCAAAGCCTGCATACCGCGCTAAATACAATACACAGACAGCCGACCGTCATTCTCTTTGCCGTAAAAAAAGATCCACAAGTTTCTTTACGGTTTATTTTCCGAGGGTATCCCCGCAGCGTATGCCAGCGGAAAACCTCTGAGATAGGTTATAAGGTTATAATGACAAGATCGAGGGCCATAATTCTATGGCGCCTCTTCAACACCTTTAATATATATTCTGCCGATTTGTTTCCTTCAAAGGCAGGAAACCGTTTATTCGGCCGCCGCCTCTAAATTACGCAAATACTTGTGGAAGCCTATAATATATGCGGCAAATTATACATTTATTAAAGCAAATATGCAAGCCTAAAAGCCGAAAATACAGCCAATTTTTAGAAATTTTACGTATATTTGCAATAAAAAAACGCATATAGCCGACGAGTGAGCCTCTATTTACTATCCGTCTTCCCCGTCTGCCGTTCAGGCGGTCTTATATCATCCTGAGCCGGCTGAAGAGCCCTGCATACATACTATTATATATATTTGGATTCTCCGCTTCAATCAAGATGGCGAACGATAAGAGCGAGGACGGTCTCCGGCGCTTGCGGCAGCAGCGCCGCGAAGCCAGAATCAGCTTCGCGGCGAAAGACAAACAGACTTCTATTCAGCCGTTTTTACGCTGATATTAGTGGACAAAGCTCCCGGGAGACCGTCAATGGGAGCCAGGTCCGCAGTGCCTTCGGCATCGCTGCTTAAACCGGTGGGAACGCTAAGTATATATTCAACCACGCTGTCCTCAGCGGCCTCAAGGCTTACGTCGGCAGAAGACAGGTCGCTGCTGAGCGTAACCGCAGCGGCAGCGGCGGGCAGCTTATCCTCGGCGATATCGACAAAATCCATAAACGTCTTCTCAGAAGAAACAGGCCAGCTGAAAATGCCCTTCAAATAGAGCTCTGCCGTGTCGCCTGCGGCAGCGGTCACATCGAGAGTGGCGCCTTCTTCGCCTTCATAAGCCAAACCGATATTGACGGAAGGGGCGGCTACCTCAATCGTAATTTCATCCTCAAGAAGCTCAGCCTCGGCGGAGGGAATATAGGAGGCTTTTACCGCGACGTTATGGGCGTCGGCTTCGGCGTCGAAATCGGAAACCGTAACGACCGCCTTATTTTCCGAAGCGGCGACGCCGCTGGCAGTAAGGGTCAGTATCGAATCGGAGGTTACGTTCTGAGGGGCAGGAACAGGTCCTTTGCCCTTCGTATCGCTGTAAACCGCTTCGACGACAAACTCCTCTTCGTTCAGCGCATAAACTTTTTTGTCTATGGGAGAAGTTATCTCGGTCAGGCCCAAATCATTTTCTACATAAGCCAAATAAGTAAATTTGCCGGTACTCTTCTCGTTGAGTTCACCGGATACGGGAGTAATGGCAATGGACTCAATCTGCTGATCGGTGACATAAATGCCGCCTTCCAGCTCTGCGCTTAGAGCCTTGATCCCGGCAGCCATATTTGCCTTAATGCCGCTGGCGAAACCGTAATCTGCGCCTTCATAGGCACCGCCCGCAGCTTCCTTTAAAATTGAAGGATCAATTCCGCTGATCGTGGCGAAAGGCGTCACATTTACGCTCTCCTGAGAATTTTCGGGAACCAGAAACGCAGCGATATTGACTTTTTCTTTAGGAGCAATAACCGTTCTGTCGGCTTCCACCGTAAAGACACAGTCGCCCAGTTCATTTACTTCGGGGGAAGAAACGATGCCGACGGAGCTGCCGCTGCTTTCGCTCCAGGTTATCTTATCCACGCCGGCTGCGATAATATTGCCGCTCACATCATAATATACGGCATTGGCTACCGCAGCGTCTACGCCTACCCCGGGAACCGTAACGGTAATGTCTTCGGCAGCTTCGCCGTGAGAGATCGAATATTTATCGGAAACCGTCACCTGAGCGCCGCTGGGATCGGTAAAATTATATCTGACGGCGGCGATTTCAGCCTTCAGATCGGTACGGGCAGCGGAAGAAGCTAAAGAAGTATATTTAAACTGAACATAGGAGCTGCCGGCGATAGAGCTTGCGCTCGTAGAACCGCTGCTGTTGCCGCATCCGGTTACTAGCAGACTGCAGCCTGCGGCAGCCGCAAAAGCGACAAAACCAAAAAGATTCTTTTTGATCATCATACAAAAATACGTCCTTACATATTTATTGAGCGGTCAATCGGCATTCCGAATAATAAAAGCCTTCCGCTGCTAAATTCAAGCTGTTTTCACGTTTTAAAAGGTTCTTCCTTCCGCAGAGCTCATACTTGTATTCAATCCGCTGCAAAGAGAAGAATCAAAACAGAGTATAATTACTGAATTTCCCAATATACCGGCTTAACGGTTCCGCCGTCGCGCTTGACCACGGTGTGCAGCTTTACCCGCCCGGGCGCAGCGAGAACCTCGGCGTCAACGCTGAAATACGTGCTTTTAACGCACAGATAATCCTGAATGCGGAAAAGCAAATCGGCGTCCATTCCGGTAACGTTATTTAATTCGTCAGTTCTGGAAAAAGGAGAAGAGCGTCTATGAGAGTCGATCTCCTGAACCAGCGTCTGAGTCATATCTGCATCTAAGCAGCGCAGCACTTCCAAAGGAGCGGTATTTATATTGATTTTGCCGCTCGAGCAGACCGTCACCCAATCCTCCCAGGGGCTTTCCGCACTAAGTCCCTGCGTCTGCGCCTCAGGCACAGAAAGGCTGTAATTAGGCAGCTCGCTTTCTTCTGATGAAAATTCGCCGCCGCTTTCCGACGAAGCGCCGGCAGAGGCGACCGCCGCGCCTCCGACCGTACTCTGCAGAACCTGCTGCGCTCGGTGATTTACATAATGAGGACGCTCCTGCCAGCCGGGCAAAGCCAGGAGCTCCTTAATGCAGTCCAGAGGTCCGTCCTTTATAAGCATATTAGCCGCATAGTCAGGCCCCTCGCCGCCTTGGGCGCGCCTCACGGAATCAGGGTCAGTCCAATCCAGAAAACGGTCGCAGGCTTCCTCTCCGCTCTGCAGGCCTCCGTATTCAAACAGACGCACCAGAGCCTTCTGCAGATATTCGCAGCTGTCGGGATTCTTCTGCATGGCGCTCAGGGGAAACTTGCTTTCCTCATCGACGACGCTGACCGTGACGTGCTTGCCCTCCCATACCAGAGAGACCGATCCGGCCGCCCAGGCTTCATTCAGATTGTCTGAACCGTTAGTATCGGATTTTAAAAGGGCATACCCCATCTCCACGGCGGATCGGGCCATCTGATAATTGTTTTCCCGCTCGGAGGTATATTTATAAAGCTCGGTGGCGTCGACGCCGACTTCGGTCATGTGGGCCGATATAGCAATAGCTATGAGTATCGCTCCCAATACCGCCATTAAAATCATAATCAGCCCTCCCTCACCAGCGCGCCGATTTTGCAGCCGGAGCGGCAATAAATACCAAAGGTTCTCCCGTCCTCAGTATAAAAGTTATCTTTATCCACTTGGGAACCGTACGCGGAGAGGTCCATTCCTGCTGCCAGATCTCCGCATCATCGGAATATTCCGCATTGATGCCTATAACCTCATAACTCAGAACCTGCCAGGGAGCTTCGGATAAATCGGCTTCCTCATGCAGTCCCAGGGGATCGGCCCAGGGAAACTGGCGGTAGGCCAGATATACGCCTGAATTTTCGCTGTTCTGAACGCCGGCTAAAGTTTTCTCCGGCCTGGACTTGGCTTTGGCGCTGCCGTCGCCGTTTACCGCTCCCTTTTCAAAGGAACTGTCAATAAATGAGTTCAGTCTGTCTTCGTCGACCCGGCCGGACGAATCTTCCAAAATAGTAAAGCTCACCTCCGCCGCACCGGGGTTGGCAAAACCTTTGGGAAAATACGTCGTCTTAAAGGTCAAAAACGCGCGGTCGGTCTGCGTACCCCTTTTACCGTAAAAAAAGGCGTTCTTCAAAGCGGCGGGATGGATGCGGCTGGCGGGAACGGTTTTGACGTTCGCCCCCTCCGGGACCTCGGCATAAAGACAGCGAAGCTGCCAGCGGAGCAGCTCTGCGGCCTCTATGGTCTCTTTTTTGCGCTTGTATCCGGCTTCGGTATGGCGCACGGAAACATTCATCTGTACGGTTATATAAGCTATCAAAGAATATACCAGGATAGCCAAACCCATAACTATAGTGATTTCCAGAAGTGTAAAGCCGGATCGTCTCATTTAAAACTTCAGAAAAACAAAACTCTGCTACTATATATTATATGTTAAAAAGGCTTATTTGCCGAATGTTCGGGATGACGCTGCAGGCCGGGCAGCCCGCGGCGGCAGCGAATAATTCTGCACAGAACGCATAACGCAAAATGCCGGGAATGACGCAGCCGCACTTTATTCTCAGCGGCGGAGAGCCGCGGAATTCCTTAAAGCGAAGAGCTCTTTCCCGAATCCGAGGGGCTTGCAGACATACCTCTCAGCCGGTAAGCCGAAACTGCCGCGCCCTGTCCGGTTCTGTCGCCCTTCACCGTACTGCAGGCACAGTCAATACGCGGGTCTGAGGGCATGCTGCGGACTGTTACCGTATAAATTATATTATCCAGCGTATCTGTCGTATCTCCGGAAGCGCTGAAGTCCATAGTCTTTTCCAGAGCCGCCGAGGCCACGACCAGATTGCGGTAGCGGCGCTCCAAATTGGCCACGCTCTGTACATGACGGCCGAAGCCGCTCAGCAGCGCGCCGAACACCATTGAAGCCAGCGCCAGCGCCACCAGCACCTCTATAAGAGAAAAGGCTTCAGTTTTTTTTAAGGCGCGGCGCTTCATCATACAATGCCCTTCATTCACCTTACAAATTCAGTCAGCTTTTACCGGCGCGCCGAGCAGCCTTTTCACGCTGCCGCATCTGTTCAATAAAAGCCTCGCGTTCTGCCCTGCGTCCCTGATCTCTGCCTAAAGCCGCCTGCCAAACTACGTCCTGACCGGTCAGATCTATGTTGTAATGAGCAAAAATCTGCGACCACTCCAGATTGCGCGCAGCCATTTTGACAACATCTTCAACATCGACAAAGGCCATACGCGCCGCTGCCAGAGACAGAGCCTGATCTATAAAGGTCAGCCCCGTTTCATTGAGAAGTTCGCGCTCCATATCGGTTTCTTTATAGTAAAGGCTCATCAGCCATCCTAAAGCCTGCAGCTCAGCGCCGTCAAGACTGTCAAATTCCCAGCGTCTGTCGAGAGAATCCGGATAGCTCGAGCGCATCAGGGTAGGAATAGTGGCATAATTTTCGCCCCTTATCATACTGGCATAAATCGGCGCCAAAGGACCGTCCACGAAGATTTGCGGATCAACGCTGAACATGGACGCTACATCACTCCACTCCACTACTTCGCCCACGCGCACCTCTAAAAAGGTCGTCACCGAAAAAGGCTTGTACTTCGCTAAGGTTCCGGCAATAATCCAATCGGCGACCTTCAGCGTGCGCCCCGCCGGCTTATTCAGCATTTCCACGGTGAGATTATTGGTATTTTCCAAGGCTTCGCGCACATTCCTCACCTCTTCGCCGGACATGCGGTGACGCACTATGCAGACGGAATCGGGAAGAACCGGTGAAAAAGACGGCAATTTGGCGGCGCTACGCAGTCCCGGACGTACATCGGGCATAAAATGGACGTACTCTTTATCGCGGTTTACCCGCTGTCCGCTGAGCAGCTCGCGCACCGGCTTTGGCAGCGTTTCCGGATCGATATTCAGCGCCTTGGCGACCTCATCCCAGCGGTGGACGCGCCTGAGTTCCAATGCCTCGTTCAGAGAAGCGCCCTGGTTCATTAAAGAGAGAGCAACCACTGCGTCGGCATAGGTATAGCCGGCAATAAACATCTCTTCGGTTACCCGGGGGGGAATGTCATAGGCCTCCGCAAACCAGAGAGAAGCCAGACGGGCGTCGGCAAGAGCCTGAACAGATTTGCCCTTTAGATTTTTATCCTTGTCCGAATCTTCATTTTTATTTTCAAAATTGTACGATTTCACCTGACCCTTCGGAGCAGGTCCGTAGGCTTCGGAATCATTATGGTTCGGAGCGCTCCAGGCCGAGGCGGAAATAACTATGCCGGCAGCAAGATAAGCTCCCAGGGCCGCTTTGTAAAACTTACTCATAACCAGGCTATTTTTACCTTTCCGATACGTGCTTCCTTCTTGAATTTACGATTTTCTTCCGCCGACCCGGCAGAGAGGCGTCCCGCCGTTCCTGGAGCGGCAGAAAGTTCCGCTCCCGGCAAACTCTACTGCAAATCATACACTAAAGAACCGTCCTGTCCCTTGCGTTTATATTCGATATTCACAAAAGGCATCTCGCTGACCGTAAGCACGGAATTGAACAGTTCCTCGCTGCTCAGCACGGTCTTGTTGTTGATGCGGGTGACGGTGTCGCCGTCCTGCAGTCCCAGCCGGCTGAAAATATTGTCGCTTTTTAAAAATTTCAGTTTTACGCCCATATCCTCTTCGTCGGGCGTAGCTCTCACCTCGGAAATAATCGCCGCTCCCCGCTTAAGATATCCGGAAAGTTCCTCGCGGGAGGGATGCATCGGGGTTGGCGAAACCTCGGGACCGCCGCTCTTAATATCGGCGGAGGTAAGGCCGCTGTCTTCCTGATAATAGCTTTCAAAGCGCTTGCCGGAATCGGCGAAATTTTTAACCTCAACCCGAGCAGGCTCAGGCATGCCGCCTCCGCTTTCACGGCCGTCGTTATAGTCTTCCGTTTCGGAAAAAGGAACGGGAGAGGCCAGCGGCTCGACTGAAGCCGCGCCTTTGTCGGCGTGAACAGTCCCCCTGCGCGCAGAAGCGGCTGAAGAGTTCGCTCCGGGCTTGGCCGGCGGCGGCACATCTTTAGGATTGGGCAAAACCGGATGGCCCTGCGCGTTTTCACCTGCCAATGTCTCCGTTCCCGAAGCGGCGCTGCTGAGGCTGAGAGTAACCGAGCGGCCGCCCTTGCGCAGAACAACTCTGTCGGACAAAACTTTGTCAACTTTATAGCCTTGAAGGGTCTGTCCCTCGGAGAGAGTATGAGACGCTCCTCCCAGACTCAGGACGGCAATTCCGGAATCTCCGCCCACCATTACTCCCTGCAGAGTGATGCCTTCGGCCGACTGAGAATAGGTTCCGAAGTCCTCTGTCCCGCCGCCGGCTTCCGAAACCGGTTTTTCCGCCTTAACCGTTTCTTCCCCGGGTTCCGCCTTTACAGACTCTTCTTCAGCCTCCGCCTCCTCCTCGATATCAGCTTCAAGTTCCGCGTCAGACTCGGGCTGTCCCTCGCGCCGTCCCAGAAAATAACCGGCCCGGCGCTTAGCCCTGTCCGGACTGTAGGCAGGCTCGCGGAGGCGCGCGCTGACGCGCACCGGTTCCTCCGGCTCCCGCGTGGTATAATCCACCGTCTTATTGAGCAGATCGGCTCCTATAAATACGCCCGCCGTTATAAATACTGATATAACAGCGGTAACTAAAGGAGAAAATCTGCTTTCCTCTTCAAAGGCCTTTGCCGCATTCTTTTTCATAAACCGATTTTTCCAAAAATAAATCAAATAGAACCGTATATCGGCTTCCGTCAATTTATCTGCCTAAGCGCCTATTCCAGTTTTTTTATCAGACACAGGATATTGCAGCCGTCCTTGTAGCGATAGGTCATCCTGTCGGTGAGGTTCTTGACCAGATGAACTCCCAGGCCTCCGTATCTGCGCTCCTCAAAGCTCAAATTAACATTGGGCGTTTCGATAGCCGTAGGATCGTAAGGACGGCCTCCGTCTATAAAGTGTACGGTAAGCTGTTTGGGACAGTCCTGAATTTCCGCTCTGATAAGAACTTTGCAATCTTTCTCAGCGCCGGAATACGAGGTGATGTTGGTGAAAATGTCGTCAATGACCGTACTGACCGTCGTTTTGATTCTGGCCAGAGCCTCCTCCTGCAGATCGGCCTTGCGATCCAGCAGATCCTCTACAAAATCCAATATTCTGTCCAGTTCGTCCCCGCTGGAATTGACCTCCAGAAACTTGTCGCTGCCCCGGCTTCCGAAATATTCAAAAGCGAGCATTGTTACATCGTCGCCTATGCCCCTTCTGTCGTCAGCAAATTCATCCAAAGCGGCTTTGACATAATTTATCAGGGAAGCGCAGTCATAAGAGCGTCCCTTTTCACCGTTCAGGACCTTAAGCAATCCCTCCGCGCCGAAGAATTCTCCGTCCTCGTTCAGAGCTTCGGTGACGCCGTCGGTATAAAGAAATACTTTGTCTCCGGGTTCAAGCTGCCAGCTCTGGGAAGCGTAGCTCAAATTGTCAAGTCCTCCCAGCACAAAGCATGAGTTCACTTTAATTTCCTGCCAGCGGCCGTTTTTATAAAGAATCGGACGGCAGTGACCGGCATTGACAAATTTGAATTCGCCGCTGGCGACGTTCATAATTCCCACAAAAGCCGTTACAAACATGCCGGTAGCATTATTCTCGCAGAGCGAGATGTTGACGCTCTCAACGCAGCGCTCCAGAGAATCGCCGGAAAGGACCGCGTCATGAATGGCCGTCTTGGCCGTCATCATCAGCAGAGCCGCGGGGATTCCGTGTTCGGAAACGTCGGCTATCATCACTCCGTACAGGCTGTCGCTTATGCGGAAATAGTCGTAAAAATCGCCTCCCACCTCCTGAGCGGGTTCCGTAAGAGCACATAAATCCATGCTGCGCAGCTCCGGATAAGTGGGGAAATATTTAGGAAGACAGGAGAGCTGAATGGTTCGGGCCAGTTCCATCTGCTCGGCGTCGTGCGCCACCTGACGCTCCATTAAGTTTTTAAGAGCGTCGACCGTGGAATTTATGCCCTGACTGAGCACGCTGAATTCGGGATAGCTGTCCTCTTCGACTCTAACGTTCAGATCGCCGCCTTCTATTTCCGCCAGCGAATCGTTAATGCGATCCAGACCGTCGATCATAATCATGCGCACCAGATAGGAAGCGGCAAAAAAGATCGATACGAAGATGATGGCAAAAATGACCAGCATTGCCGAAAAGACGGTGCGACGCGTCGCATAGATTTCACGCACCGACATATAGCAGACCAGCTTATAGCGCTCGGTCTGGTATACGCTGTAATAGCAGCTGAGTCCGTCGCGCTTTACCGGCAGCAGACTGTGTTCCTTTTCGTTGGCCGCATTAAAGTTGTAGGTATCTTCGGGAAGGATTAAATTATCGTAAACCTCCTCGACTCGGCGTCCGACCAGATGTTCGTTGGGACTGTTCTTAATAACGCCGTTTTCCACAATATCGACGCCGCCGGTTTCGCCTATGGGCAGACTCCCGTAAATGAACTGGTTTTCCGCAATATTGTAGGTAGTTTTAAAGCTTTCGGCGCTGATGCCCAAACGCACCAGAAAGCCCGGATGCCTCGAAAGCGGCGCGCTGAAAAGAAGAAGCTCCCGTCCTTTGCTGTCCAGGACGTACTCAACCTGCCTGTAGGTGCCGATACTGTTGACAAAGGCGCAGAAATCCGAACTGGGATCGTAGGGAGCCGACCTGTCGCTCCGAGCGCCGCCGCCCACAATTAATATATCAGAACTGACGGCTATGACATTGTGCACCGAATCAATAATATCGATTCGGGAAAGTCCCAGCCCGTTGCAGAGGCGCACCAGAACCTTGGAGTCCTTGCCCAGTACGCTGGGAAAGCTGTCAACCACCTCGGCCACCGTTTCCAGCGAAGACAGCACGCTGTGCATCATGTTGGAGCGCAGTTCATAAGACTGCTTGTCCCCCAGATTAAGCGCCCTTACGGTATCCTTGTAAGTTTCCAGGAACAGCTTGCCCGCGTGGGTGCGGCAGTTGCGGTCCACGATATCGAGGGAGAAAAAGGAAGCGACCAGTATCGCTATGGCCACCACAATCAACAGCTTTTTGCGAAACGCCTTGCGCATTGACAATGTCTTTTACACTCTCCCGAATATCTGCTTACTGCACCTGCAGAATCTGCGAAAATCCCGAAATGTCGAAAATTTCCTTGACCACGCTGTTGGCGTTGCATACCGTAACCGGCGCCGAAGCCCCCAGCTTCTTCTTTGCCATCAGCAGAACTCTCAGACCGGCGCTGGAGATATAATCAACCTTAGAGAAATCAAATACCAGCTTACGGCAATGAGGCAGGACCTCATTGACCGCATTTTCCACATCCGAGGCGGTACTGCTGCCGAAGCGGCCGTCCAATAGCAAGGTCACTTCGGAATTTCCTCCGGCGTCGCTGTTTTCAATCCGTTTTTCAATTTTCATAAAAGCTCTCTGTCCTCATACATATATTATAGTAGGAAATAAATTTTATTTTGGCGCCGCCTCCGCAATCCTCCCTGCTTTGCTCTGCCATAATCATAAGCGGCTTCCGATCTCAGCGAAAATAAAATAATAGAGAGAGCCTGCGTCCGAAATTTATTTTTCCTTATAAAAAAGTGTTTTTTATAAGGAAAAAAATACTTAATTTATAAATAGATACACATTTATTTAACATAATTGTATTGCTTACCGGATAGAATTCATCTATGATACGCACATAAAAATTGGCCCCGTCCAATAGGTCTGCAGGCAGACGGTCAAAAATTATATTACTAAATAATCAAATACTAATATTCAGAGTGAATATTAACCCGGCTTTAAGCAAGGAGCACCTACCATGAATGACATAAATTCGGCTAGTTTTTTAAACAGCAGCTTCAACGGCCTCAGGTCCGTAAATACTGTTGCCGAGTGCCCCCAGGCCGCTTCCGTGTCAAATCATGATACTAATTCGGAACATAATCACAGCGTAGAAGATTCTGTCAATATAGGCGTACGCTATGATAATGAAGAGAATCTGGAATCGGTTGCTTTCAGCGCCCGCAGCGACAGCGCCAAGGCTGTCAGATCCGAAGTCGCATCAGATAAATTTCAGCGGACCGACAGCAAAAACATCAATAACGAATTTGACGGTTTCCTGATTTCCGGGAATTCGTCTTCCATTATGGCAGACAATAAAACTTCAAATTCATTTTCGCTCTCAAGTTTAGGAACTATAGCTATTATTGACGATCCGCAGACGCCGGAAGAGCTTTTAAGCAGCGACATGGTCATGAACGGTCCTTCATTTGCCAAATATGGTATATACAACATGGATGGCGACCGCATCGCTTAAGCTGCATCCGCACAAACAGATACTGCTTTTATCTTCGGATAAAGGCAGTTTTTTTTATGCCCTCTGTCATTGCCGCTGAAGCCCCTAAGCAGCTAACGTTCCGCCCTAAATAACGCCCTCGCTTTTTAATCTATTTTTGTTATTATTGCATATTTATTGTTAGCATTAGGTTTAAGATATTAAATAATACTTATTTAAGGATTTATTTAAATATTTATCCTGCCAATAAAAGCTATACTTATGAAGTCATATGCAAAGTTAAGTAGTTTTCCCTCTTCGGCGCAGCCCCGTTCTGTACGCAGTAAAAAATGGATACAAGGGCCGGCGCAGTCGGCAAGTTAAGCGAAAACGCGCTTTCAGCATACATGCTCCGCACAGGCTAAATTTTGCACAGGAGCGAGCGCCGTGAGCGAAGCGCAGCCGCGGAGCGAAGCGCTAAACATAACCGACATAGCGAAAACATACATAACATATTTGAAAGATTCTTCGCTGCGCTCTCAATGACAGGGCAAACGTTTACAAGCATAATGCAGAAATGCTGTTGTGCCATTTTTAGCGAAATCCAGTATTAACTTAATGACATTGCAAGAGCCAAAAAAAAGTTTTTCCACAGCAAAAACAGAATACTAAATAAAAAAGGACGCTCTTATGCAGGAACAGGATATAATTTCTCTGATTAAAGCTCATACAGCCTTCCGCGTCGGCTCCGGCTTCGACGTACACCGACTGGTAAAAGACAGACCTCTGATCATCGGCGGAGTGAACATTCCCTATGAATTTGGATTATTAGGTCATTCCGACGCCGACGTTCTGGTGCATGCCGTAATGGACGCGCTCTTAGGCGCAGCTAAACTGGCCGATATAGGCGTTCATTTTCCTGACAGCGATCCTCGCTGGAAGGGTGCGGATTCCTTGAAGCTGGCTCGGGCCGTAGCGGATTTAGTCAGAGAAAAGGGCTTTGAAATTGTAAATGCCGACAGCATCGTTATTGCCCAAAAACCGAAGATGTCTCCTTACTTCAGCCAAATGGCCGCCAATATAGCCAAAGCTCTGGGGATAGAGGCGGAAGCTGTCAGCGTCAAGGCCACGACCACAGAAAAGCTGGGCTTCTGCGGCGCAGGAGAGGGCATCGCCGCTTCAGCTTCGGTTCTATTGAGAAAAAAGCCCTGAGGTACTTTATTAAGGCAGACTAAGCTGCCAAACTCTTTTCAGGAGGGAAAACATGGCCGTTGATAAGCAGAAGCTGCTCGAAGCTTTAAATGAAACCGATCCCGGTACTCAGTGGTTTGTAGACAAAAAACTGCAGACCGTCCGCAAAGTTTCACTTCAAGACCCCCAAAGCATAGAATCCTTCAAGCGTGATTTAGCTAAAGATCCGTCCCGATTTATTAAAGTTGACAAGAGAAGCGGCCTCGAAAGGCGCAGCGAGCTGGAGGGATTTATAAAAATCATAGCCGATCCCAAACTCCAGCAAGTACTTAGAGAGGCTCTGCACAGTCCCGCCCCCCACCGAGCCTTCCGTATGGCTCTGGAGCGCAAAAACAAAGAGCAGCGCCAATTTGCCGATTATCAGGATAAATGCGCTCAGAAGCGCCTGCAGGATTTTCTCAAATTGAATAACATTTAAGCTCCCCCGCGAGCCGCAGATAAATAACACCGGAGGTCCGCCATGTCAGCAGCTTTCACATTCAAAACCGCTTTAACAGCTTTTTCAGGCTGCCTTATAGCCGGAGCCTGCATTCTTCCCGTATCTGCTCAGCCGCTCGGCTCCGTTCCTCCGCCCGGTTCAGAGCCGGCCTGCCGCTCCGAAGCTTCTGCGGACCCAGCTCTCCCTGCGCTGACAAACAGCGCTTTGCTGCTGGCGGCTCAAAACAGCCGTTTTGTCATGCATGATCCTCAGTCCGGCTACAATGTCGAAAGCTACGCGCTTCCTCCCGGCTGGCAGGGTTTCGGCAAAGTCACCCTCAATATGGACCCCACCGGCGACAATATGCTGCAGTGGTTCAGCGGCTTTTACAATCCCCAGGATTCCAAGGTCTATGTGGAAAGCTCGGCGGTGCTGAAATATACAGTTCCTATAAATAAGGTTCCCTTTATGGCCAATCCCCGGCTGCTGGCCGACGTCATGAAAAAATCAATCGCCGAAAGAGCCCACTATCAGGACATAAAATTTGAGTCCATCAACATAATTAACAGCAAAGACGCCGAGCTGGTCAAAATAGCCGCCGGCTTTGCCAAAATGGGAAAAAGCCTCAACCCTAACAGCAGAGCTCTGCCTCTGGAGGCCCAGGGACGTTTTTCCTTTTTTAAGAACGGCGAGAAATGGCTGGGCGAATCCGATATCGGCATCGCCGCCTGGGAAACTCCTATGCTGGGCGGCGTCTACTCCACCATGATGTTCTTCAATTCCGCCGTTTACAGGATCTATCCGGAGAAATCGGCGGCGGCTGTCCTTAAAGACGCCAAAACCATCGTAGCTTCCCGCAAAATCGATCCCGAATGGGAAAGACTGATAAACCAGATCAGAACCGACGTCGGCAGCGGCAACATAGAGGCCGCCCGCAAACGCGCTCAGATTTGGCAGAAGACCGGAGAAGACATAGGCAAAATGAGACAGGACAGCTGGAACAAGCAGCAGCAGTCCCAGGACCGCATCTCCAAAAAACGCAGCGACCAGATCAGAGGAGTTACCAGCGCTCCCGATCCCTTTGGCTCCGGCAGAACCGTTCAAACCAACGCCAACGCCAAGCACGTCTGGATCGACAGCAGCGGCAGGCAGCTCAACACCGAGGACGGATCTTACAATCCCAATTCCGACAAGACCAAAAATAACCGCGAGTGGCGGCAAATCAGATAACAAGAACGGAGTATCAACGCTATGCAGATTCAGTATTTCGGCCATTCGGCCTTCGCTTTTATCTCTCCCAAGGGCAGCGTGCTCGTCGATCCCTATATTTCCGGCAGCCCGCACATGAAGGGCAAAGCCTTCCCCAAGGCTCTTAACGTCACCCATATTATTCTGACTCACGGTCACGGCGACCATGTGGGCGACGCCGTCCAGATCGCCCAGAAGCACAATGCCGTAATTGTGGCTATACCCGAGCTGGCCGCCCTCATGAAGCAGAAGGGCGCCAATACTCTGGCCTGCGCCTTGGGCGGCGCCGTTAAATTTCCCTGGGGCGAAATGCGCTTCGTCCAGGCGATCCATTCCTCAGCTTACGAAAATAAATATGCGGGCGTAGCCGCCGGCGTAATTCTGCAGATGGAAGGACATACCGTTTACCACGCGGGCGACACCGCGCTCTTCGGCGATATGGCCTTAATAGGACGCCTTTACAAGCCGGAGATCGCCCTCCTGCCCATCGGCGGACACTTCACTATGGATATAACGGAAGCGCTGGAAGCGGCCAAAATGCTGCAGCCCCGCACCGTTATTCCCATGCACTACAATACCTTCCCGGTCATACAGACCGACCCGGCAGAATACAAGGAAACCGCAGAAAGAGAGACCGCTTCCAAGGTCAAAATTATGCAGCCTCTGGAAATTTTTGAAATTTAACCGATATACAGAAACATGTTTAAGTACTCTCCGTTTTTTTTCGCCTTAGCCGCTTTAGGCCTGAGCGCATGGAGCGCAGTTGAAGCTGAAGAGGCAGAAAAGCTGCCCGACGGTCTTTACGACGCGCCGGCAGCCTATTATGCGGCGGCCGACGGAATGGGTCTTGTCAACAGGAATCTGCCCTTTTATTGCGCCTATCCTTTAAACGTCGCAGACAATTTGCGCGCCTCAATGCAGGATGACAGGTTCCGTCTGGTCATAGAGACTAAGTACGCGCCCAACTACCAAATCAGCCTGGGTAATTCAGGACAAAGCGTTATTATCGAGCTTCTGGACGTACACAACCGAAGCCTGAAGCTGCCGGCTTTTCCCAAAGCGGCGGATCTGAAGGGCTGGTCTCTGAAGCAGAAGGGCTTAGACACCTATGCCTTTACCGTGGACCTGAATCACCCCGTTGATCGGGACAGCGTAAAAGCCTTCACTCTCAATAATCCTCACCGTCTGGTTATTGATATCAATACGGCCTATAACGCCGACGAGAAATATCAGATTAGTCCCGGCGTCACCTGGGTGCGCCAATCGATAAAGGACGGCGCCTTCGGAACCCTAATCTGGAATCAGCTCTGTTTTGACCGCAGCGATCCCAATGTCACTATCGACGTAGCCCTGGCCCGCAGCGATCCCAACAAACTGGCCAAGCTCAGCAGCATAGTCGCTGAAAGCAAAGCCTTGGCCGGCGTAAACGGCGGATTTTTCAACATGCCGTCCGGCGGCATCCTGGGAGTAACCGTAAAAGACGGAAAGGTCATAGCCCCTCATGTTGGCAGGCGGCCGGCCAGAAGCGTCTTCGCCGTCACTCAAAGCAACGATCTCTTCATTGAAAGAATCAAGGTCTTAAACGGCAAGCCGGTCAAACTCAACGGAAACGCCTGCCCTCCTCTGCGTCTGGCTCTGGGGGCGGGCCCGACGCTGCTGAAAAACGGACAGATAAATATAACCGTCAAGGAAGAGCAGCTGGGGCCGGGCGGCAACGACATCACCCGCGCCTGCGGGCGAACTGCGGTGGCATACAATAAGAATACCGTCATGCTGGCCACTCTCTCCGGTCCCCGCGACAGTCACAGCCAAGGCTGGAAACTGCCTACTATGGCCGGATATCTGCTCAAAAAGGGCATGACCGAGGCCTTAAACCTGGACGGCGGCGGCTCTGTGGATATGTCCATAGCCGACCGCATCGTAGCCAACGGCCCCCAAGCCGGCAGCTATGAGCGGCCTATCGCCACCGCTCTGGTGCTCAGAGACAGCCGCGGTCCCTCCTACCCGGGAAGCATAAAACTCACGCTGCCTAAAAGCCTCAGCGGCGATTCCTCTCTCACTCAAAAAGCAGTTTTGCAGGCCTTCACTCCAGACGGCAAGCCGGCCGCCGACGGCTCGCGCATTAAGCTGCAGGGACAGGGAGTAAACTGCCCGGGCTCGGTCGTCATAAAAAACGGCAGAGCCGAGTTTCCGATATCCGCTATGCGCGGCGTCGGCGCAGGCAGCCTGACCGCCTACAATCCCTTTGCCAAGACCAGCGCCGGCGTCAAGCTGGAAAACGGCAGGGCGGTCGGCTGGCAGGCGCGTCTGAACAGCCTGAGAACCGAATATGAGGCGGCTAAGCCCGGTGATCTGGCCGAGGAGCAAAGCTCCGATAAAACCGAGCTTTTGGACCGGCTTATTAAATCGAAGGCTAAAAAGAATAAGAGCGCCTCTCTGATAAGCGCCTTCTACAAAAGCGCCCCTGCCGCGGCCAACAGCTTTTTGACAGAAAGCGGCTTCGACGGCGGCGTTCTGCCCTCTCCGGTCAGCCTGCCCGGGATCACAGCTCCCGAAAGCGAAGAGATGCGGCCCGAGCTTACAGAAGAGAACGGGCCGAGCCTGCAGGCAGGAGGCCTTAAAACCACGCTCAGGCCGCCCTCTCTCAAGCCCGTCCGTAAAATAAATCTGGACGTGGTCTTGAAGGATGAATGGAAAAACAATATACCCTCCCGAACCGTACAGGTCTATGACAGTCTAGGCAGCCTTATCGGCGAAGGGAAGACTGACGCCGACGGCGTGCTGAACTTAAATCTGACAGTTCCCGGCAGCTGCACGGAGCTCCATTTTAAAAGCGAAGAAGCGCCGGAGCTGCTCCTGGACCTGACAGAAGCGCCGCAGTTTAAAAGCGGCTCCGGCGCATATGCGCAGGCAGATTTTATAAATTAACTTAAAGGCGAGGAAAGAACATGAATATAGGCATTATCGGCTGCGGCTATGTAGGCATGGTAACGGGGGTATGTCTGGCCGAATTGGGCCATACCGTAACAGCCGTCGATAATGACCCTGAGAAGCTGGCAATGCTGCAGAACCTGCAGTGTCCTATTTACGAACCGGGTCTGGAACAGCTATTTAATACATACGTTCGGGAAAAGAGGCTGACTTTCAGCGGCAGCATCGCCCAGGCCGTTCGAGACAGCCAGATAATTTTCATCTGCGTCAATACTCCCTCCAATCCCGACGGCAGCGCCGATCTCTCCTTCGTGGAATCGGTCGCTAAGGAAATCGCCGTCAATTTAAGAGAGTACCGTCTGATAGTGGAAAAGAGCACAGTACCGGTGCAGACAGGCGAATGGGTGCGCCGAACGATAAGCCGAAACGCTCCGCCGAACGTCGAATTCGACGTGGCCTCTAACCCCGAATTTTTGCGCGAAGGCACCGCGATAGATGATTTTCTCCACCCGGATCGGGTGGTTATCGGAGCTGATTCCCGCCGCGCTTCCTCGCTTCTCACCGAGCTTTACGCCCCTTTAAACGCTCCCATACTGCTGACCGACATCAATTCTGCCGAGCTCATCAAACACTCGGCCAACGCCTTTCTGGCTTTGAAAATTTCTTTTATCAATTCGGTAGCTCAAATTTGCTCTCGGTCCGGCGCCGATATTAAAAAGGTGGCCAAAGGGATAGGCCTGGACCGACGCATTGGCTCCAATGCCATGGAAGCGGGAATCGGCTACGGAGGCATGTGCCTGCCCAAAGACGTGGCCGCTTACATTCGTATAGCCAAAGAGCTTGGCTACGATTTTGAAATACTGAAGGCTGTACAGAATGTCAACAATAAGCAGAGGCTCTGGCCTCTGGAAATTTTAAAGCATAGGTTCAGCAGTCTGCAGGGCCTGACCATAGCAATTTGGGGTCTCTCCTTCAAGCCGAATACCGACGATCTGCGCTATGCGCCCTCACTGGAAATTACCGCCGCCCTGCTGAAGGAAAAGGTCAAAGTGCGCTGCTTCGATCCTGTAGCCATGAAAAAAGCAGCTCTGCAGATACCCGAAGCAAAAATGTGTCCCAACGCCTATGAGGCCTGTTATAAGGCCGACGCCTTGATTATCTGCACGGAATGGCCCGAGTTCAAAACTCTGGATTTGCATAAAGTTGCCGAAAATATGAAGCTCCCCGTTATAATTGACGGACGCAACATCCTTGAGCCCTCCCGGATGGCCGCCCACGGCTTTGAATACTTCAGCGTGGGCAGGCAATAAGCCTGAACTTCCTTAAAAATATCCTTTTCTGCAGTATTAAAAGCTCTAAGCAGGCAATTTTTATGTTATAATTCAACTGATAAGAGATACTGCAGATCATTGAAAAGGAGCTCTTTTCTCAATGTGTATAGGTGAAAGCAGCGATCGGTATTTCAGATATATATACTACCAAGGCACTAACCTGGAACATGTTTTTAAGGATTTATGGATAAAGGGAATTAAAGCCGCCGGTATTTTTTGCCAAAACAATAATTTTAAAGTGTGCGTCGCTCTTTAAACTGAATACATTTTTTAAGACCGACAAAACAAGCTGATAAAAAAAACTGCCGCAGGGTCCTGACTGCGGCAGTTTTTTTTATTGAATATCTTCGCTCTCAATACCGAGATCGCTGAGACAGTTGACTAAATGGGCCGGCAGAATTTCTGTAAGATCAAACCTGAGATTTTCGCGGGCCTGCAGACCGGAACGCGGATCTAAAAAATCGGAATCCAGATAACGGTTCCGGCGCAGTTCATAACGACACTGAGCGATATAAGAAGTCAGCTCTCTTTCAAAATTGAGCATAATCTGCATGGCTTCCGAGTTGTCCTCAGCCTCGCGCTCTCTCTCATTCATCTCTCTTATGGCGGCCAGCCCTTCATTGGCGGCCCGCTGCAGTTCCTCGTCCTCGGGAATCTCAAGCAGCCAGAGTTCTTCCTCCTGCTGCTCAACCAGCAGGGCCGCTTCCTTAAAAGCCTTGGCTACAAGCTCAGTAAGCCGTTCGCTGACCTTCTTCACTCCCAAATTAACCTTATTGAGAGACATAAATTTAATCAATTTTGCGCGCAGCTTGGCGGTAAAGGCGTCTCTTACCTCATCGTGCTTTTTCACCAGTTCTTTATGCTGCACCGTTTCTAATTTCATGCGCAGCACCTTCTGCTCCGGGGTTTCATCGCCGTCAATCAAATGAGGCTTGCCGTTTTCATCCAAAACCAGTTCAGAGGCGCCGTTGGGCAGAATACGGCTCTCCAGGCAATGGCGGCTGTAAAAATCATCCTTGAGATCGGCTAAATGGCGGCGCAGATTATCGCGCACCATACTGCGGCGGCTGTAAAAATCGCTCTGCATCTGCATCACCGCTTCATAGCTGTCCTCCGGGAAATAAAAGTTATCCAAGGCGTTCGCCAATTCGCCGCTTTCGCTGTCGTTTTCAAAATCAGAGTCTCCTCTGTTTTTATAGACATAGCCGCGCTTTGAAAGCATCCTCTGCAGAGCCTCTCGCAGCGAAACTAAGCTTTCCTGCTGTATAAGACAGACGTCGCGCCGTCTGTTGACATCCGAAGCCAGATTGATTAAAGAGCCTACGCCCAAAGATCTCCAAAACATAACTTACATCCCGCCGGTCCTGCAAAACCGCTGTTTCAAACAAAGATTTACAATATATACATTATACAGAAATCAAGCCTCAAAACCCATATATACCGATAAAAAGTCTCATGAATTTTTTTTGAAAAAAAATCCAATAAAAAAGGAAATAAATGCAAATTACCGTATTACTCCCGCCTATAAGGAACGCCTGCCCTTAACGGTAAGGTTTTCGCCTGCTTCTATATGATAATCAAAGCAAAAATTCCTGATTTTCGGGCAGGTTTCAATAGGATATTAGGCGAAAAATGCTTAAAAATCTATGGTCTGTATTAGAGCAAGGACCAAAACCCCGCCGCAGTTGGCTGCAGCCGTTGCGGTTGAGTACCTAAATAAGAGGTGAATAACAAAAATGAAGGCTCTCCGTAATTTAGCTTGTGCCGCAGTCATGGCGGCCGCCGTTTGTGCTTCTACCAGCATTGCCAATGCTGACGAAATTCACATAAATCACTCCATGGCCCCTGGAATCTGGTATTCCAATTGGATGGGTCCCGATAACGAGTTTGGCAGGCCTGACACCGGCTTCAACTATCAGAAGGATTTCACCGGCGAAGTCGTTTATGTCGATGGCAGCTATATGAGCGTCGATATCGATGGCGCCGAGGATGATGTCGCCAACTTCTATATGTACGAGAATTTGACTCAGTACACTCCTTCCGCCGAAGCTGTCCGCGTCGGTTCCAAGGTAGAAATCCGCGCTGACAACCGCAATCGCGCCCGTTCAGTCCGCACCATTCCTTTCTACCAGTGGCTGAAGAACCAGTCTGAGGACTAATTCTTATAATCTCTGCTGCGAAGCAGAGATGTTTTGACCACAAGGCGGCCTCAAGGAACATTCCTCTGAGGCTGTTTTTTTGTATTTTTCTTCAGGCGGCAGAGCGCAGCTATGCAAAGCAACGAAGCCCCGAATATTATTAAAGGTGAACAAAAATGATAAAACCTACGCCTTTAAGCGGTTTTCCCGAATGGCTGCCGGCCCAGCAGCTGGCCGAGCAGAAGTTTATAGATACCATCCGCGGCGTTTATGAGTTATACGGCTTCTCGCGCTTAGAAACCAGCGCAGTCGAGCGGGTCAGCATTTTGGAAGCCAAGGGAGAGATCAACAAAGAAATATACGGCATAGGCCGTCTGCAGGGGCCTCCCGGTCAATGGGAAATGGCTCTGCACTTTGATCTTACCGTACCTCTGGCCCGTTATGTAGCCTTAAACAGCGGCGCTTTGAACTTTCCCTTCAAAAGATGGCAGATTCAAAAAGTCTGGCGAGGCGAAAGGCCCCAGGAAGGCAGGTTCCGCGAGTTCTACCAGGCTGATATCGACGTAATCGGCGACGGCGAACTTCCTCTGAGCTTTGACGCCGAAATGCCGGCGGTGATCCATGAGGCGTTTAAAAAACTGGGCATTAAAGCTCAGATTAACATCAATAACCGCAAAGTGCTGCTTGGCTATTACCAAAGCTTGGGCTTATCAGAAGAGCAGAGCGTCAATATTCTGCGCGAGGTTGATAAGCTGGATAAAATCGGCGCCGACAAGGTTAAGGAGACCCTGCTCAAATTGAATCTCAGCGAAGAGACCGCCGAGTGCTGTCTGGCTCTGTGCCGCCTGAAAGGAGCGCCTCAAGCGGTCTTAGCGCAGGCCGAAGAGCTGAATGTCGATAACGAACTTTTCCGACAGGGTCTCGAGGAGCTCAGATTTGTAGCCGAGGAACTCTCGTACATCGGCGCAGAATCCTTAATCTTCAACCTGGGTATAGTGCGCGGTCTCGATTATTATACAGGCACTATCTATGAAACGACTCTTCCGGACTATCCCAGTCTGGGCAGCATCTGCTCCGGCGGCCGCTACGAAAATTTAGCCTCGCAGTTCATAAACCGCAAACTGCCCGGAGTAGGCATAAGCATAGGCCTGAGCCGCCTGATCTCTCATTTGTTCAGCGTCAACGCCATCGAGTGTCGCACTCAGACTCCCACTAAGGTCCTGATTTCCTGGCCTGAGGAAAATCTGCGTCCGGCCTGCCGCGCTATCGCGGCAAAGCTGCGCGGCGCCGGCATTCCTGCCGAAATCTATCATGAAACTGCGCCGCTTAAAAAGCAGCTGCGCTACGCCAGCCGCAAAGGCATAGACTACATGCTCTTTCCCCACCTCTACGAAGAAAAGGAAGAACAAATAGAAATTAAGGATCTGCAGACCTCTCAGCAGGAGCAGATATCCTTAAACGAGTGGATTGAAAATTATAAAAAGAGCCGGGAATAAAGCGTTATTCATCAACGCTCCTGACTTAAGCCCTTGCCTCAAGCCCCACGGCCTGCGGCAGGGCTTTTTTTATACATCCGTCCCCGATTATGCCTGCTCCCGTCTTGCCGTCAGCGCCGCATTTTCAATACCATTAACTTAAATCTAAGTTTTGCCGACAGCGGCGCATAGCTTGTCTGCGCAGCGCTGGAGGTTGTTTGGCCTGTCATTGAGAGCGCCGCGAAGAATCTGTCAAGCATGTTTAACTTGTTTTCGTTATGCCGGTTTTCTTTGTCGCTGCCGCTCCGCGCGAAGCTGTGCTCGAATCTCCGCGTACGCGTCAAAGAAAACCTTTATAAGCGTGTCTGCAAAAAGAATCTCTGAGCAGAAGCTGAAACGGCAAAAAAAACTGCCGCATCCTTATAGATGCAGCAGTCTCGCCTTAAATTTGAAACTTAATTCAAACTATTTAGCCATAGCGGAGAGGTCCACCTTACGGGTGTCGCGGTAAGTAGGCCACCAGTCAAAGCTGCTGTAGGTCTTGCCGTTGCGGACGAAGGTGCTCTTGTAATTGTTGTGGTTTACGCTCAAAGAGGTAATGCCCAACTCGTCCAAGGTCTTCAGCTCGCCGGCCTGAGCGATGGCGTCGCCGTTGACGTCGGTCCATACTCTGAGATCCTTCAGCTCTTCGCCGCTCAGAACGCCGTCTTCGTTGGCGTCATAAGCAGACATCTGCTCGAAGCCGTCTTCGAAGCCGCAGAGGTTGCCGAAGAGGTTGGATCCGTTTACGGTTCCGTCAGCGGCGGGCTTGCAGAGGAGACCGTCGTTGGCGCCGACCCACTCGGTCAGAACGGGATAGTTGTTGCCGAAGAGGTCGAACATAACCAGCTTGCCGTTCATATCGTCGGTGTGAGCCAGATACTGACCGTTGGAAGCCTCAATCTTGCCGTCGCCGTCCAGGTCCAGAACGATAGGACTGTAGGTAATGGTGACGTTGACTTCATGAACCGTGGTCTTATATTTAGTGGTGGTGTTGACCACATTTGTAGTAGTGGTAGTGGTCTTATCGGTTTTATTGTAAGTGGTTGTGGTGGCGTAAGTGGTCTCTACGAAATAGTGATCACGCTCGTAGTAGTCGTCCTGACGGTAATTATAGGTTGCGTGACCGGAAGCGATATGGCCGGTGCCTACCAAATCGTCGGGATCGCCTACCGCTACATAGCCGCTGCCGCCATCGGTGGTGGTGACGCCGGTGAAAGTGGTGTGGCTGCTGGCTAAAGTATAAGGAGTGTAGTGCTCGGTGGTAACGGTTTCATAAGTAGTCTCAGACAAAGTGTCGGTAGAGGAAGTAGTGCTCTTGGATTTGCTCTTATCAGTAGTGGTTACCTTATCGGTAGTAGTTTTCTTATCGGCGTTCTTGTAAAGATTCTTAGCGGCGTTGCTGGTATTGGGAGTGCCGTTGCCGCCCCAGGCGACGACGTCGCTGTTGCCGATGCCGTAATTGCTGAGACCCTGCTTGCTGCCCAAATTGTAGGAGCCGTCAATGACGCACACGCTGCGGTTGTCGCCGGCGCCGTCCTTGGTGTAGTCCTTGCTCAGCTTTTTCGACAAGTCGCTGGCGTTGTTTACCGTACCGTCAAAAGTATCGACCTTCTTCCAGCCGACTGAGCCGCCTACCCACTCGTAAGCGGTAATATGAGCGGTAGTACCGCCGTCAACTTTTACGGTTCCGCCATCTACGTTGGTAACATTGGTGCCGCCGTCGACCTTGGTGTTGGTTCCCTTAACGGTCTGGGTGCCGCCGTCAACCTGTACGGTGGTGTAGCTGGTTCCGCCCTCGTTGGTCTTATAGTGATTGACCACTGTGGTATGTGAGCTGGTAGAGCCGCCCTCGTCGATGTCGGTTACGCCGGCAAAAGCGGGCAGAGATAGCAGACCGCATAGAGCGGCAGTTAGAAGACTGTAATTGTATTTCATATGTAAACCGCCTCCACTTGAAGTGAAAAATAACTAAACTTCCAGTAAGCGCGCCGAACTTAATTCAGCATGCTACTTTTACTCTTAATAATATTACCACAAAAGCGGCAAAAGAAAACACGCAAATATTGCGGAACGGCAAAAAAAAATGTTAAATTTTAAGGCTGCCGGCAAATTAAGCAAAAACAAGCTTTCAGCAGACATGCTTCGCACAGGTTTTCTTTTGCTCTGAAGCGAGCGTCCGAGCGGAGCGCAGCCGCGGAGCGGCAGCGACAAAGAAAACCGACATAGCGAAAACAGGCGGAACATGATTAAAAAATTCTTCGCTGCGCTCTCAATAGATTTGCAAGCGTTGTGCAGTCAAGCTATCGTGTCATTTTCAGGAAAATATTTCCTTAATTTAATTACATTGGCCGTACTTGACTCTATTTTTCTGAAACGGAAAAGGCTCTAAAACCGCTTATGCAGAATTTTTATATATTATGCAGCCATAAGAGCGTTCACCGTAATACTTGAAAACCGGGAGAATATTTAATATGAAAAAACAGTTCGTAACCGCGGCCCTTCTGCTGTCCTGCACGCTGCTTACCGCCCAGGCGGTTCAGGCCGAAGAAAATTTTGTCAACCCCACTAAGCTGAAAAGCTATGGCATCGACGCCGAAAAGTATTTCCTGACCGGCTTCAGCCATGACGGCAGTTTTATTATGCTTTACCAGCCCAACACCCCCAAGAAAAAGTTAGAGGGTTTAGGCTTCAAGCTGTTTATCGTCAACTTAAGTCCCGGCAATAATATAGAATCCGTTAAAGAATATGAAGTCCCCGTTACCAAATGGGAGTATTCCATGCTCACTCCCGATCAGAAGGACATTATTATTGTCACCAAAGCCGGAGCCACCTTTGTAAAATTCAACCTTGAGACCGGCAAATCGACCATTCTCCATGAAAATATTCTCGGTCAGCCCGGCTTCAGAGCCTATCCTCAGGTACTCCATTATGACAACGGAGAGATCTTCTGCACCGGCTATTTCCACAATGAAGAGGGACTCTGCGACGTAGACTGCAACGCCACCTTGGATCCTACGAAAGAAGGCGTCGCCGCCTTCCATCGGGTCTATGACGTGCAGGGCATGATGGTCAAGATGTCTCCCAAGGCCTGGACCTTCACTAAAAAGGATATGGGCTTCTTCTGCAGCGAGCCGGAGAATTATAAAGACACTTCCCTCATGTTAGAGTGGAATCCCCCGGAAATGAGCAAGCCCAAGATCTTCGACGTGGGCAAAACCTTATATGCCATGTGGGGCGCCCAGGACCGCCTCCTCTACACTATGCAGCGCGAGGACAACACCTTCGATCTGGTCCTTTACGACGGCAAGACTCTCAAAAAGACCTTCCTCGACAAGGGCAATAAGGACATGTACTTTAACCTGTTTATGTCCGCCGACGGCAAAACCGCCCTCTTTACCGACACCAAGAACCGCGTCAAGCGCGCCGGCTATTTCTACGCCGACGAAGCTAACGGCTGGAAAATCACTCCCGTTGCCGATTTCCACGGTCAGGCCAAACCTTTCGGCGAGATCCGCATTTCCGACGACGGCCGCAAAATGGTTATTAAGAGCAAGCAGGGCTTAACCGTAGCCAACGTTAAGGAATAAGTCCCCTTTCTCCCCCCCCAAAATAATTAAGACCGCTGCACACGGCTGCGCAGCGGTCTTTTTTGATTAACAGCAGAAACCGAAATCCGCTGAATCAGACTCAGAGACAGATTCTTCGCTTACCTCAGAATGTCATGCAAACTGCCTCTGAGCAATATAATAAGTATATCACAAGGACAGCGCCGGCTCTCATTTAAGGCGGGCAAGCCGCTCTTAGCCGGACGAAGGCACAAAAAAACTGCCGCATACGTTAATATACGGCAGTCTCGCTTTCATTCTGATACTTACAGGTTAAGCAAAAAACTATTTGGTAACAATAGCGGTTAAGTCAACCTTGCGGGTATCGCTGAAGTTAGGCCACCAGTCAAAGCTACTGAAGGTCTGACCGTTGCGGACGAAAGAGCTCTTGTAGTTGTCGTGGCTGACCTTGATGGAGGTGATGCCCAACTCGGCAAGAGTCTTCAGTTCGGAAGGCTGAGCTATGGCGTCGCTGTTGACATCGGTCCAGACTCTCAGATCGTTGAGTTCTTCACCGCTGAGCTCGCCGTCTTTATTGGCGTCATAAGCAGCCATTTCCTCATAGCCGTTGTCAAAGCCGTTGGCGGTTCCGAAGAGGTTGGTACCGTTTACGGTTCCGTCGGCGGAAGGACGGCAGAGCAGACCGTCATGAGCTCCGACCCACTCGGTAACGACCGGATAGCCGTTGCCGTAGTAGTCAAACATAGCCACATGGTTGCTGATGTCGTTGTGCATGAGATACTGACCGTTGGAGGCCTCGATCTTGCCGTCGCCGTCTAAGTCCAGAACGATGGGGCTGTAGGTGCGGGAGCCGGTAATCTCATAAGTTACGACTCTCTGACCGGTTTTTACCTCATAATCACGCTGGTGCTCGATAGTAACCTTAGTGTGGGTTCTCTCGAAATAGTGGTGACGAGTATAATAATCATCCTGACGGTAATTATAAGTAGCATGACCGGAGGCGATATAACCGGTGCCGACTAAATCATCGGGATCGCCGACGGCTACAAAGCCCTGGCCGCCGCCGGTAGTGGTTACGCCGGTGAAGTAAGTGTGACTTCCGGTTTTCACATCCTTGTGACTTACTTCGCTGTACTCGGTATAATCGTCACGGTTGGTCTTCTTATAGGTCTCTACGCCTTTGCTGGTGCTTCTGTTATCAGAGACATTGGTCTGATTCCAGCCGCCCTGGCTGTAAGAGGTGTCGCGGCCGGAAGGCTGAGCCTGATAGACATAGCCTCTCATGCTGTTTTCAATCTGGCTCTGCAGACTGGAAAGGTTGCTGCCGGTTAAAGTATAGGTCTGAGTGTTGTCCTCAGCGGTATAATAGTGAGTTCCATTTGCTCTCGTATGCTGGTGAGCGCCGATTTCGTGATAATTCAAGGTTCCCTTAACAGTATAGCTGTCGGGAGAAGAACTGTCAGAATATCTCTTGTCGCCGTCTTTTACATACTCGGTCTTGGTGGCCTCGTTGGTCTTATAGTGATTCTCGTGCTCGGTGATAATATTGTTGATGACAGTTTTGCTTTCGGTGGAGCCGCCCTCGTCAATGTCCGTAACAGCAGCCAAAGCAGGAAGAGTCAGAATTCCGCATAGCGCGGCAGTAATAATACCGTAACGATAATTCATACCTATATACCCTCACTTTTGTTTAATTTCATAGTACCGAGAGATAGATACCGTATAATACTATTATTTATATTGTATCACTTTTTTTTGAATTATCCAGATATTTTTTGAATTATCTACATATTTTACAAAATAAATATAGGATAATTTTATTTTTCCAGAAATTAACGATACGTAAGCAATTTATTTGGAGAAGCAATATTGATGAATAAAAAATTTTTCGCCTCGGCCTTAATCTTGGCAGGCCTGCTCTGCGCCGCCGACCAGGCCCAGGCCAACGAAGTTAATCTCGGTCCGCAGAAGCTGAAAGCTTACGGCATCGACGTAAAAAAGGCCCATATTGACAGAATCAGTCATGACGGCAGCTTTATCATCATGCACCAGAAAAATACTCCCGAAAAGCTTAAAGATGGTCTGGGGCATGTATGCTTTGCCATTCATATCAACCCCTACAACAATGAGGTGCAGTCGGTCCGCTCCTATGAGGTTCCCGCTTCCAGCTGGGAATACGTCATCGACACTAAGGACGAGAAGGATTTAATCATCGTCACTAAGGGCGGCGCCACCTTTTTAAAGCTCAATTTTGAGAGCGGCGAAGTCAGCACTCTGCACGAGCATGTCGCCGGCGAATCCGGCTTCAGGGGCTTCCCCCCCATCATGCGCATGGTCGACGGAGAAATTTTTATCGGCGGCTACTTCCACAATGAAGAGGACCTCTCCGACGTTGACTGCACAGCCACTTTAGATCCCACCAAGACGGGCGTCGACGCTTTCGACAGAGTCTGGGACTATCAGGGCATGGTCGTCAAATTAGACCCTCAGGCTTTAGCCTTCACAAAAACCGATATGGCTTTCTTTGCCAAAGATAATCTGGCCGGCGACGCCAAAATGTATTTATGGAATCCGCCGGAGATAGAGAAACCCATGGAGTTTGACAGCGGCAAGTCCGTAATCTGCATGTGGGGCGCCAAAGATCGCGTTATTTACTCGATTCAGCGCAAAGACGGAACCTATGATCTTATGGTCTATGACGGAAAGGCCAAAGAGAAATTCTTTGTAGACAAGGGCAGCAAAGATATGTACGCCAACGTCTTTATGTCTGCCGACGGCAATACCGTTCTCTTTACCGATACCGGCAACCGCATCAAGAGAGCCAGTTACTTCTACGCCGACGCCGACCACGGCTGGAAGCTCACTCCCGTCTACGATTTCCACGGCAAGACCCGCTTATTCGGCGAGATCCGTATTTCCGACGACGGAAGCAAGTTCATCATTAAAAATCCTCAGGGCTTAACCATAGCCGACGTAAAGGAATAGCCCCGCTTATTCCCTGAAAGCAAAACTGCCGCCTGCGAAAACAGACGGCAGTTTTTTTATATTCCCCAACAGCGGCGGATTTAAGATTTTCAGATCAGTTCAGGATTAGAGAAAATGCTATTTCTTTTCCTTCAGCGCCGGACAGAAGAAACTCACCAGACGGTCCCAAACGCTGACCAAAAGCGCAGTCAGAGCCAGGATATCCAAAACCGCCGCAGCATAGACCCTGTAGGTGCAGATCATAATTTCCGAATATATAAAGACTATACCGAAACAGATTAAGGCCACGCCGTACCAGCGCATGAACGTGACGTCCTCCTTGAAGCCGAACTTGCCTATCAGCAGCACCAGCACATAGCCGAAACTCAGAAGGGGATACAAAAACGAGAGCGGCATCTTGGTCAGCAGCACCAGCCACAAAACCGTCGAGAGCAGATAGACGGCAAACCCCGCCAGAATTAAGGGACTGAAGCAGAGAGCCGCCGATTTGCAGAAGATAGCCTTGAAGGCCTTGGCAAATTCCTGTTTCAAATTCTTAACGCCCTCGGCAATAACCGACACCCGCTCCTTGTTGAAGTCTTTGTTCATGCCCGCCTTAAAGAGGATTTGCCCCACAATGCCCATGGGGATCGTCACCACCAGCAGCAGCACGGGGATCGGCGTATCCGACTGCCAGGCCAGATCGGCCTTGGCCCAGGTGATGACGCACAGAGCGGCGGCGAAGAGCAAAAGAGCCATCAGCGAGCCCCAACGCACAAAAAACTTTTCCGCATAGACCGCCACAATGCCCATACTTATTAAAATAACGCCGAACCAGCGCAGCCAGGTGACCTCCTCCCCGAAGCAAAGCCAGCCCATGAGCAGTATGACCACATAGCCCAAACTTATCAGAGGATAGGCGAAACTCAAATCGACCTTGCTCAAAACCGAAAGCCAGCATATCGCCGAAAGCGCGTAAGCGACCAGTCCCGCAAAGACAATGGGGCGGAACATCAGGGCCAGACCGTAACCGCACATATAGAGAGCCGACATAAAAGAGCCGTGCAGCAGATCGCTGAAATTCTGCGCCATACTGCCGACATACCCGCTTGAAACCGGATCGTCCATGCCCAGTTTAAAAAGGTACTGACCGGCCAGACTCAATATCAGAAACAGCACAATCTGACCGGTGGGCTTTTTAGCCTCAGCCGATTTATTTTCTGCGCCGTTCTGTGCAGGATTTTCAATTTCATCCGGCTTTGATTTTAGTTTTTGTAAACTGTTTTCAGGTTCTGAAGTCTCCATAAAGACGCTCTCTTTCTGCAGAACAAGATTACCGATTGTCTGCAGCTTTTTTCAAAATAGTTCCCCGACAGCAGCGTCCGTTCAAGCGCATGTGCAGAGGCGAAGACAGGCGCAGATGCAGCACCCCCTCTTCACGGCTGAGGCACTCCTGCTCCTGCAGCCAGAGCAAATCTATAAAATCTCTGTTGATATGCTCTATGCAGCGCAGGCTCTGCTCCTCCCGGCAAACCGTATTGAGACGGCTTTGAGTGATATTGTCGCAAAGCTCGTCGTTCAGGAAGGAGACGGTCATATAGCCTATGCGCATAGAGGCCAGCTCATGGAAAAAGTGCGAACCCATCGAAGGCTCGACAAAACGGCTGCCGTAAGGGAGTTCAATAATGACCTTGGCCCCCAAAATCTGCCCAGTCTGCACGGGAATGCCCAGAGAGGGATCGGAAGAGCCCCAGCGTCCAGGGCCGATCAGCACATATGGGCGATTCTCCTTCAGCAGCGCCTCGTTGAGACGGCCTATGCGGGCGGCGGTCAGACGTCCCTTTTTAGGATCAGGGTCCCGATCCGCCACATAAATTATATCATACAGGTCATCGGCGCAGCCGTGTCCCAAAGAGTTGCAGGTACAAAAAATATCTTCCTCGGCATAACCGCAGGTCTGGACGCTTTCCCCTAAGGAGATATCCAGAAGAGGACGGATTTGCAGAAGATACAGAACCGCTTCGCCCCCGGGCGGATTTTCCACGGCAAACTCCAGCTCCACCGGACAGCCTATAGCCAGCTTAAAGCGTTCCAGAAGCTTGTCCAGAACCTTAGCCAGCGGCAGAGCCTCCCAGGCCAGAATATTGCTGAAGGTGACGGCCCGAGGTCCTTCATACATCAGAGAATCGCGCCAGGCGCCGCTTTTGGTGCAGAACACGGAAGCCGCCTGGGCCAGAGTTCCGTCTTCCTCGGCCTGAGACAGAGGCAGCGAGACAATGGCGTCGGGGCTGTCCGCGCCTTTGCTTTCCAAATCCAGCGCATAAAACTTTTTCTGAGAATACTTTAAATATTTTCCCTGATAGTATTCATGAGGCAGAAGCTTAGGCCATTTCGGGCTGAAGCGGACGCAGTTTTCGCCGCCGGCGACCGTCTTTCCGAACCCCAGCGCCATTGCGGCCACTCCGTCTTCGGGCTTCTGCGGCGCCATCGGATAGTAGTTGGACGACATGGCCACTCCCGCAAAATCGGGATAGAAATACCGGCCATGCTGACGGCCGACCAATTCCTGAACGATCACGGCCATTTTTTCTTCCTCGCCGGGATAGCGGGCATTTTCCAGATAAGCCCTGGCCTTGGAAGCGACCGCCGACATATATACGCGCTTGACGGCGCTGCAGATTAGCTTAAAGCGCTCTTCGCTTTCGCTGCTGCTGTCGGGAACCATACAGGTTGCGTAAATGCCGGCGCAGGACTGATTCTGAGAATCTTCCAGAAGGCTGGAGGAGCGCACCGCCAAAGGCCCGTGCAGCAGCTTCAGAGCCGCCTTAAGCTCGGCGCTCACCGCATCGGGAAGCCGGGCCGACGCATAGAGTTTCTGCAGCTCCTCGTCGGAAAGATTTTTCTGCAGGCCTTTGACAAAGCCGTTAAACTCCATGAAGCTGTCATAAATATCCGTGCCCAAAACCACGGTTTTGGGGATATCGACCTTCAGGCCAGCAAACTGTCCGATAAATTTATCGTTGGCCAGCCGGGAATTGATAAAAGCTATGCCGCGTCCCTTGCCGCCTACCGAACCTCCGCCGATCTTGAAGAAATTATGCAGAGAATGACTGTCCGCCTTAGGAGTAAAATCGGCGATCCTGCCGTTCTGCTCCAGCAAGGCGTGTTTGTTTAAAACCTCAATTATATAATCGCGGAGCTTCTCGGGAGAGGGAAAGTCCTCAGCCCTGATCTGTTCAACCTCATCGGCCAGATCAAAATAATTGCGGGCCCTGAGCCAGACGTTAAAATGGTTGTTGGAGGCATGATAATAAACCGATTGGAGGTCGACGGTGCGCAGTAAATTTTCCAAATCGTAGGTATCGTGGGCGCGAGCCACTTCCCGACGATCCGGCATACGGAAGACGAAATCGCCGAAGCCCAGGCTCTCCTCCAGAAAAAGATGCAGCGCCTGTCTGAGCTTGTCGGGATGCTTAAATGCAAAGTGCCAGCCCTTAGCCTCGCTGCGCTGACGGTTGGCCGCATCCGAAGACTGCAGCAGAACCGGCAGACGCTGCTTGCGGGCCGAGCAGTATTCGGCCAGCTTAAAGCCGGCCTCTTCATCCTTTTGTCCCTCTCTGACAAAGCTTACGTCGCTTATTAAAGCTAAAACGTAGCGGGAATGCCGGTCGAACAGTCTTTGAGCTTCTTCATAGTTCTCGGCCAGAAGAATTTTGGGACGGGCCAGCATTCTCAGCATGCGCTGAGCAAAGTTAACGCCCTCGCCGGAAAGCAGGCGGCTCTGCTCCATAAGCTCATCGTAAAGGTGGGTCAGCAGTATGGAATAGTCGCCTATTCTATCCTCTACTGCGATGATAACCTGAACGCCGGTATGGGCGGTATCGCTGTCTACGTTTAAGATATCTTCAACATAATTGAAAATTGCCGTAGTCAGCCGAAAATCACCGGTCCACAGAAAGACGCCCGCAACCTTGTTTAAGCCTTCGGAGATATTGCTGCGGCGCAGCAGCATTTCATCCAAAATCAGCAGAACGATAGGCAGAGAAGGAAAGGCCCTGCGCACTTTGTCGACAGAGCCGATAATATTGTTTTCACCCTCGCGCAGCACCTCGACCACAAGATCGACGCGCCTGCTCTGCATAAATTCTATGGCCTGCTCCGCCGAGGTCACATGAGAGATGCGCGGCGCTCCCACCATATAAAATTCCGTATATTTAAAAAAGAGCAGTTCAGCCAGCTGCCCCTCGGCCTCCAGCACAAAAAAATCGTATTCGGAGGCCAGAAGCAGAACCTCGCGCACCCGATAGGGCGCCAGCTCATGAAACTTGCGGATCGAACGCATATTTATTTTCTTTCTGAATTCGTTTAAAGACGCGGCGGCCGCTTAAACAATGCCCTGGTCGACCATGGCGTCGGCTACTCTGACAAAGCCGGCTACGTTGGCCCCGCGCACATAGTTGACAAACCCCTCGTCGCTGCGTCCGTAGCGCACGCAGGCCCCGTGAATCGAACGCATAACCTGACTGAGGCGCTCGTCTATTTCATCCAGCGACCAATTCTCGTGGGAAGCGTTCTGAGCCATTTCCAAACCGGAAGCAACCACGCCGCCGGCGTTGACGGCCTTGCTGGGGCCGAAGAGAACTTTGCTGCGCAGAAACTCGCTTACGGCGTCGGGCATGCAAGACATATCGGAAGCCTCGGCCACAGCGGTTACGCCGTTTTTGATCAGCTCTTTGGCGTCCTCCAGGAAGATCTCATTCTGAGTGGCCGCCGGAACGGCTACGTCGCAGGGTATACTCCAGGGATTGGCCCCGTCTAAATACTCCGCCCCGTCAAATTCGTCTATATATTCGTAAATGCGGCCCCGGCGCAGATTCTTAAGCTCCATAATCCAGTCCAGCTTATCCTCGTCTATGCCGTCGGGATCGTAAATCGTGCCGTCGGAATCCGACATGGTCAGCACCTTAGCCCCCATGGCGATAGCCTTTTTGGCCGTAAACTGCGCCATATTGCCGGAGCCGGAAATAACGACCCTTTTGCCTTCCAGGCTCTCATGGCGGCGGCTCAGCATATTCTCAATAAAGTAAACTACTCCGAATCCGGCCGCTTCGGGACGGAGCATCGAACCGCCCCACTCCATGCCTTTATTGGTGACCGCTCCGGAGAACTGCCCGGTCAGCTTTTTGTACATGCCGAACAGATAGCCGACCTCTCTGCCCCCTACTCCCAGACCGCTGGAAATTACGTCGTGAGTCGGTCCGATATGTCGGTAAAGCTCCGTCATAAAGGACTGGCAGAAACGCATGACCTCCATATCGGATTTGCCCTTGGGATCGAAATCGGAGCCGCCCTTGGCCCCGCCCAGAGGCAGGCTGGTCAGCGAATTGCGGAAGACCTGCTCAAAAGCCAGAAACTTAATTATGCTCAGATTGACGCTGGGATGAAACCTGATGCCTCCCTGCAGAGGCCCTATGGCGCTGCTCATCTGCACGCGATAGCCCCTGTTGACCTGCACGTTGCCCAAATCGTCAACCCAGGGGACCCTGAAAATGATCGAACGCTCCGGCTCCACCAGACGCTCCAGAACTTTCATGCGCCTATAAACAGGATTAGCCTCTACCACCGGGATGACCGAAGAAAAAACCTCGCGCACAGCCTGTAAGAATTCGGGCTCGCCGGGGTTCCTCACCGTTACCTGACTCATAATAAAATCCAGAGCATTGGCTTTGATACTCATAAATACTGCAGGGCCCTCGCAAGTCAAAAAGATTCGTAATTTTCAAACTTCTTCGCAATATATGAGCGTTCCTATACAATTACTGCCGCTGCGCCGCAAGCATAAAAAAAGTCCGCCTTTGAGCAAAGCGGACTTTTTGGCATTTTGCCGGTCTTATCGGCGGGAAGCCGACCGTATCAGAATTAGTCGACGGCCTTTAAAACATTGCGCGTACCTTTGCCGGAGCAGGTCTGGCATTTTTTAGTCGCCGCGCAGGTCGGACAGTTCATCTTGCCGGTGTCGCTGCAGGAGAAGCACTTGGAGGCTCCGGCCATTTTAAACGCCGAGCAGGCGACTTTGCCGCTGCCCTTGCAGGTTTTGCATTTGCCGCCGCCCTTTACATAGCAGGCCGAACAGGTCTGAGAGACCCACTTATTGCCCTTCTTGCCCATCTGGCTGCTGCAGCTGAGGCTGTAGGAGCGCTTCTTGGGAGTGAGAGCGAAAGACTTAATGCTCTTTTTGCTTCCGGCGGTTATCGTACCGACTGTCAGCGTATCGGCGGAGGTCTTCGGAGTGAAGACGATCTTGCCGTCGGCATATTTGCTCTTGGACGTATAGGAACCGGAGGCTGTGCTCCATTTCATGGAGGCGGCGGATACGGAAGAGGGAACGTTGGTCAGAGTTACGGTGTAGGCGACGCTGCAGGCCTTGAAGCCGGAGCCCATGCCCAGAGTTCGGGTATTGCGGCCCTCGTTGGGATTGGAGGCGTTCTTGTTCTGCCCGTACTTCATCGTGAAAGAGCTTGCATAGTACCTGTTGCCGACGGTAATCTTATTCACCTTTATCGAAGCGGCCGTAGTTTTGACGGTATCAAAGTGCATGACGTAGCGCTTGGCGACGGGGTCGTATCTGACCGAGCCGTTGGCCGTATAGCTCTTGCCGCTGGGCAGAGTGTAGGTCATCGTGCCCTTGCGTCCGACGATGTTGGCGGTCCCGTTGGTTACATTGACCGCATAGCGCGTGTTCTGAGCCGACAAGCCGCTGTAAAGCAGGCCGTAAGTCTTGCCCATGGCGATAGAGCGATCCTTGACGCTGACAGAGTTATCCAGAGTTACGGACTTTATGACGGCGGTATCGTAATCTATGCCGTTGAGCGCAGAGGGCGTAAAGGAGAAAGTATAGGTCTTATCGGCGGAGCTGTAGGTTCCGGCGGTCTTTTTGTAAGTTGATGAAGAATAAGCGCCGGTTTTGCTGTTGTAAAGCTTGTAAGTGACAACAATATAATTGGCCGCCGACTTGACGTTCTTTACCACCAGCTTGGCGTAAGGCATATTGGCGTATTTAATTGTATTGGAGGATTTTACGCAGTTAAGGGCTATGCTGTTCGAATAAACTCTGCTGTTTACAATAATTTTTGTTACGGTTACATCGTCATTGGCATTAAATTTAAAATTAACAGTCTGTGAAGAACTGTTATATGTGCCGCTTGCAGTATACTCAGTGGTATTGCCATACTTTTTATAATAAAGTCTGCACGAAGCGGGCTTAGAAGAAACGCCGCTGACGCTTTGACAGTAACTTATAGACTCGCGATCCATATTGCTGTAGCCGCTGAACAAATCCATACGGGAATTCATCTCCGGATTAAAATTGGTCAGCTTCTCGGAGCAGCTCATATAGCGGTTGTTGACCTGAACCTCTCTCAACACAATAATATCGGCGGCAGAGCTAATTCTTGCCTCCGCGTTTTCCGAAGACAAAATATTGTAATCTGAAGCGCTGCCGGCGAATAAAGCCTCGCGAATCTCCGAGGAATTGCCGGCGGTGTATCTGAGCTTCAGAGACGAACCGGCAGGCTTGGTAAATTTAAAAATATAGTCAATGGGTTCGCCGAGTACAAAATCATAGTAAGACAGCACCTCGATATGAGCGCTGCCGTTAAGCTCGATTCTCTTGGCGGTCTCATAGGAAGCGGCGCCGACCTCAATTTTGTTGAGAGTTATATAAGAAGCGTTCGTTAAAATTTTTCCGAAGGTCAGCATATTGTCATCATAAGAAGCAATACTGACGGTTTTAACCTCAGAGGCGCCGTCCTCGGTGTAGGAGAGGCTGAACTCAGTCGGCTCGCAGGCCAGATCGGTTATGCGGAAATAGACGTATTTGCCGTATAAGGTTTCAGCCCCGGCCTCGCCGTCGTAGATTAGCCTGAAGCTTTTCAAGCTTTCAGCCTCGCCGCCTACCGGCTCGGCCCCGCTCTCCTGCCTCTGGGCGATTTCAACGGTACAGCCGCCTTTTTCCGCGTCAATCTGCAGCGGGAAGAAAAGGAAGGCCCCGTCCTCGCTTCCGGAGTTCTCGCTAAGGCTGAGACTTTCAAGCTTTATAGGGAAAAGCTCGCTGTCGATATCGAAATATATGCGCAGAGCGTTGTTTTCATCCAGGACAGCCTCGCTGCTGCGGACGCTGCCGTGCGCTCTTCCGTCATAGCTGAGCGGAACAGCCACGCCTGCCTCGGAAGAAGGAGCGGAAGCGGCGCTTTCGCCCTGAGCGGCCAAAGTCTGCGCCTCGGCTTCCTCTTCGGGAACGGCCTCGGCCTCCAAAGCGGCGGCTTCTGCAGCCTCGCCGTCCTCGGCTCCGCCTTCTTCAGTCTCTAAAGCGGCTTCCGGTTCGGCCTCAGCCGTCTCATCCTCCAACTCGGCAGCTTCCGAATCAAGCTCCGCATCATCCGTGCAGGGCTCGGAGACATGCTCATGATCGCAGTCCCCGCAGTCTTCGCCGATTTCCTCAGCTCCGCCGGCAGCTGCGCTGTCTTCGCCGCCTTCAGAGTCGTCTTCACCGTCAAGAGGCTCCTCCTCATAATCAAAAGCAGCTTTGTCCGCGGCTTCCTGCTGCAGAAGCTCCGCTTTTTCCTCATCGGTATACAGAGGGATGGGAACCTCGGCCGAAACTTTGCCGTTTGCCGAAGCATCGACGCTCAGTTCGCAGATATTTAAAACCGCCTGCAGATTCTCGGGAGCGATTTCCCCTCCGTAATCGGGCAATAATAAACATAGGCGCTGAGCGCTTGCCAAATCGGCCTTTACCGCGGCGGCCTCGCCCTTGCCTAAATCATATCTGCTGTCGGAGCAGGCCGAAAGCAAAGAAGCCAGCAGCAGCAAAAGGCCCAAAAATAAGCTGAGCTTTAAAGCCGACGTCCGTCTGAGTCCGAAGGACCTATCCATTCAATACCTCCCTTAAAGAGCTTGCAAAATCAGGGATAATAAGGCTTAATCTATGTCCTGACCGTAAATTAAACTGTTATTGAAGAGCATCATCTTAAAGAAGCTGTTCATACCGCCCCACATGCCGAATACGCTGGAAGAAGCTCCGACGGAATAGGTCATATTGGGAGTGATATAATAGTTCAATGACCAGGGCACGATATCGGAAACCGATAAATTTGTCCCCATGCCGACTGGCGTAATCGGCGGGAGAGCTCCGTAATACTGATAAGCGGCTGCGGTCAGACTGGAATCGTAGGTCTTGCCGGGAATTAAAGTGGACAGCCGATAGGCGGAAGGGATACTGTCGGCGGCGCCGGAGCTGTTTAACAGCAGAGCCTTGCCGTAATCGGCATAAATATCCGCAAAGCTGACTTCCTTCCCGGTATCCTCGCCGACAACGGCGGCCAGCAGATCAAAATCCTTATGAGCAGCTCCGTACGGTAAATTAGCATAGTCGCTGTCATTGGGAGAACTGTTGTAAAATTTGTTAACCGTATTTAAACCGTAGTGATCGTAAAGATAGGTCAGGAAGAAGCAGCCCTGGCCGTAATTGGCAATCGTAGAGCTTCCCGAAGCGGCATAATAGCCGGCGTCTTTAATGCTGTAGCTGCCGAGGCCGTTCAGATAAGAATACGACTTAACTCGGCGGTCCAAAGCCTTGGATGCATAACTGACTGCCCAGGAGGGCAGAGACGTCAGACCGACAAGGTTTTGGAATTCCGAAAAATCCCCGGTTCTGTCGTCGCAGCCGAAACCGCACAGGAAGCTGCACAGATCGGCATGGCCCTCTTCCAGAATGCTCATTCTGTCTACATAGCGATTGGCAGCCGCAATGTAACCGTCGGGCATATCGCGGAAGGCTCGGGTATTGAACGACACCATATGGGCAAATTCATGGGCGAAATTTGAACACATGCTGGCCGGATCGAACTGCTGATATTTCGAGTAATTAAATGTGATCATCTCACATTCGTTGCTGGTATTTATCAGTTTCCTGGGGAAGCAGTTGGTGGCTATAGTATAAGCGATAGTGCCGCTTTCTCCGATATCGGCAATTGATATTACAACCTTTTCGAGTTCGCTTACGCCGCCTCCGCAGCCGTATCCGCATTCATGGCCGACGTCGGAGCGGATGCGCTCAAGCACAGGCTTGCCCTCTGAATCGAAGGGATTCTTGACGCCCAGCATATAATCTATCATCAGAACTTGGAGAAGATCTACAGAGTTTGTCAGATCCAGAAGCGGCGTACCGTCCTTAATCTCCGCTAAAATAATGACCTTCCCCGAAGTCCTGTAGCCATTGCTTAAAGTCAAGCCGTCGCCGCCCAAAATTACCTTGGCGTCATAAGAGGCTTTGCGTACGGAGTCGTATACGCCGCTGACGGTGTCTCCGCTTTTGGCGTTGACATAATCGAGAGTCTTCGGATAAGCGTCGTCCATACTGAAATTGAGCCGGGAACCGCCCGAATTCTTTTTGAACTTCTCAAAAGCTTCGGCTTCCTGTCTGCGGATCTCCGACTCGCCCTGCCCGCCGCCGTCAAGAGTTTTTGTCAATCTTCCGTCCGCCTCCGCCGCCGACTGATTGACGGCCGAGGGCGTTCCTCCGGCGATACCGCCGCTGAAGCCGCCCTTGGTAGAGGTTCCGTCCGGCGCATAAATCGCCAGCGTCACCGCCCGATTATTTGACAAATCGGCCTGTCCGTACTGATACAAACTGTCGCTGCAGACGCCTGAAGCATAAGCTTTCAGGTCGGCGTACCGGCTGCCCAGAGCCGCTCTGAACGTAGATTCGCCGGCCCGGCCTATTCTCCAGGAGTTATTGGCCGCGCCCTTGGTCATATCCGAACTGGACCACACCGCCTCGGTCGAGACGTCGCGGGTCTGGATAATTTTGCCGGAATTGAAGGTCAGCTCAGCCTGGGCGCTCCCGACGACGTATTCGCCAGGTCTCTTCAAGCTATGACCGGGAGAAGCCGCAAAGGACTTAATGTAAGCGTCCATGGCGCTGCCGGAAGCGACGCTGACGCCGTTTAAAACCGCCTTATTGTCCTCGCCGAAATTCAGGGCCTGATAATGCAGACCGGCCAGCTGGCCGGAAGTATTTTTCACCTTTATGACAATGCCGTCGGCTTCGGACGAAACCTCGTCAAAACTCAGGGATGAGGAACTGTTTCTGCTGAACTCTTCGCTGACCGCAGTCCCTTCCTTAAAAAGCTGACAGTAAATCAGCGAAGAATTCGCCGGCAGGCCGTCGGCGGCGAAATTGATTTCGACGCTGTATGCCGGCGGAATATCGGCGACAAAAATCTGCGCCGATGAAGAGGTTAAACCTCTGTAGGAGGCGCTGATGATATATTGGCCCGCTTCATAGACCTTGAGCCGGTACTTTGCTTCAGAAGAATAATACTCCAAATAAGGGGCGCTGTTTAAAGCGAAATCCTCCCAGCCGCAGATATCGCTTCGGCTGAAGGTCTCCGACCAGCCGTCTGCGTAGCCGTAAGTCAGGGCGGGCTCAGTACTGACGGTTAAATAGCCGTCGGCGTTCTTATTTATGAGCTGATATTCTGCAGGCGAAATGCTTAAGCTCAGCTCGGCTTTTTCCTGAGCAAACTGCTCCCCGGTCAGCAAATCGGGCTGGTTAATCCTGCAGATCTGCCCTTCCTTCAGGCTGATATTCTGTTCAAACATGCCCCAGGGCTCGCCGTCGGAGGTCTTTATGACGCCGATAACCTTGACGGTATTTTTGTTTATATCCGCAAAGGTCGAATTCAAATCGGAAACGCCCTGCTCGCTGAAAAGCAGCGTGCCCCGGCTGCTGTAGCCGCGCGCCTCATAAACGGCGCCCGAAGGCAGTCCGGAAGAGCTGAGATCGATATTGAGCTGATAATCTCCGCTTACAGGACTGGAAGAGTCGATAACTTCTACAGAGAATACGCCCGTAATGCCCCGATAGCTCACCGAAACCGTATACTCGCCGGCCTCAAAGAAGCGAAATACTCCGTACTCCTCCGAATCCGAATCTTCCGCCTTGAAACTGCAGAGCCGCTCCAGGAAATCGCCGGCCGAGCTGTAAGCCCAGACCCCGGGAATAATGCTGTAGCGAACCTCGGCGCTGCAGTGCACATAGACGCTGCGGCTGTCCGATTCGGTCTTTTCGTAAACCAGTTCCTCATCGGCGAGATCGTAAACCGCTTTATCGCCGCTTATGACCATCTCGCCGCAGGCAGCCAGTTCTTCGCCGCAGATAATCCGGGGATTGCTCAGCGTGCAGCTCTTTTGTCCCTTCAAATTTACATCTGCACAGAAGATACCGTAAACCTGACCGTCGCTCTCCAGCAGAATGCCGGCCACCTTGGCGACGCTCTGATCGGCCTCAAGGCAATCCTTTAAACCGGCGCAGTTTTTGCGGAAGCGAAGCTGATTGTCAGCGTCATAGCCGCGCGCCTCCAAACTGAGATCGGAAGGCAGGCAGCAGCGGCTTAAATCCAGCTTCAGAGCGCAGGGCTTTTCTGCGGGAACAGGCTCGGGATCGGCGACGGTAATCGGATCAATACTGTTTCCGGCGTTATCCGCCGCGGCGTCTCCGCCGGCAGGCTCGGAGGGGCTAGCCTTTTCAGGGGCTGAGGCCGCTCTGACAATAATATCGGCGGCGATCTGTTTTTGGCCGAGAGAAGCGTAAACCTTTACGCCGCCGCCGGAAAGAGCTTTAAAGCTTCCTCCGCCTAAGTGCCTGAGCACGGAATTATTGGAGCTTTCCCAAACCAGGCGGCTGCAGGAGGTAAGATCGCAGAGCAGTTCCGCTCCGTTTCGGCAGCTGAACGCGCCCTCGGCCTTGAGCTGAACCTTCTCCCCCGTCCTGAGCTTAACGGGAGCGGCCGATGAAAAGCGCAGAAGGCTCAGACGCTCGCCCAGTTCGGCGGCGGTGGAAGCAAAATCGGGATTATTCAGCGTAACTTCAGCGCCGGAAGTTAAATCCAAAGCTATGCTTTCGGTCAAGCCTATGGGGTTTTGATATTTATCTCTTAACAGGCAGACCAGAGACTGAGCCGAGACGGGCACGCCGTGCAGAGTGACGCAGCCCAGCTTAAAATCGCCGCGCTGAACCGTTTTTGTATAACAGACGTTCAAATTCTCATCATAAAGAGTGAATTCAAAGCTCCTGACGGTAAGCTCGACGGTCTTGTATTCCGGGAAATCGAACTTTATTTTAATATCGGCGGTCCTTTGTCCGGCGCTTATCGCCGAAATTCCGCTGGCGTCGGCGCTTACCCGCGAATCGCCGCAGCCTGCCGCCGAAAAGGCCGAAGCCGCCAGCATAAAAGCGATAGAGGCAAAGGCAATTTTCGCATTGTTCCTGTTGAAAAGATCCATACCGCCGCCTTTCGTCAATAAAATAATTTCTGTTGACGCAGAGTATTTCCGCAGTTAAATGCCGCTTAAACGCAGACTGCACGCTTTAATTATAACAAAACCACGCTGTTTTCAATTTATTATCGGTTAATTTTTTGTAAATATAGATCGAACCGAGCTTTAGTTCAGATCGCGCTCGTATGTGCAGCCGCCGAACATCAGCATTTTAAAGCGGCTCGTCAGGCTGCCCCACATGCCGAAAATGCCGGTGGAGGGACCGAGCGAATAAGACATATCAGGGGTGATATAGTAATTTAAAGACCAGGGGACAACGCCGCTTTCCGTGAAAGCGGTTCCCTTATTTACAGGCGTAATTTTCGGCAGATCACCGTACCAGCGGTATTCTTCGGGAGTAAAGCCGGAATCGTAGGACCTGCCGGGAACTAAAGTAAAAAGCCGGTAATCGGAGGGGATACCGTCCGCCTCACAGATGCTGTTGAAAAGCAGAGTCTTGCCGTATTCTTCGTAAAGCTCCTCAAAGCTGACCGTTCTTCCCTCAGCTTCGCCGACGATGCGGGCCAGCATATCGTAGTCCTTATGAGAAGCCCCTGCGGGTATATCCTGATACTCGCTGTCATAGGGAGAGCTTTCGGTAAATTTCTTTACGGCGCTCAGACCGTAACGGTCGTAAAGATAGGCTAAAAAGAAACAGCCCTGTCCGTAGTTGGCTATGGTTGAATTGCCCGCGCTTCCGCAGTAGCCGGAATCTTTAATGCTGTAGCTGCTTATCTGCTTCAGATAGAGATGAGCTTTAGCCCGGCGATCCAAAGCCTTGGAACAATACACGCCGGCCCGGTCAGGCAGCGAATCCGCGCCCGTAAGCTCCTTAAACTCCGCAAAGCTCTCAGTCCTGTCGTCAATGCCGAAGCCGCACAGGAAACAGCAAAGATCGGCGCGTCCCTTCTCCAGATCGGAGGCCCGGCGGAAATACGCCTTTATGGCCTGGTTATAGCCGTCGGGCATATCCCGGAAGCTTCTGGCGTTATAAGAAACCAGATGTGAAAATTCATGGGCAAAGTTAGAGCAGATGCTGGGCGTATCAAACTGCAGATATTTAAAGTAATTGAACGTGATCATTTCACATTCGTTGCTGTTGCTGTATATGCTTTTGGGGAAGCAATTGGTGGCGGTCGTATAGGCGATAGCTGCGCCTTCGCCCATATCGGCTACGGATATGACGACCTTTTCAAGTCCGCTGACGCCGCCTCCGCTTCCGTAGCCGCATTCATGGCCCAAATCCTGACGGATGCGATCGAGAACGGGCAGGCCGTCCTTGTCGAAGGGGTTCTTTACGCCCATCATATAATCGATCAGAAGAACCTTCCGCAGTTCCTCGGGATCACTCAAATCCAACAGCGGCGCGCCGTCCTTTATTTCCGCCAGAATAATAATCTTGCCCGAAGTGCGGTAGCCGTTGGGCAGAGTTATGCCTTCATTGCCCAAAATCACCTGAGCGTCGTAATAGGCGCCGCGGCTGTAATCGTATATGCCGCTGATTGTATCGCCATCTTTGGCGTTGATATAATCGAGCTTTCTTACGGCTTCATCCTTATTGAGGACGAACATGCCCGAATCGGACAAGCTGTTATTTTTCGCGGAAAAAAGCTTCTCCTCCAAATCTTCAATTTCCGATTCCGCTCTGCCCTCAATTTCAATTTGTCTCAAAAGCTCTCTGTCGGCCACAGGCTCTTCTTTGTCATAATCTGCGCCATGCTCGCCGGCGGCGGAACCGGCGGCGACTTTGCCGCCGAAGCCGCCTCTGTCGGACGTGCCGTCGGGAGTATATACAGCTATGCCGACCGCGCGGCCGCCGCTTAAATCGGCTTCGGCATACTGATAATTCTTATCGTCGCCGGCTCCGGAAGCGTAAACCTTTACGTCGGCGTACTTGCTTCCCAGGGAAGCTCTGAGCGAAAGCTCGCCGGCGCGGCTCACCCTCCAGGAATTGCCAACCGCGCCCTCGGCCATATCGGAGCTCGACCAGATCGCTTCTGCCGAAACATCGCAATTCTGCAGGATTGTGCCGGAATTGAAGCTCAATTCGGCCTGCGCTCTCCCAATCAGAACTTCGCCCACGTTTCTCAGGGTATAGGCGGGAGAGACTGAAAAAGACTTGATATAAGCGTCCAGGCCCGCGCCCGAAGCGACGCTGACATTGTTCAGAACAGCCTCATTGCCGCTGAAGCTGAAGGCTTTGTATAAAAGACCGATCAGCTGCCCGGAAGCATTTTTAACCTTGATAACGACGCCGTCGGCTCCGCCGGAGACGCCCTCCATATTAAGAGAGGAAGCGCTGCTGCGGATGAATTCCTCGCTGACCGCGGTTCCGCCCTTAAAAAGCTGACAGCAAATCAGAGCGGAATCCTCCGGCAGGCCGGCAGCGGCAAAATTGACGGCGACGCTGTAATTTGGCGCCGGAGTATCGAAAACACTAATCTGCACCGAAGCGGAAGTCAGGCCGCGGTATGAGGCGCCGATCGCATACTGCCCGGGCTCATCAGCCTTGAGCCGGCATTTGTCGGCGGAATCATAATACTCCAAATGAGGAGAGCTGCCGAGGGCAAAGGCGTCCCAGCCCTTCAGATCCTCCCGGCCGAAAGACTCAGACCAGTTGCCGGCATAATTGTAGGTAATAACCGGCGAAGCAGAGATCGCCGCATAACCGTCGGCGTCTTTATCTTCGAGATAATAGCAGAGCTTAGGAATACTGAAGCTCAGAGAGCCCTTCTGAGCGGCAAGCTGTTCGCCGATCAGCATTGCGGGCTGACTTATCCGACAGATCTCCCCGTCTTCGAGGCTGACGTTCTGCTCAAATACGCCCCAGGGCTCTCCGCCGGACGTCTTAACTACGCCGACCACTCTGACGACATTTTTATTTACATCTTCAAAAGTCGGATTCAGATCGGAAACATTCCCCTCGCTGAAAAGAAGCGTGTTGCGCCGGCTGTAGCCGCGCAGCTCACAGACCGCTCCAGAGGGCAGATTGGAGGCGCTGAGATCGACATTGAGCCGATAATCGCCGCTCGAGGGAGAGGCTGAATCAATAACCTCTACGGAAAAGACTCCGGTTACGCCGCGATAGCTGACCGAGACCGTATATTCGCCGGCTTCAAAGAAGCGGAAAACTCCGTATTCATCCGATTCCGAGTCTTCCGTCTTAAAGCGGCAGAGCTTCTCCAGGAATCTGCCGGCCGAGCTGTAGGCCCAGACCCCGGGGATTATGCTGTAGCGGACCTCGGCGCTGCAATGCACATAAACGCAGCGGCTGTCTGACTCGTTTTTTTCGTAAACTAACTCCTCGCCGCCCAGATCGTAAACCGCTTTATCGCTTGCCAGAACCATCTCGCCGCAGGCGGCCAGTTCCGAGCCGCTGAGAACCCGAGGATTGCTGAGCGTACAGCTGTCCTTCCCCTGCAAATCAACATCGGCGGCAAATACGCCGTAAACCTGGCCGTCGCCCTCCAGCAGGACGCCGGCCACTTTGGCGACGCTCCGGTCGGCGGCAAGGCTTTCCTTTAAACCGACATTCGTACTGCGAAAGCGAAGCCGATTGTTAATATCGTAGCCGCGCACTTCAATACTGAGCCCGGCGGGCAGGCAGCAGCGGCTCAGATCCAGATTCAGCGCGCAGGGACTTTCCACCGGAACAGGTTCGGGATCGGCTGCAGTAATCGGATCGGTATCGCTTCCGGCGCTTTCGCCGCTGACCGTTCCGGCGTCGGAGCGCTCTGCATCGCTGTCCGCCGGCTTATCTTCCTGCTGAAGCTGCCCGGGAGAGGCGGCCGCCCTGACAATTATATCGACTGCGGCCTGCTTTTGGCCGATAGAGGCATAAGCCCTGACGCTGCCGCCGGAAAGAGCCTTAAAAGCGCCCCCGCCCAGGTGTCTGAGCAGAGAATTGTTCGAGCTCTCCCAGACCAGACGGCTGCAGGAAGTCAGGTCGCAGGAAAGTTCCGCGCCGCTGCGGCAGCTGAATACGCCCTCTGCCTTGAGCTGAACTTTCTCCCCCGTTCTGAGCTTAACCGGCGCGGAAGGCGACAGACGCAGCGCGCACAGGCGCTCCCCCAGTTCGGCGGCGGTAGAAGCGTAATCGGGATTGTTTACCGTAACCTCGGCGCCGGGAGCTAACTCCAAAGCGGCGCTTTCGCTCAGGCCGATGGGATTGCCGCAGGCGTCCCGGAAAAGGCAGACCAGGGACTTGGCGGAGACGGGCGCGCCCTGCAGAGTTATGCAGCCTTGCTTAAAGTCGCTGCGCGAAGCCGTTTTAGTATAACATACGGCCAAAGCGTCATTGTAAAGCGTAAATTCAAAGCTCTTAACTTCGGAAGCGACGGCCTGATAGACAGGAAAATCAAATTTAACTTTAATATCGGCGTTTCTTTGCGCGGCGGTTACCGCGGCCGCGCTCCCCCCGCCCTGAGCGCAGACCCGGGGTTCTCCGCAGCCGGTCAGGGAAAAGGCCGAAGCCGCCAGCAGAAAAGCGATAGAGGCAAAAGCTATTTTTGCGTTATTTTTGTTGAAAATGTCCATTCTGACGCCTTTGTCTCCAATACCGCGAAATTTAAAGCCCGCCGAAAGGCAGCGCCTTCATTATAGCAGAAAAACGGCGTTTGCGAGTTTTCGCCGGTGAAAATTTTGTAAATTGAGACGGACACAACGCGCAGGGACAGACTTTTTTCCGCACTCTGCAGCCGACGGCAATGCAGAGGACCGGGATTCCGGCGGATAAAAAGCGGTCGCGCCATTAATAGAGCTCGTCCTTTGGAAAGAGCGAGCTCTGCGGAGAATATTCAGTCCTTTTACAGCTGAAAATCTATAGCTTTATACAAGACAGACCCTTCGACAAGCTCAGGATGACATTACAGGCATTGTTTAAGAGTAAATCCCTTTTGAGCGCAGCGCTCACACTTGTCATTCTGAGCGGCAGCGAAGAATCTATAACTTTCAGACAGATCCTTCGCCGGAGGCTCAGGATGACAAATTTTGGATTCAGAATGACAAACTTTGGCCTCAGGTTGACAAATACTCTGTCATTCTGAGTGCAGCGAACACACTTGTCATTCTGAGCGACAGCGAAGAATCTATACTGCTTCAGCTCTTGAAGCCGGAAGCCATGTTCAGGGTTCTGGTGTTGATAGTCTCGAGACCTTCGATAGCGGCGGAATTGGCTTTGTTCTGGCCGTATTTCAGAGTGAAGGAACTGCCGTAATACTTATTGCCGACGGTAACCTTGTTTATCTTAACGGACGCGGCCGTAGTTTTGAGGGTCTCAAAGTGCATCACATAGCGGCCCTTATCCGAATCGTATTTTACCGTTCCCTTAGCGGAGTAAGCGGCGCCGTTGAGAGTATATTTCATCGTTCCCGTCTTCCCGCACACTCCGGAGGTTCCGCTGTACACGTTCACCGAATAGCGCGTGTTCTGAGCCTTCAGGCCGCTGTAAAGCAAATTGTAGGTTTTGCCCAGACTGATAATACGCTCGGCTGTGCTGACCGAATTGTTCAGAGCGACCGATTTGACGGCGACCGTGTCGTAAGCCGAGCCGTTCAGCGCCGAGAGCGTGAAGGGGAAGGTATAGGTCTGATTGACGGAACTGTAGGTTCCGGCGGTCTTGCTGTAGGTAGAGGAAGAAGCGACGGTCTTGCTGTTGTAGAGCTTATATTTTACCATTATGTAATTGGCCGCCTGCGGCACGTTTTTGACGATCAACCGGGTCGAGAACATATTGGCGTATTTAATCGTACTGTTCGGGTTGGGATAGGTCAGGCTGACGCCTTTGCTGTAAAGCTTGCCGTTGACGACGATGGAAGCGACTTTGACGTCCTCCTTGGCCTTGAAACGGAAGTTTACCGTCTGGGCGGAGGCGTCGTAGGTTCCGCTTACGGTATACGTCCTGGAACTGTCGTTATACAAAACGTACGACAGTCTGGCGGAATTGGGCTTGGCGCTGACTCCGCTCACGCTCTGGCAGCAGCTTACGGATTCGGCGGACATATCGCCGTAAGCTATGGAAAAGTTATCTTTGATTTTGGAATCGACGTATTTATAATGGTTATTAACCACTATTTTGTCTAAAGAAATAAAGCTTCTGAATTCCGGAATAATGAAGGTTACTTTCTTATCGGCGGGGCTGTAGGATCCTTCGGCGCAGACCGCTCCGACATAAGAATCGCCTCGGCAGTATTTTGCCTTTCCGCTTCCGTAAGAAGGCACGCCGCTGACAGTAACCTCATAGTTCTTCAGCATCGCCCCGTCCTGACGAAACCGCCGAAGAGCAGCGCTTCCCTGCAGACGCCGCCGCTGAGATCTATCCGCCTGTCGGCGTTAAAAACATATGCGGCGACTTCAATCCGCTTAAGAGTTATATAAGAAGCGTCGGTAATAATGCCTCCGAAGGTGAGCGCGCCGTCCTTATAGGAGGCGATATTGACGGTTTTTTCTTCCGAACCGCCGCCGACCGTATAGACGGCCCTGAAGGTGTCGGGATTGAAAGGCAGATCGACGATTCGCACATACGCCCGCTTCAGGCCGTCGGCCCCGCCGGAAGCGCCGTTTTTGGCGAACTGCGAGAAACTGACGCTTTGAATTCTGGCGGCAGGACAAAGGGTGATATATCCGCTGCAAACATAATCATCCAGCGTTATTTCCTTTACGACTATATCGTCCGCCTCGCCCGAGGCAGAGGCTAAATCGACAAAGGCGGCAAGCGTTTTGGCCTCTTTATCAAAGACCGCGCCTTTTAAAACCTCGGCCGTCGTCTCCGGACCGTCGGCGCCGCGGCAGTACTTTATTCTGCCCAGCGACGGCTGAGCGTCAATATTATTTATAATTATTTTGCCTATAATTCCGATATCGCTTTCGGCGGCGGCCCTGTCGGCGGCAAAACCGTTATAATCCAGAGAGAGCAGATTGCCGCAGCCGTACCAGCATCTTGAGAAACCCTGCCAACGGCTCTCCGAACCTTCAAGCCCGGTCAGAACTATATCGTCATACTTGTCGGCGCAGACAAAATTCAAACGCCAATACACCGTGTATCCGGTCCCGTCATTTATGACGCCGTCCGCTTCAAATACGCCGGAGCGCCTATTGTAGGCCGCGCCCGAATTCAAGCTTTCCGCATGCGAGCTTATATACGAATTTCTGAATTTATCGGCTTCATTCGCAGTCGGGATATTGACGACGCATACCGTGGGGCTTTGAGTGAAACCTAAATCAAAGGACGAATAGCTGATTTCTATGGCGTCGCCCATTACATCCCCATCGTCGCCGCCGTCAAATCCGCTGAAATCCATCGCTTCGTTATAAGTTAAGTTATTGGTCAGGTCGTTGACGGATAAGACATGTATTTCCGGAGAAGGGGCCGTTTCCGTCAGACAGATCTGCACGGCGTTGTTTTCCGGATCGTAGAAATAATCGTTATCGGCTAATTTAAGCGTCTTAACCCGAACGAACGGATCGCTCCCCGTATAGTAGCTTACGACGAATTGCTGAGGGATGTCAGAGGGGACCTCCTGCAGGTCGAGCACCGCCTCCAAGGTTACCGCCGCGCTCTTCAAACCGGCGGCTTTGGCGCAGAACCCGACATTTTTATTCTCCGCTTCGCGTCCGGTCTGAGCGGCCCGCATTTCCCGCTTCCAGCTGAGCCAGAAGGGAGCGCCGCTGTTCCGGGCGGCTGTATCCAGAGGAATTTCAAAGAGAAAAGCCCCGTCTCCGCTCTCAGAAGTATTGTACAGGCAAAGCGAATCGACGCTGATCGGATAAAGGCTCGGATCGATCTCAAAGTAAAAGCGCAGGGTACCTTCCCCGTCCAAGGCAGCTTCGGAGCTGGACACGCTGCCGTGCATCAGAGCCTCTTCGCCGCCGGCCCTCCAACTCTCCCGAGCTTCATCTTCAGCAGCCTTGGCCTCAGGCTCGGCGTCGGTATTATCGCCTGAAGTCTGCATTTCGGCCTGCTCTTCGAGGATGGCGCCGCCGTCTTCGTCGTCCGCGGCTCCGTCAGCCACAGCGGGGTTCGCCTCGACTTCGGCGGCCTCTTCAGCCTGCAAGCTCTCAGGCTCCCGAAAGCCTCCTTTCCGTTCAGCGCAGCCGCCGCATCCTGCTGACGGAGGCTCAGAACCGCCTTCAGATTTTCAACGGGTACAGAACCGTCGTAATCGGCAAAGGATATGCACAGACGCTCAAACTGAACGCCTGCCCCAGCCTCCCGCCCGCAGCCTCCGTCCGTTCTGCCGTCGGCGCAGGCCGAAAGCGCGGCGGCAAGCATGAACAAAAGCGCAAAGCATAGGCTGAGCTTCAGGTTTTTAGGCTCGGTTTTCACGACGGCAGCTTCCATGCGGACCTCCCTTTCGATTTGTTATAAATACATTCGCAAAGACCGTTCCGCTTAACGCGAGCGGAACGCTTCTATTATAACAGAATACCGGCAGCACTGTCGGTATTTAAGCAAAAACAAGTTTTTCGGCAGACATGTTTAATAAAGGTTTTCTTTGACGCATACGCGGAGATTCGAGCATTGCTCGCGCAGAGCGGCGCCGCAAAGAAAACCGACATAGCGAAAACATACAGAACATTCTTTAAAGATTCTTCGCTACGCTCAGAATGACAAGGGAAACATTTTGCCTTAACTTTATGACATTGCCGGCAAGTCCGTTTTTTTTATCGGTATTTTTTTTGTAAATCAGGCTGAGGCGCTTAAAAAAGAAAGGACCGCCGCTTTATCTGCCAAGCGGCGATCCTCATATAAGACAAAGGGGTTCAGCCTTTGTTAAAAGGCATCCAGTCCGTAAACTCAGTTGATGCCAACGAAACCGATACATATGCCTATGTGATCTTTATCCTTGCAGCAGGATCGGCATTTACCGTCATGGTGGCAGTTGGTACAATTATTTATGTTGGGATATAAACCGCGACAGACTCTGCAGACGCCGTTGCCGGCTTTAAGATCACCGGTTAGATCTGAACCGGAACCCGGCACATAACAATTCGGACAACCAAAATTTACTTTTTTATTGCCCTTTGTGCCCATATTCCCTTCGTAACTGAAATATGCTTCCCCAACCATATAATCAGTCAATGTGGGAGATAAGGCATTGAGTCTTTCCGTGCTTTTCTGATCGCCTATCCTTATATAAGTGACATAAATGTTATCAGCGGGACTCTTAAAGCGATAGTTCATCGTTCTGCTGTCGCTGTCATATACGCCTTTCACAGAATACTTTTCATTATCGTCGGTTTCAAAAATTAACGTATTGCTTAAATTTGAAGGGACGTCAATAACTCTGAATCTGTAAGGTACTGCGCATTGTTCAAAATCCGAAGATACATCTAAATAAACATAATTGGTAGTGCCATTAGTTTGGCCGTTGGTGACATTGAAACCATAATTGAACAGCATATTGCCTACTCTTATTTTTTCAATCTGAACACTATCAGCCGCTGTGGTTATTTTAAATTCAAATCTGTCATTGCCCCAAGAGCTTATCTCAGCAGTACGACGTTCGCCGTCAGCAACATATATCAACTCTTTATCCGCAGATTTAAAATCAAACGGTAATTTTGATTTACTGTCGCCGATTATGATGTCATATGTATTGATATTGGCAATCTCAGGGTAATCTATTTCTAAAGGAACGCCAGCAGACAGTTCTCTGCCTCCTATCGCAGTTATAAGATTTACTTTGTTTAAAAATAATTTAACCTCGTGAATATATATGCTGCAGAGGGTAGTTTGAGACTAAGGGGGTGTGGAGATGGCGGCGGAAATGCCGATAGAATCGGCGATCCGTAGATCGGCCATCGTAAAGTAGTTTGCGACAATATGCCCGCTGAAGCCCTTTAAAAGTCCGTTTAAATCTAATAAAAAAGCATTTAAAAAGCCGTTGAACGCCTGCAAAATGGCGGTTTTACGGCTTTTTTTTATTGTGAATTAAAGCGGTAAAAAATGGAATTTGAGAAATCGCGGTTTCATCGAGTTTTTATTAAGTTATCACTATGAAACAGTATGATCGATGTGAACACTTAACTCCGGCACTTGTACATAATATGATGATATTTGTATTAGTTCACTTTTACCGCGATTATTTAATTTATTGAAATTTAATAATAGTTTTGATTCATCGCTGTTAACCTCTTCTTGACACCTAAAGCAAGAATCTATACGAAGCCCTACAAATTCGGCGATTTGATCAAATTGCAATAGAGTTAAATTCTTTCCGCCTCCGTTTTCCCATCTATTTACAGTCACTCTGGTTACGCCCATAAGGTTAGCTAATTCTTCTTGAGAGATTCCTTTAGCTTTTCTGGCTATTTTAATTTGATTCATTAAATATTTAGAAAATGTATCCATATATGATACATTTCCTAAGTAATAACTATGTTCCCTAGTTGACAATGTAAAATATAATGATACAATACACTTGATTTAAGTATCATTAGGGGATACATAAAGTGAATTGGCTAAAAAAAGCGAGGAAAAGATTAGGGTTAACTCAGCAACAGCTTGCAGATAAACTGGGTGTAACACGTATTACAGTTGCACGGTGGGAAACAAAGAGACAGCCGAGTTTAAATAGACTTTTTGAAATTTCAGCGCTTTTAAATTTAGAGCCTTATGTCGTTCTCAGTTGTGATTATTAATGATGTATGTATCTATTGAAGAAGCGTCAACTTTATTAAGTGTTTCGCGAAGAACAATTCATACTTATATATCTAATCAAAAAGTAACCTCTCATGTTATACCTTGTTTAACAGGTGGTTTTAAACGGGAGATCGCCCTCGAGTCCCTGCCCCAGGATGCACAGCAGCGCTATTGGCAGCAGGTGCGCATCGAACAGGAAGCGGCCGCCTCTAAGCAGTCCAAGCGCGGCAGGCCGTCAAAAGCCGAAAAGCAAGCTCAAGAGGCCGCTAAAGCCGCCAAACAAGCAGAAATTCAA
>JAFTAM010000183.1 GCA_017458675.1 bacterium
ATCTGCTTTAAGCCCTCTTCGGCTTTGGCTTCCAGTTCTTCGTACTCGGGCGCAATTTTCAGCTCAATTATCAGAGCCCGCCTCCTGCGCCCATCCTCTACCAGGAGATCGCTCCGTCCCAGTCCCTGCTCGCGGTTGGATTTTACATTCAGCCCCGCCCCCCGAAGCAAACCGCTCATAAAGCCGTGATAATAATTCTCCGCGCTGTCAAAATAGCTGATCGTATCGTAAAGAAGATCGGTAAGCGTATTCTGCACCGCCTCGGCATTGCCGTTCCAGAGGGCCTGCGCAAAAAGGCTGAGATCCTGCTTTTGCAAAGATTCATTAAACCATTTGGATACCGTGCTTATAAATATCTGTCTGACCTCTTTATTGGGAATAACCAGAGCTGTATTTGCGCCCTCCGGCTGCTCGGCAGCTTTGGTCAGATAGCCGGTCAAATAGAGCATAGTCCAGATATTGCTCTCGCTTTCATAGACAATATCATAGGTCAGACTTTCTGCCAGTTCCTCTTCAATAGCCTCCCCGGCGATAAGACGCTCTATTTTATCCTTGATATCGTCACCTGCTCGGTTTATCAGCGTACGCACTATGGCGTTGCCGCTGGTGTTGTTCCAATAGGCCTGAGGCAGAGCCGAAGCGTCATGCTGCAGATCGTCAAGGTACAAGAGCACGTCCCAGGGACAGTATATTTCCGATATGTTTCCGAAGCGGTAGCCGTCGTACCATTCCTTCAGCAGAGCCTTTTTATCCGAGAACCCGGCCTGAGACAGAAGAGCGTCAATTTCCCCGGCGCTGAAGCCGAATTTGTCGGCAAACTGCGAATCGGAAATTCCATAGCATTTAAAATTGTTTAAACCGGTGAAGATACTTTCCCTGGCAATGCGCAGACAGCCGGTCAGTACGGCAAATTTGAGCGAAAAGTTTGTCTTCAGAGCCGAACCCAGCAAATTGCGCATAAAGCCGATCATCTCTTTATAATAGCCGTTCTGTTCGGCATAATTTATCGGCACGTCGTATTCATCAATGAGAAGGATTGCCGGATTTCCCCAATAGGCCTCCAAAGCCCGGCAGAGAGTCTGCAGAGCTTCAGTCATATCCTTTTCCGAACCTTCTCCCCTTTTTATTACCGTCAGCTTCTCTTTATCGTCGATATCGACTTTTTCACTTTCCAACAGGTAAGCGTGTTCTATGAGCAAGCCCTGCAGCAGGCTGGACATGCGGCCGCAGGCCAGGTCGTAATTGCGTCCTTCCACGCCTTTAAAAGTCATAAAAAGCGTGGGATAACGGTTCATCCACTTTTCACAGAGTTCGGCGTTTCGGGAAACGGCCAGCCCTTCAAACAAAGCGCGGCTCTCCCGGCGGATATCAAAAAACTCCTGAAGCATGGTCATGTTCAGCGTCTTGCCGAAACGCCTCGGACGCGTTACTAAAGAGACCATCGCCTGAGTGGAAGAGAGCAGTTCTTCTATTAAGCCGGTTTTGTCTACATAACAGCGATCTTCTTCGCGAAGCCTGCGGAAGCTTTCGCCGCCTATCAATATGTTGAGAGCCGCCATGTCCTCACTCCTTGCCCAAAATCCGTTCCGCTTACATTTTACCCTGTTACGCGCCGGCCTTCAAGCTGTAAAGGCCCCGTCGTTTCGGCTGCCGCCACACATCATCACGGGCCTTCTCCCCCATTGTCATTCTGAGCGACAGCGAAGAATCTTTAAAGCAAGTTCTGCACGTTTTTGTTATGTCGGTTTTATTTGCGGCGCCGCTCCGCGCGAGCAATGCTCGAATCTCCGCGTACGCGTCAAAGAAAACTTTATTAAGCATGTCTGCTGCAGGCATAATTTCGTTCTGCATGCAGAAAGCGCCGTCTTTGTCAGCTGCATTGTCATTGAGAGCGCAGCGAAGAATTTTATTTCTCAGCGCGCGCTCTCCCGGACCTTGACAAAGCTTTCCTTTTTCCAAAAGGCAATGCCGAAACTTACGACCCGCCGGATCTGCGGACCCAGGCCGGCCTCATATTTACGTTCTTTGATCTGCTTTAAGCCTTCCTCGGCTTTGGCTTCCAGATCTTCGTACTCGGGGGCAATCTTCAGCTCAATTATCAGAGCCCGCCTCCTGCGGCCGTCCTCCACCATGAGATCGCTTCGGCCCAGGCCGCGCTCGCGGTTGGATTTTACATTGAGCCCGGCTCCTCGCAGCAGGCCGCTCATAAAACCGTGATAATAATTCTCGGCGCTGTCAAAATAACTTATCGTATCGTAAAGAAGATCGGTAAGCGTACTCTGCACCGCCTCGCCATTGCCGTCCCAAAGAGCCTGCACGAAACGGCTGAGATCCTGCTTTTGCAAGGATTCATTAAACCATTTGGATACGGTAATTATAAATATCTGCCGAACTTCTTTATTGGGTATAACTAGAGCTGTATTTCCGCTGACAGGCTGCTCGGCAGCTTTGGTCAGATATCCTGTCAGATAAAGCATTGTCCAGATATTGCTCTCGCTTTCATAGACAATATCATAGGTCAGACTTTCTGCCAGCTCCTCTTCAATGGCCTCTCCGGCGATAAGACGCTCTATTTTATCCTTGATATCGTCACCTGCTCGGTTTATCAGCGTACGCACTATGGCGTTGCCGC
>JAFTAM010000184.1 GCA_017458675.1 bacterium
ATTGTGCGCTTTTTACGGCTTTCACATGTTCCTGGTATCACAGCGTGCATAGAAAAAGGGCCTTTAAAAAATGATTTCTCATTTTTTCACAGGCCCTTTTTTTATTGGCGATGAATAATAAACGGCAGAGCTGCCTGCGGTCAGTCCACTCCCGCTCAGCATTCGCGGCACAAAACGTTTAAAGCGCCTTATCAATCATTTTCACAATCAGGCCTGCTCTAAAAAACTCAACGCGCTGCCAGACTGTTTCATCTCTTTTTCAAAACGAAACATTTCAAATACTTCATCGCCTTCTTCACGCGGATCGCGGTGATAAGCATTAAAAAACTCAACTATCTTAAAGCCGCATCTATTTACGTAAAAATTTATGTTCCTCTTCTCAAAATAAGGAGTATGCGTCTCCCAGAGGAGAACTTCAGGATGCAGCCTTTCAGCTTCACGCCAAGCCGCGCCTCCTATCCCCCTGTTCTGTACCTTCGGCGTGACAAACAGCAAATTCAAATAACCGCGCTCTCCTTCAGCTTGATTACCAAACCTCCGTTAACCCGGCCCTTATAAACTATAAGATAAGCTTCACCTTCATCAATAGAACGTTCTATCTCCGCCCGTGAAATAATTTCTTCATCTTCTTCACAGCGCTCTCTTCGCGGGCCAAACTCCACAGTCGCGCCGTATCTGAAAGCTTCCTGATTATCCTTTATAAACTGCTCTCTGTCCGAAAACGTCAAAGGGACCAAAATAATTTCCGCTGACTCTGTCACATCTTTTGCCTCCGTTCCTTTCTTTTCAGGGTCACCGAATCAAGATAGGCCCTCTCCTCCTCGCTCAGCGACTTGGAGCCTTCTTCGGCCAGTTTCTTCATAATGCTGTCCAAGTAAATATTGGCGCCGCTCTCCTGCTTTCTGACAGCCTCAGGCTCCGGAGCGGAAGCAGCTGCTGACGCGGGCCTCAGCGAATGAAGGTGGCGCCTTCTGTACTTTAAATACCTGCGGTAAACAAAGCTTTTAAAGCCTGAATACAGTTTGCGCACATCCATTTTATCCGAAAAGCGGTAAGCCAGAAACGAACCGCAGAAAAAGCCAAACAGATTGCTGAGCCCTACAAAAAAGACCCCGTAAAAAATACTTATCAGACAGCCGATTAGAATAACGGCCCATAAGACCTTTGCCCTGACAGGTATCATCACTATGAGCCATATATGCATGGTCTCTTCCTTTATTAAAAGGCACAGATAACCTAAAAGGCCCAGCAAGCCTGCAGAGCTTCCGTAAAGCCAGCCCTCGCCGCCGCAAAGCCCAGCCAAACGGCACAGCACGCCGCTCAAAACCGCGCTGTATATATAAACGGAAACGATCTCGGAGTCGCGGCAAAACCGCCGCAAACCGTCAATTATCAGGTAAAGACAGACCGATTCCATGATAAAAGACAGCAAAGTGCGGCTGATAAATACATACGAGAGATAACGCCAGAGCTGCCAAAGCCAGGAAAAATCGGCAAAGGTCTCCTTCCAGCCCTCAAGCGGCAGAGCAAACCAGCTTATAACGAGGTTCAGGCTCTCGGGATCAGCATAAATACTGACCAACAGCTCGCTCACATAAAATAAAATATATACTAATAACAGAAACCAATAAACAGAGATATTTTGCAGCTTTTTCAACATTAAACCGGCCTCATAGCCGAAGCTTTCATTCCCCGTCGGAAATTTCCGCTGAATAATGCAAAAAAAAACGGTCAAAGGGCCAAGCCCCAGACCGTCTCCCGCCGTCAGGCACGTTTCTGAATAAGACGATTAAGCCTTATCGTAATTGCCTACGACCAGCTTAACCGCTTCTTCAGCCTTATCTATAAAGTGGAACTGCAGATGATCGCGCACCTGCTCGGGAATATCTTCGATATTGCTGCGGTTTTCTTCCGGCATGATAATTTCATAAATCCCGGCGTTAAAAGCCGCGGTGGCTTTTTCTCTCACGCCCCCTATAGCCTTGACCTTGCCGGTCAGAGTAATCTCGCCGGTCATGGCGATATCCTGACGGGCGGCCTTGCCGGTAATAGAGGAAATAAAGGAACAAGCTATGGCCACGCCGGCCGAGGGTCCGTCCTTGGGAGTGGCGCCCTCAGGGACGTGAATATGAATATCACTCTGATAATATTTAAAGTCGATATCGCGCTCGCTGCAGAAGCTGCGCCCCCAGGTAATGGCGGTGCGCGCCGACTCCTGCATGACTTTGCCTAAATGACCGGTCAGCACAATTTTACCGCGTCCGGGCATTACCGCCGACTCGATATTTAAAGTTTCGCCGCCAACCTGCGTCCAGGAAAGTCCCTGAACCGTACCCGGACAGGGATTAGTCTCAATTTTGTTTTCATCCTTGTAGGGCGGCGCGCCCAAAAGCTCGCGCACGTCCTTGGGCTGAAGAACATTAAAGCGGCGCAGCTCGCGCTTGGCTTCGGTAATTTTTCTGGCGACCTTGCGGCAAAGCTCGGCTATCTTGCGTTCTAAGCCGCGCACGCCGGCCTCCCGGGTATATTCTCTGATTAAACAGCGCAGCGCCCCGTCGCTGAGCTTAAACTGTTTTTCCGTCAGTCCGTTGACCTCGCGCTGGCGGCCGACCAAAAAACGTTTGCCGATTTCAAGCTTTTCCTCGGTCGTATAGCTGGCGATGCGAATAACCTCCATGCGATCGCGCAGCGCGTTGGGGATGGTATCCAGTACATTGGCGGTCATAATAAAAGTCGCTCCGGAAAGATCCACCGGCATGCCGTAATAATTATCTTTAAATTCGCAGTTCTGTTCCGGATCGAGAGCTTCCAGAAGAGCGTCGGAGGGGTCGCCGCGGTAGTCCTTGCCGACTTTGTCAATTTCATCCAGCATAATCACCGGATTTTTGGAGCCGACGCTGCAGAAAGCCTGAATAATGCGACCTGGCATAGCGCCCACGTAGGTGCGCCGATGTCCGCGTATTTCCGCTTCGTCTCTGACGCCGCCCAGCGAGCTGCGGTAAAATTTACGTCCCATGGCTTTGGCAATGGAACGGCCCAGCGAGGTCTTGCCCACTCCGGGAGGACCCACCAGACACAGAATGGGGCCGTGATGATCAGCCTTGAGCTTTCTCACCGCCAGAAATTCCAAAATGCGCTCCTTGACATCCTTAAGGCCGTAATGTTCAGCTTCCAGTATCTCGGCGGCCTTCCTTATATCCAGACAATCCTCAGTGCTCTTGTTCCAAGGGAACTGCAGCAGCCTGTCAATATAATTGTAGACCACGTCGTAATCGGGAGAAGCGCTGGAAATTCTGCGCAGCCGGGAAAGTTCGTGCATTGCGTGCTTAGCTGTATCTTCCGGCATGCCGCTGGCTAAAATGGCCTCTCTGAATCTGTCGATATCCTCGTCCTCATTGACGCCCTCGCCCAGCTCTTCATAGAGAGCCTTTATGTGCTGGCGCAGAACGTATTCTTTCTGCGACTTATTCATTTCGGCTTCGGCTTTTTTAGTGATCTTCATATCCAAAGCCATCGTTTCAGACAGCAGAGCCACTAGCGCAGAGACTTTTTTAAGCCTGGCATTTACAGAAACGGCTTCCAGAACCGCCTGTTTCTCCTTTACTGTAAAATCCAGATTAAATGCGACAGTATCGGCCAGCTTGGAGGGATTGAGCGTATCATTGGCCAGCAGACGCAGCTCTCTGTCCAGACGCAGACTGAACTTAGAGATCTCCTTCAGCTGATTGAGCAGATATCTGGCATAAAGCTCCTCTGAATGCTTATCTTCAGTCTGGTCCGGCAAAGGCTTAACCTTAACCTTGCCAAAGGGACGGTGCTGAATAATCTTAACTATACCGGCCCTGGCGATTCCGGCTACAGCAAGATGAAAGACGCCGCCGGAAAAGCGCATAGCCTGCACCGGCGCACAGACACAGCCCACCGAATAAAGAGTGTTTTTAGCCGTTCCGGTACTGGAGGCCCTGCGTTTTGTAACTAAAAACAAAAGCGCGTCGTTTTCCAAAGCATATTCAATTGCCTTTATCGAAGCTTCGCTCTCTATCGATATCGGCAGAACACAGTTGGGAAACATAACTAAATCGGGGATCGGCAGCAAAACCATCTCCCTTTGAGACAGCAGCGCCATCCTTCTGGCTTCCTTGAGCTGAGCCTTTATCTCTTCGCTTATTTCCGCATCTGCCTCAACAACGCCGTCGGGAGCGGCAAACGAAATCGCTTTAATCTCCTCCTCACTTTCCGTTGGCGCAGCTTTGCGGCAGATTGGCTTATTATTCTCCAGATCTTCCCAGATAATATCATGTATCTGATCTGCCGCGTCCAGCGCATCCGGCACGGAGCTGTCCAAAAATTCAAAATCATCTGAAGTCTTATCTGCGCAGCCGTCCGCTTCAGACTCTGCAGCCTCAGGCTCCGATGCGAAAGCGCCGCCTTCAGCCGGCCCTATATATTCTTTCATTGTTTCTTCTTCAGCTTTAAGCGGCTGCGAAGCGTCCGCTTCCGCGCCTTTATCAATCATTATATTCTCCGCATGAGCGCTGCTGATATCCTCGCCTGCAATCTCATTATTTGACAAATTTATCTCATTTTTATTCATAGCGCAAAGGCGTTCTAGATGCTAAATTAGCTTCCTTGTTTTTGTCTTCAGCCAATTTTTACGGATATAATAACTGCAAAATGCATAAATAAAAGGCTTTATAAGACACTATACCGCTCATAAAGCCCAGACATTCATTGAAAATGTATATTCCCTGCTACTCGGACTTACCGCTCTCCTCCAGGTGTTTCTCCATTACTGTTCGCCAATAATCGGCTTTTTCGGCATCTTTAGGGATATCTTCACTACCTGCGGCACAGAAACCGCACATTAGTGTCATTTGATCATAGAAATCTTCGGCGGAGAAATTACAGTAGGCTTTAAAAAGCCCCTGACGATCTGCCATTGCTTCCTCGCAATTATTGTCGACCGCTCTGTCAAACCAATACAAAGCGGCAAGATCGTTTTGCACCACTCCCATTCCGGCATTGAAAAGCACCGCCAAATAATTCTGAGATATACCGTGATTGCCGTATTCTCCGGCAGCGCGGAAGAATTTAACCGCTGCGGAAAAGTCTTTTTTATTAAAAAAGTGACCGCCCAAGGCGAACAAATTCTCATTAACTTTGACAAAATTATCTTCCTTCGGATAAAGAAGGCGCATAAGATAATTCATATCGTCATAAAGTCTGCGGGGAGTTTTTTCTTCCAAATCCTCCGCCATATAGTCAAGCATACATTTTGTTTCCAATATTTTGGCCTTTTCTTCACCGTTAAGAGCGGCCTGACGAAACCAATAAGCAGCCTCCGAAAAGTTTCTTGCGACCCCATTGCCTTGAGCGTATAAGCTGCCGAGATTATACATAGCGCAAGCTTCGGGCTGCAGCTTTACTATCTCCAGATAAAGCTTTACAGCTTCCTCATAATCGCCTTTCCCAATTAAAACGCGCAAAACAGTTTGCGACAATTCTTAAACCAGTTTGCGACAAAAAATCCGCCCTTCTCAGGCGGATTTTTCATTTGAACCGGGCTCCTCTAACTGCTTAAAAGCTTCTCGATTCTCTCTTTTGCTTTTCCGGC
>JAFTAM010000185.1 GCA_017458675.1 bacterium
CTTCAGTCATGACATCACCTCCCTTCTCTTCGAGAATTTAAATAAAGCCCCGAAGGAGAAAACGAGAGGCAGGGACCACCGGAACAGGCAGGTATCTTTCCCTAGTTTTTATAATAGCATAAAAAGAACGCAATATAAAGCGGTACTTGCGTAAAACAGGCTGATTATTAAGATTCTTAGCTTCGCTCAGAATGACAAGCGTTCGGCTTTTATTCCGTCTGAACGGCAAGGGGCAGACGCTAAGAATGACGGGGGAAAGTGGCGGCAAGGCGTTTTGCTTTGTCATCCTGAGCCTTCGGCGAAGGATCTTTATGTTAAACAGTATAGATTCTTCGCTTCGCTCAGAATGACAGGTGTGTTTTTGTTGCCCTGAGCCTCTGGCGAAGGATCTAACAAGTAAAAGGACATAGGTTCTTCGCTGCCGCTCAGAATGACAAGGCGGCCCCAGGGGCTAAAGCCTTTGGGGCCGTCATTTATTGTATGCAGTATTAATGGCGTTTATTCCCCCGCGGCGGTAATATCCATAAGCCCGTTTTCCTCTAAACGCGTCAGGTTGGCGCCGTGGTAGTTCAGGGTCAGGTTCAGCGAAGTCTTGGCCCAGGTGAGGGGCGTGTTGACGCCGGGGAGGTAGGCCTTGTTTCCGTCCAGAGTGCTGACGCACTGCCAGGCTTCGGGAACGGCCCAGGCGGGGCACTTTTCGCCGTTGGCTTTAACCGTCTCTTCCTCGGGGGTAATGCGGGCCAGGGCTCTGTTCACATTGCGGTCGGCGCCGGCGCGGGCGGTTTTGATCAGCTCGATCTCTTTGGCGTTGAGCGTCACTTTAGGCTGCTTCTCTTTAATGGAGCGCTCTTTGGCGCTGTCGAACAAACTGCGGAAGGTCATTGAGTAGCTGCGGGCCAGGTCGGAGACCATGAACCACTGAGCCTCACAGTCGGGCGAAGACATGGTGGAACGGGCCGCAAAGACCTTGGGATCGCTGGCGTCAAAGGAGCCGAACTTGTTGATGACCGTGAACCAGGGAAGGTTCAGATGACCGAAAATATCGCAGGCGATATTGTAGTTTAAATTGAGGTAGCTGTCGGGAGACTGTACCTTGGAGCCGTCGTTTAATTCCAGGGTAAAGGGCGCGTAGCGGATCATGCCGTGGTCGCGGACAATGGACTTTTCCAGCATTTCCAGGAGCTGAAGCTGCTTCTGGGCGTTTTTGATGGGATCGCTGTCGAGAACGGTGTGTCCTTCGGAGCAGACAAAGGCCAGCGAAGCGTCCTTTTCGCGATGACCCGGACTTTCGGCCATGTAGGTTTTGGCCACGCGTTCGCGGCCGCGCTCCAAGAGCTTCTCCAGGGTTTTGCGGGTCTTGAAAATATGGCCGTGTTTCTGGGACATGAGCTTATGACGGATGTTCTGCATACCCGGCAGCTTGTCGTAGGCTGAGTTGTACATGAAATTATACAGCTCGGTCAGAGAGGTGTTTATGGCGGCGGTGTCCCAGGTTAAGCCGCCGGGGAAGGGGATCTCCTCCCAGTTTCCGGCCGAAGGGGCGCTGGGATAGTCGATGGCGGCCAGATAGGCGGTAATGTTGGCGATGGCGGCCAGCACCTCTGGCTTGGGCTCGGGAGTTCCGCGGTCGGTATGCATGACGAAGCCGTCCACCAAAAGGCCGGTCATAGCTCCTAAAGCCATGCCCATCGATTCCAGACGCTTGTTGTTGAACCAGTCGGGATCGCGCTTAAGGGTGGCGGGATCGAAGATGTGGGCCACTCCCGCTTCCGGTCCGCCCTGCAGATAGATCTGCGGGTCGGCGATAATTTCGTCAAAGGCTTTCTGCTCGGTGGGGTTAGTGTAGAATTTGGCTAAGGTCTCGACCGCCTTGATCCAGTCCTTGGGGCTCTCCTGCATCTCCAGGCCGCCGGCCCAGACCGTGTCGGTCACCCACTGGCGCTTGGACATATTGTCGTTTTCGCCCTCTTCGATATCGCAGGTAGCCACTAAGCCGTTGGCGGGATTAATGCTGATATTAAATACGCCCTTGCTCTTTAACAGTTCGCTTATTTTCCGAAAATCGTCGGGCGTATAGCTTTGGCGCATAAACGAATAGACGGTTTTATTGCAGACCGGAACTTTGGAGCCGTCAGGCAGGACAAAGTCCTGGAATTTCAGCTCCTGGGCGGCCTTCATGGTCTTGAGGGTTTTATATATAAGCTGAGCCGAGCCCTCAATTTTGTTGAGTTCGCTCCAATTGAGCCGACAGTCGGCTTTTACCGTCTGCGGCAGGTTGGCTAAATCGGGAAGCTCAATTTCCTCGGTCCCCAGGGCCTTCTGCAGGGAGTTGAGCCAGGGCTGATCGGCGGCCGTAAACTTGCGCTTGGCCGCGGTTATCTCTTCGAGCTTGATCAGGCTTTGAGCAACGACTGCTTCGGTTTCACCGTGAACGGATACTTGCTCGGTTTGCGCAGGAGCGGCGCTCTGAGGCGGCGCGTCCGGAGTTTGGGCGCAGGCGCAGAATATGCCCAGGCTGCCGATTATGCAGGCGGCTGATAAAAATTTTACGTTGAATTTCATGCTTACCTCGCTATTAGTTTAATCGTTATTTTCCGAGTTTTCCGAGGGGGCGTCCTTGAGTACGGCCGCGCCGTTTTCATAGGCTATTACGGGAGAGGATTCGCGCTTGATGCGTCCCTCCAGAAGGGCCTGGGCGGCAAAGCTGACCAGCTCGCGGTTGAAGCAGCGCCTCAGCGAGCCTATGCCGCAGCCCATTTCCTCGCTGTGCTTAATGAGGTGGGTATATAAGCTTTGCTCGATCTGCAGCTTAACGCCGTATTGGCGGTTGAGCTCGCTGTTGAGCTCGTTGGTCCACGATTCCAGCAGGAAATTCTGGTCGCGGTGATTCAGCGGCGGGAAGAAGACGATCTCGTCTACTAAGCTGCCGGTATCGGAGCGCAGGGCGCTTTCGATATCGGGCATGAGCTGCTTTTCGTACTGCTCCTGAGTACTGCAGGGCTGTCCGCGGTTGGTTTTGCGCAGGCCCACCGAGCTCTCGTCCTTGAAGAATTCGGCGTCGACCACCAGAGAAATGACCACGATATAATCGTCAAAGTCTATGCGCTTGCCGTCGGAGTTGACGATATGGCCCTTTTCCAGAATCTGATTGACGCATTCCAGCGCCTTGACGTTGGCCTGCTCGATGCCCTCGACAAAGATTACGCCGAAGGGGAAGTGGCGTCCCAGGGTCAGGAATAAGATGTCCTGCAGCTTGCTGATGGAACTGTCGTCCGTAAATTCGCCCAGGTTTAAAATGAGCATCCTTTCCGCATCCTCGTAGAGGTAGCGGGCGATATTGCGGGCGATGGTCTGTTTGCCGGATCCTCGGGGACCTATAAACAGGAAGCTGGCGGTGGGACGGCCCGAGCCCAGGAAGCCGGCCCAGGAGCGGGTCAGAGTGTCGGTAATGCGCTCGATGGCTTCGTCGTGGCCGACAATTTTTCCGCGCAGGTTGGCGGCGCACTCTTTTAAGCGGTCCGACCAGTCGGAATGTTTGTGGGCAAATACCTTGGAATTGGCGGCTTTAGGAGCGGTCAGCGATTTTTCGATATCCTCGCGCCACCTTTTGGCTTCCTCAGCGTCTTTCACCAGAGCTTTGGCCGCTTCGCTGCGCTCCATATTCAGAATGGCCCACAGCAGGTGGAGGCTGCTTACCGGCTTATTGTAGCCGCTGGCAAACACTTCGGCGTCGCTGAAGGCCATGAAGTTGCGCAGCGTCCTGATGGGATAGGAGCTTTCCTCTATTTCTTCGGAATCGATAGTATCGCTTTTGATGGAAAACCAGTTGGCCAGCTTTTTGCGCAGAAACTTTTCGTCGATTTTGCGGGGCCGCAGAAACTCCTGTCCGGCCTGGCAGGGCGTGCAGACCATCGCTAAGAGCAAATGCTCGGCCGTAACGAATTTATGACCTAAACTGAGAGCCTCGGCTTTGGCCTTTTCTTTAATATCAATTAATTCCTGAGTATAAAGTTGGGACATAAATTTATTCCTCTGCAGATTTAGGCTTGACAGCTTTGGCGGTAAAGTTGCTTTGTTCAAGCGTCTCTATGAGCTGAGGGACGTTCTTGGCCAGAGCAAAAGTGGGAACCGTGAGTACCTCAAGGGGCAGATTGTGGAGGTTGTCGGTCAGCAGCTCGGGGATAATCAGCTGCTTGATCTCAAGTCTGCCGCCCTTGAGAATCATGTATAAGGATTCACAGGAGAAGGGCGAAGCGTAGATGTTGCCCAGCAGGTCGAGGCTGCCCAGAATTAAAGTATTGGGCCGGACCGTGATATTCTTGACGGCGCAGACGATAGCGGCCAGGAGACCCAGACTGAAATCCTCGCTCATATTCTCCTTGTCGGCTTCCGGACCGGTGTCCTCCTGGAGGGGCGTATTGTTCTCCGAGCGCGTCTCTATGCAGATGTCGTACTTGGTCAGATCGGGAAGCCCCAGGTTAAGGGCCTGAGCCTTGAGGTAATTCCAGGTTTTGGAAACCGTGGCCTCAAAGCCGGGGAAGGGGGTTCCCAAAAGTTCGCCGTGACCGCCGCGGCAGGCCTGTACGGCGATAAAGGCCGCTTCTCCCTTGAGGCTGTCAGGCACCGGCACGATGATGCCGCGGTTGACAGTTTCGGCGTTTTCGCTTCTGGCGATGGAGATTTTCTGCAGCAGACAAAGCCGGCGGCTGCGCAGGTCTTCTTCGCGTCCTCTCTGTTTGAAGCAGGAGGCCATCAGATCGAAAATTTCGCTCTTCAGGCTGTTTTTGATAAAATCTTCCTGGAGGACGCTCTCCGAGGTCGCCAGCGCTTCGTCGTATTTTTGCTGAGCCAGCTGAGCTTTGGCGCAGCCGATGGCGGCCCGGGCGTATTCTTCAGACTGCCCCCAGGATTTGGCCTTTTCCATTAAAGCCTTAAAAGAGCGCTCCGCTTGGAGGTAGCTTCTGCTCTTATATAATTCCAGAGCTTTTTCGCGCCGGTTTTTTAAAGAGGTCTTCTGGCTGGGATTGAGCGGTTTGGAAGCTTTGTTATTGTTTACCTCTTCGAACAGCTCGATAAATAAACTGAGATCTTCGCTTCTCACCGTGACGCCGGAACTGAGTTCGCGATCCGCCAGGGCGTTGAAGCGGCTGACACTTCCGCATTTAAAGAGGGCGTAGGCGTAGATGCGGCATAAAATCTGCAGGTTGGTTTTCTCCTTGAACTGATGCTCGCTTTCGCCTTCGGCGGCGGCCTGCAGTATCGAGGCTATCTGCTTTTGCAGCTCTTTGTCCAGTTCTCCGAAAAGCTGTTTAAAAATGCTCTCCTGGGCTTTCTCTGCAAGTTTTGCGGCGAGGATTGCCGCAGCGGTATCAATTTCGGGAATTGCGTTTTCATCCTCGGGTTCTTGGGCGGGTTCGGCGTTTATAACAGAAGCTGAATTTTTGGCCTTTCTGCTCTTACCGCCAGTCTTGGCCGTTTTGGGGGCCGGGACCTGAACTGCCGTTTCGCCGCTTTCCTCGGCCGGCTCATTTTCGCTCGCCTTTTCGGTCTGGTCAAAGGCCTTGGCTTCGTCAAAGAGCTTGATCAGCTCGCGCTCGTTCTCCTGCACCAGCAGCAGGGCCAGAATTCTGGCTAAAATGGCGACGTTGGTATGGAAATTGTTGAGCTTCAGACATTCTTTATAGCGGCTGATGGCTTCACTCGGCATATCGGCCGCTTCCAGAACCTTGCCCAGCTCTAAATTGGCGGTTTCCGAAGTCCAGTTGAGGCCGAAGCGGGTTTCCTGCCAGGTATGCTCGGTATCCAGAGCCTGCACTTTTAAAAACTCGGTGATCGCTCCGTTGACGTTGCCGCTGCGGGCGTACAGAAGGCCCATAATATAATGGAGAGGCAGACTGTTGTAGAGCTGTTCCAGAGCGGCGCCGGTCAGGCTGAGAACGGATTCGTCCTCCGTCTGGATTGTGGGCTCCATAACGCAGCTCAGCAGGGCCATGGATTCCAGCAGGGCGGGATCTTCGGTCGCTTCATGGCGTTTTTTGTACATAGAGAGCAGGAGCTGCAGATCCAGAGTCAGCTCGCTTTTAATGAAGACCGTTCCCAGTCTGTCCAAGGGGGCGGCGGAACCGGGATCGGCCTGCGCCCATTGGGTGTAGTCGGTTATGGCTTTGATGCTGTCAAATTCCTTTTTGTGCATGTAGCCCGACCATTCCCAGACCGCGGAACTGAAGCCGGAATTGGGGTCCAGCTCCATAGCCTTCTGGAAGGCCTCTCTGGCTTTTTGAATCTGGCCGTTGAGCAGATAGGCTTCGCCCAGATTTACGCGCAGCTCGGTATCTTTGGGGTACCGTTTAATTTGTTCGATCAGATTATTGATATAAGCGTGCGATTTGTTTTTTTCAGTCATAGCTGAAACTTCTACATTGTGAAATTTTAACCCTTGAAGGGAGCGGCGCTATCCTTAGCGTTTTGGCGTACTTAACCTGGTTTATTGTGATCCTGAGCCGTCAGGCGAAGGATCTTTATTGTTGAAGGGATAGATTCTTCGCTGCGCTCAGAATGACAAATAAAATAATGATAAGGGCGGGAGCGGACAATAAAATGTTTTTTCAATAAAAAAACGCCCGAAACAGCTTTGCGGAAAGCGTATCGGGCGATCTGTCCGGACGGGGAAAAGGCGGATTATTCTTTTTTGTCTCCGTCTTTGTCTTTATCCTTGTCCTTATCCTTGTCTTCCTCTTCCTCGGGCTCGGGGCGGGGGGACCAGACGAAAACGCATTTGGGAGAGCGCAGTCCGAAGCTGGGCTCGTCGGTATCGTAGGCTTTCCATTCGCCGCCCGGCTGGGGATCGATGCAGACCACGCGGTCATTGCCGGTGTCGGCAATATAAAGCTTGCCCTGCTGGTCCTGGCTCAGGCCCTTGGGCTCCAAAAACTGGTAGCGGCCTCGGCCGTATTCGCCGATTTCCCAGGAGTTGCGCCCCTTGAAGTTGTCGGTTCGGACCAGGCGCATGTTGGCTGTATCGATAAAATAGCAGCCGTTGTCATTTTGAATAAACTGGGTGGGGGAAAAGCCTATGCCGCTGAGCCCCTTGCCTTTGTAGGTTTTCCACTGAGAGGGAGGTATGGTCAGATCGTGGGGAATGCGCACAACGCTGCCTTGGGGAGAGGTCCCGCCGCAGCATACGTAGAGATTTCCGTCCATATCCAGCCACATATAGCCGGGCGCGGCAATTTTGGGATCCTTAAATTCGGCCATGGGCACGGTGTCGCCGAAGTTTTCATAGACTAAAATGCGGTTGTTGTCGGTGTCGGAGACATAGAGACGTTTGCCGTGAAAGGCCACGCCGATGGGGCCCAGGAAGCTGTTGCTCATTTCCTGCCAGCCCAGGCCGCGGATATCGTCCATTTTGATAATGCGGTTATTGCCGCGGTCGGCCACGTAAATGGCGCCCTTGATGTCGATCCAGATTTGCTCCGGATTGAGGAAGCGTCCGGGACCGGAACCGCTCAGACCCAAAGAATAAAAATCTTCGCCTTCGAGATTTTTCATATAAATGATGCGGCCGTTGCCGCTGTCGGAGATCCAGATGCCCTGGGTGCGCCGGTAGTCGTCCGGATTCATGGAGTTGAGAATGCTGAACTTCGCCTTTTTGTTCGGCATGTCGAGCTCAATGGTTTTGGCCTTGCCCTCCTGGAGGCTTTGATTGAGCTGCTCCAGGCTGCTCGCTTCCGAGCCCGTCTCGCCGCCGTCTTTTTCGGGAGCTGCTTCGCCTTCGGCGGCTTTATTCTGCTGGGCGTCCTCGGCGGCTGCCTTGGTCTGTTCGGTTCCGTTTTCGTCGGCTTCGTTCTTGCCGGATTCGTCCTTGGCCGGAGCGGCTTCTTCTTTGCCGATTTCGGCCGGAGCGGCGTTCCCCGCGTCGGCTTCCGAGCCTGCGCTCTTATCGGTATCGGGAGCGGCTTCGGAAGCAGGCTGATTTTGAGATAAAAGAAGCGCGGGAGTATTCGGAGCGGGATCTGTCGGGGCGGCCCAGGCGGCGTTATGGCCGGATCCCAGAGTTAATAGAGTTATAAAACATAACGTCCACAGCGTGGTACGCACGGTAGTTTTCCTCCGCATAATAACCGCTGAAGGCAGGCTGCCGGCGGTTTGTCGGTCTGCGGCTGAAAGCCGCACGGAGCAGAATATTTTTGCTGTTATGAAAAAAACCTTGTTCCACCGGCCGATAACAGCATTGAAAATGCAGGTTTGCTTTAAAAAGGGCACGAAAAAATAAAATATCGATTTATTTAAAGCCGTTTTTATTCTTTTCTTTCTGCAGATGGCGCCGATCGGCGGAAGCTTATGCGAAAGACGGAAAAGCAGAAACGGCCAGAGGTGTTTTAATATGCAGATTCTTGAGTCTTTGCGCAATAAAGCTAAAGCTAATCCCCGCCATATCATTCTGCCGGAAGGCTATGACGACAGAACTTTGAAGGCGGCCAGAATCATAACCGACAAGGGCTATGCCAAAATTACCGTTTTGGGCGTTCCCGAGCAGATTCGGGCCAGAGCTGAGGAGCTGGGCTTTAAGCTGGATGACGTTGATATTTTCGACCATCTCAAGGCCGACAACTTTGAAGAGTATGTAAATGCTTATTACGAGCTGCGTAAAGGCAAAAAAGAGATGACCGGCATTGAGGTCGCCCGCAAGGCTATTGAGGACGGTCTTTTCTATGCCAATATGATGGTGCGTCACGGCAAGGCCGACGGCACCGTAGCCGGAGCCACCAACACTACCGCCCATACCGTCAGCGCCGCCCTGCGCTGCCTGGGACTTCAGCCCGGCTTAAAGACCGTTTCCAGCTTCCTGCTGATGATCGTTCCCAATGAAGCGTTCGGAGAAAAAGGCGCTTTGATCTTCTCAGACTGCGGCGTGGTGCCCGATCCCGATCCCAACCAGCTTGCCGATATAGCCGTCACCACCGCCGAATCCTGCCGTCTCTTCATGGGCGTCGAGCCGCGCATGGCCCTGCTTAGCTTCAGCACCAAGGGCAGCGCCAAGCATGAGAGAGTCGATAAGGTCACTCAGGCTTTAGCCATAATTAAGGAGCGCAGACCCGAGCTCAACGTCGACGGCGAAATGCAGGTCGACGCCGCTCTGATTCCCGCCGTAGGCAAGAGCAAAGCCCCCGGCTCTCCCGTAGCCGGCCAAGCCAACGTGCTGATCTTCCCCAGCATCGAAGCCGGCAACATCGGCTATAAGCTGGTCGAGCGTCTTGCCGGCGGAACCGCCATTGGTCCGGTCATGCAGGGCTTTGACTATGCATCCAACGACCTCTCCCGCGGCTGCAAGGCTGAGGATATTGTCGATACCGTAGTTCTGACCGCTTTGCAGGCCCTCGAGCTGGAGCGCATCAAAGCTGAGCGCAAGGCCGCCAAATAGCGGCGCTTAATAGTTTTAAACGCCGTCCCGAGCCCGGTTCTGTCAGCCAGAGCCGGGCTTTATTATTTTAATTGCATAGATTCTTCGCTGCGCTCAGAATGACAGAGCGTTTGTCGTTCTGGGCCCATTATTTTGTCCTGCTGAGCCGATGATCTTGTCGTCCTGAGCCGATTATTCTGTCATCCTGAGCCTCCGGCGAAGGATCTTTGCCGAGGTATGTTGTCAGGTGATTCGCCGCGGCCGAGGCGGCGGCAAACGCCGCTTTGTCCGCGCTTTATTTCTTGATCAGCTTGAAGGTCTCTTTAAATACCGTATCGGGCAGATATCTTCGCAATATACGGTAATTTTTGTATATAAAGGGGTGGCTGGCCATAAAGGCCAGATGGCCTTTTAAGGGCTGAAGCCGAAAATCGGGATTGACTTTGGCCATGTTTTCCCGGAATATTTTATTGAAGGGGTTAATTTTGTTTTCGTGCCAGGGCTTAATGTCGTTGCCTCCGTAGGTGTGGCAGATCAGCGGATCGGCGGCGGCTTCCTGCAACTCCTGATAGGAGATGCGCCCCTTCAGACAAAACAGGCGGGCGTAAAGTCCTTTAAAAAAAGCGCTTTCAAAATTCAGATTGTAGCGGAGGGGAAGCTGACTGATCTGGCCCTTGAGGACGAGGTTCAAGGTGTCCTGGTCCGGACACAGCAGGCTGTACTGGTCGCTGCTGAGCAGAAAACGCTTGATTTTTTCGGTTATCTCCTGATCCAGCCATTTCCGCATATTTATATAGAGAACGCCTGCGTTGAAATATTTGTCGCTTTTGATGCGCTTTGAAGAATCGAAAATGCCGGCGTCAAGACAGGCGCAGAGGATATTTTCCCTGTAAGCGGTCAAACCGGACAGATCGCCGCATATTACCGTGTCGCTGTCTAAGTAGAGCAGGTTGTCGATATCTTTGAACTTCTCGGCGAGCTTTTGGGGGTAAAAGAGGCGGGCGTTGTTGGCCTGGCCTCCCTTCCATTCGGGAATGGCGACGCCGAAATCCTCGATGGGATAGAGAAAAAGCTCGGCCTGCGCATGCGGCTTGACAAAATCCACCAGCCTCCTGCACTCGGCTGCGCTGAAATTTTCACATACTATGTGAAGTCTGATATTCTGCAGACCGCTGTTTTGGAGCAGAGAATTGACAGAGCACAGCATGATGTCAGCAAATTTATTGTCGGAGGCGTACAGAATATCGTGATATTTCATTTTTTTACATTTTTTTGAAAAAATACGGATTTTGCGGAATGATTTTAGTTTTAAGACAAAAATATTTTTGAGATATTTCTGCGGATTCCCACTTTAAGCGTGCATATGCCGCATGCTTTTCTTTTTGCGGTGCGGCGGAACTTTTCAGTCTTTAAAAGGCTTATTTTTCTTTCTAGAATTCATATGAAGGCGGTCAGGGATATGCCGGCTGGATATTGTCGACTATGTATATTGGGGGGCGCGCTCGGCTATGTTGAGTATGACCTGACGGTTCTGCGCAAATCGGCGGACAGCATCTGTTTGAATTAAAGTATTTTTTTTCTGAAAGAAACCGACATTTTATATGAATACCGTTTTGACGTTCGGCAGCTTGGCATATTATTTCAGCTTTCTGCAGGAAAACTATATATTCTGGGCGGCGATGATCCTGGCGATCGGAGCGCTGATCTGCTGGATAATGGCCTTTATAAAGGCAATAGCTCTCGAGAAGCTGCTTAAAAAAGAGCAGGAAGATAGAAAAGCTCTGGAGATTAAAGAAAAAGAGCAGCGAAAGGCTCTGCAGGCGGAAAAGGACAATCTTGCCATTATTTCCAGCATAGGCAAAACCTTTTTTACCATGTATTATCTCGATCTTGTCAATGACATCTATCAGGAAGTAGTCAGCAAGGATAACGTCCATGAGCTTTTGGGCCGGAATGGCAAGGCCAGCGAAGGGCTGCAGCTTATGGTCGATAAGATGGTCGTGGATGAAGACAAGACCGCCATAAGCGAATTCAACAGGTTTGATACCATTGCCGAGCGTCTCAGGGGCAAGACTTCGATTTCTCAGGAATACATAGGCAAAGTGGCTGGCTGGTGCAGAGCTGTTATCATTCCGGTTCATTATGATAAAGACGGCAATGTTATAAATGTTTTGTATGTGGCCAGACAGATAGGAGATGAAAAAGCCAGAGAAACGTCAAGACAGCAGCTGCAGAAAGAAATCCGGCAGGTTCATGAAAGCTATAAAATGCTGCACAAGCTGATTAAATCCGGCATGTGGAGCAGCGATTACGACCGGAAGGGAGTCATGACTTCCGTCCACTGGAGCGATGAATTCCGCCATATGATCGGCTATAAGGATGAGACGGATTTTCCCAATACCATGGAAGCCTGGGCTGCTATTCTGCATCCGGATGACTGGGCGGCCGGTTATGAGAGTCACTATGCGGTTCTTGACGATAAAACCGGCAGCAAGATCTATGATGTCGAATACCGTTTAAAGACTAAGGACAAAGGCTGGCGCTGGTTCAGAGCTACCGGTACCGTTATCAGGAGGAGCGACGGCTCTCCTATAAAGTTTTACGGCGTCTTTTTTGATATTAACGATCAGAAAGAACACGAGGCTTACGAGGCTGAGCGCATAATGGCTTTGGAGAGAGCCAAAAAGTCTATGGCGGCTATGGTGGCTATCCATGAATCCATGGGAAGCGGCAACTGGAGCGTGGAATTTGACAAAACCGCCAAAGAAAAATCTTGTCATTTCGGCGACGCTCTGAGAAAGATGCTGGGTTACAAGGATACCGCCGATTTTCCCAATGAGATGGAGGCTTTTACCAGGCTGATCCATAATGATGATAAGGCGTATGTTCTCAATGATTATTGGGAGACCGTCAGGGACTACAGCGGCCGCAGGACTTATTCGGTAGAATACAGGATGCTGACCAGGCATGCCGGCTGGAGATGGTTCCATGCTGCCGGCCGTCTGCTCAGACATCCGGACGGCAGACCGCAGACTTTTTACGGAGTCTTTATCGATATTGACGACCAGAAGAGAAACGCTGAAGAATTAAATAACGCCATGAAGAAGCAGAAGGAGGACTTCTGCGTCATTAAGGGTCTCAGCAACGAGTTCCATACCGTCTGGCTCATTACTGCCAGCGATCGCCATATTCGCCTGTACAGACAGTCGCACGTCAATAATGCGGCTAATTATATAAAAGACGCCGTCGATTATGAGAGCTTTATCAGGAGTTATATCGATAAGTATGTGGCCGGCGAGGATAGAGACAGACTGCGCCGGGATACCAGTCTTGAGACTGTTCAGCAGCGCATAAGCCAAGACTCCGTTTATAAGGTCAACTATCGCAGGCTTGACGGAAAGGGCGGCGTTACCTATCACCAGATGGGCTTTGCCAAGGCCGAATCGTCTGACGGCGTTGTCAATATTGTTTTGGGCTACCGTGATATTGACGCTGAGGTCAGGGAAGAGCAGAAGAGGCAGAAGGCTCTGCAGGACGCTCTGGAATCGGCTCAGCATGCCAACAAGGCCAAGACCACCTTCTTGAACAACATGTCGCACGATATCCGCACGCCTATGAATGCGATTATCGGCTTTACCTCTCTAGCGGCCGCTCATATCGACAATATCGACCTGGTCAAGGATTATCTCGGCAAAATTACCACATCCAGCACGCATCTTCTCAGCTTAATCAACGACGTTTTGGACATGAGCCGCATCGAGAGCGGAAAGGTCAAGATTGAAGCCAAGGATACCAGTCTTCCCGAAATTATGCATGATTTGAAGACTATCGTACAGGCCGACGTCCACGCGAAGCGTTTAGACTTCTATATAGACACGCTGGATATAGTCAACGAAAATATCATCTGTGACAGGCTGCGTCTGAATCAGGTCCTGCTCAACCTTCTGTCCAACGCCATGAAATTTACCGAACCAGGCGGCATGATCAGCGTCAGGGTTATTCAGAAGAGCTGCGGCCGCGAGGGCTGGGCGACCTATGATTTTAAGGTTAAGGACAGCGGCATCGGCATGAGCGCCGAATTCCTGGAGCATGTTTTCGACCCCTTCGAGCGCGAGCGTTCCTCGACGGTGAGCGGCATTCAGGGAACCGGTCTGGGCATGGCCATTACCAAAAATATCGTCGATATGATGGGAGGCACGATCGGCGTAGTCAGCGAGAGGGGCAAAGGTACGGAGTTTACCGTAACTCTGGATTTCGAGATCAGCGATAACGAAGCTAAGCAGGAGATTATTCCCGAGCTGCAGGGACTGCGGGCCCTGGTTGTGGACGACGATTACACCACCTGCTCCAGCGTGACCAAAATGCTGCAGAGCATAGGCATGCGCTCGGATTGGACTACCTCCGGCAAAGAGGCGGTTATGCGGGCTCAGCACGCCATAGAGATGAACGACGAATTCAAGGCCTATATCATAGATTGGATAATTCCCGACATGAACGGCATCGAGATCGTCAGGCGCATCCGCAGGGTAATCGGCGAGAGCAAGCCCATCATTATTCTGACCGCCTACGATTGGTCGGAAATTGAAGAGGAAGCGCGCGAGGCCGGTGTGACGGGCTTCTGCTCCAAGCCGCTGTTCCTGTCGGAATTGAAGAACGTTCTGATCGAGCCTTTCCGCAGTCCCACTCAGGATGAGAAAAAAGACGGAGGAGAGGAATTTTCCTTTGAGGGCAAGCGGATTCTTCTGGTGGAGGACAACGAGCTCAATCAGGAGATCGCCGAGGAAATTCTCAAGGACGCCGGATTTGAGGTTGATATCGCCGACGACGGCAGCGTAGCCGTAGACAAGCTGGAGAAGGCGGAACCGGGAAGATACGATTTAGTGCTCATGGATATTCAGATGCCGATCATGAACGGCTATGAGGCCACCGCCAAAATCCGCGGCTCTGCCAATGAAGCTGTCGCCTCCATTCCCATTGTGGCCATGACGGCCAACGCCTTTGAGGAAGATAAACAGCATGCCTTGCAGGCCGGCATGAACGGCCATATCGCCAAGCCTATAGAGATCGCCGGGCTTCTTAACATGCTGCGCTCGCTGCTTAAGTGAGCGGGCCGGCATGGGCTTTTTTATTGTATGAACAGCGGAGTGCACTTTGAAACGTACAGAAGATATTAACTCCAGTTACCATTCCAGCGGCAGATACCGTTTGATATCCCTGCTCTCGGGCGTAGTTTTTATTGTTTTGATAGTGATTTTCATGACGATGTTCTATATGGCCAACCGTCAGAGGATCGAAATTCAGAATATAAATTATCTTCGGGACGCCGTTCAGCAGAAAGTGGTAAATTTCCATGAAAAAGCTGAAGATAACTTAACTGTTATTAAAACGGTAGCTTATATGTACGGGAGAGCCGTTATCAGAGATAACAAAATCAATCTCAGCCTTTTGCAGGAACTGGAGGATAACTTTTGCTTTGACTTTGTACGTTTTATAGATTCTGAAGGTATTGATCATACGGCGGACGGGTCTACGGTTGATTGCTCGGACAGACCTTATTTTATCGACGGCATGAAGGGAAACAGCGGCGTCGCTATCGTCGTTTCCAGAATTAACGGCAATATCCAGCTGGGATCATACGCTCCGGTTTCATACAACGGCAGAATCATCGGCGTTATGGTCGGATTTTACGACAAGGTTCATATGGAGGAAATGCTGGAAAGCAAATATTTCGGCTTCAGACCTCTTATGGTCTGGTTCGGTTCTGACGGCAGCGTATTTTCCAGCTTCAACAACAGCGAAATCGGCGGTAATCTCTTTGAATTTTTGGAAAAGAAGAGCGTTGTTGACGCCGACAATTTAAATATCATTCGGGAAGCGGTTAAAGACGGACGGGAGGCCTCTTTCATCTTTAAGGATGATAAGGGCAGTTCCTGCGGCTATATCGTGCCGCTGAATATAAACGGAGATTTTCTGCTGGAGGCGTTTCCTTCCGAAGCTGCCGAAATGCTTATAAGCAATACCAATCGGACCGCCCGGAAGTTTATAGGCGTTTTGATCGCGGTATTTGCGGCGTATATAATCTTTATTGCGGCTTTTGAGATAAAAGAACGCAGAAAATTAGATATTTCGCATCGGCGCTTCCGCATTATTTCCGACGCTACCCAAAAGATTTTAGATAATTTTGTTTATATAGATCTGCGGAAAAATACCTACGAAAATTTCAGCAGCTCTAATTTTACGGTTTTTGACAACAGCGGCGGTTATGCTGATTATATTGAATCGTTTGCCGGTATTCAGAGCTGTGCGGAGGAAGCTGAACATATCAGAAAGACCCTTGCCAAGGCCAATCTGGAAACGGCTTTGGCCGGAAGCTGCGACAGCTTTACGTTGCTTTCCCATATCAAAAGGAGAAAGGAAAGCTGGCGTACGATCAATGTTGTCTGTACGGAGCGGGACGCCAACGGAGTTCCGGTCGGCGTTCTGCTGATCATGCAGGATACTACCGCTTGGCAGCTTGAGCAGCTGCGTCAGTCCCAGTTGATTAAGGATGCTTTGAAGCAGGCTGAGTCGGCCTGCCAGGCCAAGAGCGTATTTCTGTCGAAAATGAGCCACGATATCCGCACTCCTATGAACGGAATTCTGGGAATGACGGCAATAGCGCTGAACCATTCCGGAGACGCCGATCGAGTTTCCGCCTGCCTGCAGAAGATCAATACCGCAGGCGCCCATCTGCTTTCGCTGATAAATGAAGTATTGGATATGAGCAAAATTGAATCAGGCAGCGCGGAGCTCGGCAGTCAGAGCTTTAGTCTGCCTGATTTAATTGACAATTTGCTGACTATGACCAATCCGAACCTCAGGGCTCGCGGCCACGAATTAAAGGTAAATATCAAAGCTCTCCGGCATGAAAATGTCATCGGCGATTCTTTAAAGCTTCAGCAGTGTTTTACCAATCTGATGGAAAACGCCATAAAATATACTCCTGACGGCGGCTGCATTGAGTTCAGCGTTACAGAAAAGGAAACTGACAAAAAGGGTCTGGCCTGCTATGAATTTGTATTTAAGGACAACGGCCTGGGCATAAGCGAAGAACTGCAGAAGACTGTTTTTGAGCCTTTTGTCAGGGGCGAGGACAGCAGAATCAATAAAATTCAGGGAACAGGCCTGGGACTGTCCATTACCAGAAACCTCATCCGCATGATGGGCGGCAATATTGAGCTTGAAAGCGAACCCAACAAGGGGTCGACATTTACCGTAACCTGTTATTTAAAGATTCAGGATGAGGACTGCGATCGCCGCTTTGCTGGCAAGGAGGTTCTGCTGGTAAGCGGAAACGGCGGCTTCTTTAATTTGCTCGGGCGCATTCTCGGCAATATGGGCGTTAAATGCATAAACTTTGAGGCCGGTTCGGATAAAGACGGGGCCGCCCCCTCTCTGACAGCGGGGAAAGGTTTAGCGGCGCTGGTTGATTATGCTTTGATAAAGGATAAGCCCGATTATGCTGATGTTCTGAAGAAAAATATAGAGTCGGATCTTCCTTTAGTTTTGGTCGTTGCCGATATCTTCGAGTGCGTGGACACCGTAAATGACAGCGCCGCCGAGGCTATTATCTGCGGGCCTCTGTTTAAATCTAAATTCGTTCGGCTTTTTGAAGCGCTGATTGGCGGAATAACGGTACAGAAGCCATATGTGGCTTTCAGCGATATGGACTTGAGCGATAAGCGTATTCTTTTGGTGGAGGATAACGACCTCAACGCGGAAATTGCAGTGGAAATACTGGAAATGACCGGGGTCAGGATCGACAGAGCCGAAAACGGCGAGGAAGCGGTCAGTATGGTCAAAGAGGCTGCTCCGGGATACTACGATCTGGTCTTTATGGATATTCAGATGCCGGTTATGAACGGCTTAGAGGCCTCTAAGGCTATCCGCGCCCTGGAGGACGGAAAGGGCGCAGTCCCCATTGTGGCCATGTCTGCCAACGCTTTTTCGGACGATATTAAGGCCTCTGCGGAGGCCGGCATGGACGGTCATATCGCCAAGCCCCTGGATTTTAAGGCTCTCGGGGACGCCTTAAACAAATGGCTGCGGAGATGAACTTTGTATAAAGCGGGTTTCATATGTACGATACTGAGCTGATTAAGGAAGTAAGGGCCGAACTGCAGCTTTTGGGCGGCCATAACGCCGGCTTTTATGAGAGCATAATTCCCAACGCCAAGCCTATTCTGGGAGTGCGCATGAAGGATCTGCGCGCTCTGGCCAAGCGTATTGCCAAGAGCGATTACCGCAGATTTTTGGACGGCAATCCCGCCGATATCTTTGAGCTGGAAATGCTGCAGGCGCTGGTTATCGGCTGCGCCCGCGACGATATAGAGATTTTGCTTGATTACTTCGGAAAGACCGTTCCGCTGCTCCACGATTGGAGCGTGTGCGACTCTCTTTGCCAGAATTTTAAGATCGCTCAAAAGCGCCGCGCGGAGGTTTACGCCTTTATCAGCCGCTATTTTGCTTCAAAAGCCGAATTTGAAGCGCGGACGGCGGCAGTCATGCTTCTGAGCCATTTTCTGACTGACGAATATATAGATAGAGCGCTGGCGGTTTTGGATTCTCTCTGCACTGAGAGGTATTATGCTTCCATGGGCGCCGCCTGGGCCGTTTCGGCCGCCGCCGTCAAGCATCCCGAGCGCACTCTGGCCTACCTGCGATCCGGGGCCTGCCGTCTGGATAAAAACACCTTCAACAAATCAATTCAGAAGATCTGCGAATCTTACCGCATTTCTCCGGAATACAAAGAGACCGTAAAAAAGCTGCGCCGCCCTTAGTTTTGTTGTTGCGGGCTCTTAATGTGTCATTGAGAGCGCAGCGAAGAATCTCTGTCCTGTTCGCAGTAAAGATCCTTCGCCTGTCGGCTCAGGATGACAAGGTAGGGGGCGTCTCAGGATGGCAAGAGAAAAAGGTTCAGGGTGGCGCAAACTCTCTGTCATTCTGAGCGGTAGCGAAGAATCTGTGTCCTGTTCGATGTAAAGATCCTTCGCCTGTCGGCTCAGGATGACAAGGTAGGGGGCGTCTCAGGATGGCAAGAGAAAAAGGTTCAGGGTGGCGCAAACTCTCTGTCATTCTGAGCGGTAGC
>JAFTAM010000186.1 GCA_017458675.1 bacterium
ACTGGCAAAAATCCTTGCTTGGCATTAAAATATGGTTGTGTTAGGTTTTTCATTTTAAATTATTTCTAACACAAAAAGGGGTCACCTGGATTATCCAGATGACCTCTTTTATTAAGACTGTTTTTTCACAGCCCCTTTTTTATATTAAAGGGCTTTTCTTATGTAGTCGGTGTCTTCGGGAGGACAGAAGCTGATATTGGCTTCGGCTCTTAAAGTTATCGGCTTGGGCCAGGTCGCTTCGTCGTCCATCTTGACCTTAACCCGATCGGGACCGACGTTGACGACCGTTCCCCGGCTGTCCTTGGGAACGGGGTCTATATAAAAAGGATCGTCGGCGGCAAAATGAGGGTCCCAGTCTTTAACAAAGATTATGCGGTCTCCGCTTTTATAGCCGGCGGCCAAAAAACTCAGTGAAGGCATAAAATCACCTCATTTCCTGAAAGCAGCGCCTTAAGCCCGGCTCTGCTCGTATTCCATCTGGAAGGGGATAGCTTCATACAGAGCGTCGCGCTGGACGGAACTGATAATATTGTCTTCAAACTGCGAGTTGATGACGTCCATAACTTTTTCCCAGCTCCAGGAGGGCTTGGAATAGACGGGACGCTCCATGCGCCAGGCGTTGACTATATCGGAGGCGCTTTCGGCCAGATCCTCTTTGGAGGCGTTTGGATCTTTCCAGATATCGTGATGGTGAGCGCCGTTATGCTTGGCAATGCCCCATTTTACGGCGTCGTTGCGGCCGGGCAGAGCCAGGAACTGAGCTACCTGGGGATGGAACTTGCCGCAGCCCTCTTCCATATCGTGATGGGAGAAATCCAGGCCGCGCAGATCGCCGATGGCCCGCAGGCCGTCGATATGTTCCAGAGTTTCGGCGACAAAGAGCTTAAGCTGAGCGGGAGTGGCCTTTTCCCAGGTAGGATCGGGACTTTCGGTGCGCTCGACCGCCGGAGCCAGAAGCTCCATGATCGATTCGGTACGCTCGGCTATGGGAGCGCCGGAAACGGCGATTTTATTGCAGGCGGCGGCGACTTCGTCGTCGCTCATAACTCCGCCGGCGGCTTCAACTTCGGCGGCCGCGGCGCTCTGGCTCAGACCTTCAGCCTTCGCGCCGACGGAGGGCTGCGTCAGGGCCTGCAGCATAGAGCGGCTGGCTATCTGAGGAGCTTCGCCTTGAGTCTGACTTAGCGTGTCGGTTATCTGCGGCTGAGCGCTCTGCTCAGCGGCGGCTTTGGGCTGAGAGGCGGCCGGGGCCGTCACGGGAGCGGCCGACTGAATATAAGTGTTAGGAGCTATGGATGATATCATCATATCGCAGAATATTCTCTCCCTCAAGGTTCGCTTTATCAGTTACAGAAAAGCGCATTTATAATTATTATAATTATAGTAAAAACGGCTGATAAAGAAAATCCCCGTTTTGTTAACATCTATTTGCATATTATATAAATATTCGGCGTTTAAGCGGCCCGGAGCCGCCCGGCGCGGCGGGGAAAAAGCGGCGGCAGACTAGGGCCGCGTCGCCGCAGAGTTTGCCGGAGCGGATTGGAGGCGGCTTCATGCCGGGCGGAAGAGGGAGCGCCGGCGCAAAGCTTTAAGCAAAATGGAACGGATATAAAGGAAGATTTTATAAAAGGTTAAAAATAGTAAAATATGGCAAAGTTTCCCGTTTTAGATGATAGTTTTCCGCGTATCGCCCCGGCCTTCAAGCAGCTCGTCAAAATTATGTCCGAGTGCGTAGACGGCGGCGTCAGCTTGAATTGTACGGCCTTTGAATTTCATCAGTGCGACGTGGCTTTAGGCACTATGCTGGCCAACTTTATGGAAGTGGTGCGTCTGAAGGAGCTTCCTAAAGAGCAGAACGAGGCTATCGACGAAATTATTTTGATATTCAGCAAGCTCAGCAGCGAAATGTCCAAGCTGGAGACCGCTCTGGGCATGGACGCTTCGGCGGCGGCCATAGCCTGCGTAAAGAAGATCTACGACAATTTGAAGGATCTCGAGGAGCTGAATATGGACCTCAAGGCGGCTATCGCCGACAGGCATTTGTATTCGGACGTGCCGGTGGTCGACTCTCTGCTGAGAGCCGGCAATTTTGTTCTGGAAACCGAAGGAGCGGAATGGGAGGCTCTGGGCGCCCGTCTGGAGGCTCTGATCCCCCAGTGGAACGAAATTATTACCGGCGAGGGACTGCCTGAAGAATTTACCCGGCACGATCGGGCCCTGGAGCGTCTGGTAGAGGTCATGAACAACCGCGATTTGGAGGCTCTGCCGGAGGTGCTGAACGAACTGAAGGAGAGCGGCGAAGCGCTGGTCAATTTTGACGACAGCCAGGTGGACAAGGAGGAGACGTCTTCAACTTTATGTCCGTACTGCGGCAAAAACATGGTAAAGGGCAGCAGCAAATGCTTTGCCTGCGGAGCGCGCATGCCCGAAGCCTTTGAGGTTTCCGGCGGCTCCTCCAAAAATGAGAACGGCGAAATTTCCGCCGAGGGTATGCCGGACTACATCCAGCGCATATTCAACGTATCCAAGGAGCTCCCCGACGATCCCAAAATGTTCCGTCCCTTCAAGCGGGCGGTGGGCGAGCTGCGCCGGAGGGTGGCCGATTCTATTTCCAAGGTCAATAAAATGTCCTCCACCAAGCTGAAAATGACGCCGGAACAGCGGGAAAATGTAGACGGCGTTATGGATTTGGCCCATTCGAGCATCGGCAAGTTTGCCAAGGCTGTAGAGCTGCTGGACGGCTTTGAGCCTCCCGTAGACAAATTCCATCTGCAGTGCGCTTTAGAAGTGCTGGCCGACGCCGTGGAGGAGATGCGCAGCGTAGGCGGCTTGGCCCAGAAATACCGCAGCAGTAAAAAATAGAGAAAGAGTTTTGTTCTGTATTTTGTACATGAGGAGCCGGAGGTTGTATGACCGATAAACTTATTGAAGTTAGTGAACCCTTCCCTAAATTATTGCCCCATTTAAAGGTCTTTATAGAACATGTTAATCAAAATATAACCGATAAAGGCTCTTTGAGGGACTTATTTAAGGATTTCCAAAGCTGCGACATAATTATATCGGCATTTGCTCTTGGCTTTAAATCCAGCATTAAGCATTATGACTGCACAGAAGAGGAACTGGTTCTGCTGGCCCATATCTTTACCGGCTTTGAGGGCATGGGCGGAGTTCTCTCCTCGATTATGTGCGATATGCGCGACAACGATTACGAGGGGGCCGTGCGCGATCTGACGGCTTTGGTAGAGCAGCTGCGCGAAACCGAAGGCTATCTGGATAAATTCACCGATATCAGAAATTCCAAGCCTAAGCTCTCGGAGCATAAGAATATAGACACTATTTTAAAGGCAGGATACGCCGTTGTCGAAGGGCGCAGAGATTGGGAATTCTTGGTGGACAGCTTAGAGCTGGTCCGTGATTCTTTCGACAAAATGACCTCCTGCAACGAACTCCCCGGCGATTTGGAAATCTATTACGAGGCTCTGGACAACCTGATGCGTTCCTGCGAAGAGCAGAACCTGGAGAGCCTGCCCGAATGCCTGGAAGCTTTCAAAAACGCCAGCAACGTCTTTATGGAGCATTACAAGCTCGGCGGCAGCGCGGCGGTCAGGGGAGAAGTCAAGATCCCCATGGGCTGGAACTGCGTCATGTGCGGCATGCACTTCGATTCCTATGTGCCGGTCTGTCCCAAGTGCAAGGCCCGCATCCCCGAAAACAATTTTGACGAAGCCATAGAGTGCAGTGAAAATGAGCTCCCCGGCTCAATTCAGAACATTATGTACTGCATAGAGGAAATGTTCGACGGCAACGACGCCAGCGAGGCTCTCTATGAGAATCTGGCTCAGCTCTCCGCCGAGGTCGAGCAGCTGAAAGCCATTTACGCCAGGCTTCCGGAGAGCTATTTTGAGGGAGGCGGCGCCAACACCGAGGTGCTGATTATGTCCCGCGAGGCTCTGGAGTCCGGCTTCGAAAAGCTGGATCACTCCATAGCCGTTTTATACAACCTGAATGAGACCAGCAACGAAGAGCTTTCCGCCGCTCTTTCGGAGATGGTGGAGGGCATAGGCCAGACCAGGCAGCTCAGCGGCATAGAGGTTTAAAATTTGATTTTTTGCTCAAAATGCTATTTACTTTCGGAGCTTTTGCGGTAATTCTTAGATAAGAATATTTGTGAGGCTTTGCGTTATGAGTATTAACGGTATAAATCCTAATTTACATATCAATAATCATCATTATCAGAATCAGGTTCAGGCCGGCGTCAATCAGGCGCAGGATATGAATTCTCTGCAGGGCTTGTACAGCAGCGGCGTTATGAACACGCTGAACACCGGCATGGCCGCCGGCGTGCCCGTCGTACCCCTGGTCGGCCAGGCGGAAAACAGCGAATCGGTAACCGCGGCTGCGGCCGGCGGTTCCTCGGTGAGCGATATGATGGCCATGAGCCAGTCGGGCAGCTCAGTCTCTCTGCGCGACAATGTGGTCAATTCCATCTGCGGCAGCTCCGCTTCGGAAACCGGCTCGATGTCTATGTCCGCGGCTCCCTCGGCCGTGCGCTCGGTGGGCAGCGACGAGGCGCCTACGGTAATGAATATGTCCGCCAATTCGCTCAGCACCTATTTCTCCGGTCTGGGAATGGGAGAAGAAGCCGGTCCGGTGGTGGGTAACTACATGGATCAGTACTCTGAGCTTTCCAATAAGCCCGAGCTCAATTCGCTGATGTCCGGCGTGGTCGGCAGCTTCAGACAGTAAGTTTATTCCGCGGTTTTCGAAATTCGCTTGCGAGGAGTCAGCCGGAAGATTTAAGAAGAGGAAGTCATAACCTTGTTTTCAAAGCGCGGTTTTTTGACCGCGCTTTTTTTTGTTAACGAGCCTTTACTTTTGGTAATTCTGCGGTAATAAATAAACAATTACCGTACAGAAATGAGGGAGTTATTATGATCAATTCTTTAGGTTTAGGAAATATTGACTATTCGTCAATTCAGTCTATTTACGGAAATTTAGGCGACGTCAGCAATCTGGCCGGCTCCCTGGGCAGTTCAAGTCTGGCTTCCATGGGTTCCGTGGGAACTTTGGGCGGCGATATGCTCAGCTCTCTGACCAGCAGCGCCAATTCGATGGTAGAGTCTCTGGCCAGCTCGATAGGCGGCGACAGCAGCAATGCCAAGTCCGGCGTTCTGGCTGCTGCCGGCAAGTATTTTGAGGGCTTGGGCCTGAGCTCGGAGAGCGTCAGCAACTTGCTGAGCTACTACAGCAATTACTATGATCAGATGGACGCCATGATGAACTCTTTGGGAAGCAGCATGAATTCCGACGGTTCTATGGACTTCGAGAAGATGATGAAGAATTACGTCAAGAGCAGCTTCCCCAATATGTCCGACAGCGACGTCAATTCCGTAGTGAAGAACTACTCCTCCCAGTATGAGAACCTGGCTAAGCAGGGCGATATGTCCTCAATGATGTCCATGGTCAGCAGCATGGGCTTAGCCTAGGCTGAAAACCGCAGCTTCAATATAAATTGAGCTGAATTTAAAGCGCTGCTTCGGCGGCGCTTTTTTTTTGGTGCGCCCAGCGAGCGCACGTTCTAATGGGTGCAAGTCCCTAATCCGCCCGGCAGTGGGAAGGATACAGCCAAAGGCAAGGGTGTCCCCGGCGACGGGGAATCTGAAGGAAGCCAGCGGCAAAACTCTGG
>JAFTAM010000187.1 GCA_017458675.1 bacterium
GGGCTATATGCTGTTTGCTATCTTCAGCTCCATTATTATTGTCTATCTGGTGCTGGCGGCTCAGTTTGAATCCTATATCCACCCCTTCACTATTATGATGACCCTGCCGCTGGCCATGATAGGCGTATTCGTAGCCTTGCTGATTTGTCATGAAAACCTGAGCATTTTCGCTCTAATCGGCATCATCATGCTGGTGGGTATCGTAACTAAGAACGGTATTCTGCTGGTAGAATTCGCCAACCAGCTCCGCGAAGAGGAAGGGCTCGACGCCCACCATGCCATGCTTAAGGCCGGTCCTCTGCGTCTGCGCCCGATTCTGATGACCGCAGTCTCCACCATTATGGGCGTAGTGCCTATCGCCTTAGCCCTTTCTGAAGGCAGTGAAGCCCGTTCGGCTATGGGCGTCGCCGTTATCGGCGGTCTGTCCACTTCTACCTTCCTGACTCTCTTTATCGTTCCGACCGCCTACATCACCTTTGACGGCATTATGGCCCGCTTCTACCGCTTAATCGGCAAAAAGGAGAAGGCCAAAGGTCCCAAGCCCGGCTCGGGCGGCTCTCACGGCGGTTCCGCCGAAGCGGACGGCAGTTTGAACAGGACTGACGGACGCGATATAGAGGAAATCCGCAGAGGCAAGGTCATTGCCGATTCTGAAGACAGGGGGAATCGCTAATATGAATACAGGTAATTCTTATATAAATAAGCGCTGGTTTATGTCGGCGATAGCTCTGTCGTTGGGAATGGCCTTTATCGGAGCGGAATCAGTCTGGGCGGAGCCGGCGTCTGAAAAGCCCCGGACCGTCATTACGGCTGTGTCTGCCGATAAATCCGCCCCGGCAGCGGCGGCGTCCGCTTCCGCAGACGGCGGCTCTTCAGATGCTTCTGAACGGCAGGATATGAATACCCCGGAAGCTTCGGCGGCTTCAACCGGTCTGCCTTATACGCCTAAGGCTGTTCCCGAACCTTCGGCTGCGGCGGCATCCTCTGCTGAGGATTCTCCCTCGCCGCTGCTTCCTGACGAACTTGCCGATAATCCGAACGCGCCGACATATACGATGCATCAGGCTATAGACATTGCCGTAAAGAACTCGCCGGAGCTGCGGGCGGCCCGAGCCGCCTACGAGCAGGCCAAGGGCGGCACCGAAGAGGCCTACACGGCGGGAAGCCCTAAGGTAGATTTTACTGCCGGCTATATTTTTACCGTACCTGAAGCCAAAGCCAGTATGGGCGAACAGACTATCGTCATAGGCCACCAGCACAACTATTCGCTGGGCTTATCCTTGACTCAGGTGATATCGACCTTCGGCCGCCTCCACTATTCGGTGCTGGCCTCTCAGATGAACGAATATATGGCTCTGGAACAGTACCGCCAGGCTCTGGAAGCCAAATGGGCCTCTGCCGCCAACCGGTATCTTAACGTGCTCTTGGCTAAAGAAGCCGTGGTTATCGCCATGGAGCAGCTCAGCCTGCGCGAGGCTTCCTTAAAGCAGGCTCAGGATTTGGAAGCCGGCGGCATGGTCGCTCATTTTGACGTTCTGACCATGCAGGCCGCCAAGGCCTCTGCCGACGTAACTTTAATCGAAGCCAAAAACGCTCTGCGTCTGGCCCGCGCCGCTCTTTGCAGCGAGATGGGACTGCCCGCAGACGCTGAATTTAATTTGGTTATACCCGATCGGAATAAAATTCCCAAGGATGCCGTCAAGAATTACAACCTGCGGCAGTCTGTAGAAGAAGCCTATGTCCGCCGCCCCGAAGTGCAGGCTCTGCGCTGGGCTGAAGAAGCGGCCAGAGCCCGTTTGGAGGTCTCCCGCAACAGCCGCAATCCGACCCTGGCTTTAAACAGCGAGGTCTCTAATACGCGCTCCAGTTCTATGGCCTCCGGTACTACCTGGGTAACCAGCATCGTGTTTGCCGTGCCCATTTATGACGCCGGAACCGAAAAGGCGCAGAGCAAGCAGCTGGAAGCGGCTCTGGAGCAGATTGACGCCAATCTGGAAAGCGCCAAGCGCGGCGTGCGTCTGGACGTTGAGCAGTGCTACTACAATCTGGACAGCCGCTGGCAGCGTCTGGAGCAGGCCAAGATAACTCTGGAGCAGTCCGAAGAGGCCTACCGGGTAGCGGAGATCCGCTACGGCGCAGGTCTTTCGACGACGACCGAGCTTCTGGACGCTCAGTCGACCCTGGTCGCGGCCAAGCGTGGCGTGGCCACGGCCATGTACAGCTATCTGGGCGCCAATATCGACTGGGCTCTGGCTACCTCAGGCGCTTATCCGGCGCCTCCTGTCGGTCCCATCGACGTCTCCGATCTCAAAACGGATCTGGACGCCTGGTATGTCGACGTCAAAAGAGACGAAGCTGCGGAAAACGGCGGCGCTAAGCTCATTGATCCCGTAAAGGACGATAATATCCCCTCCTTCCCGGAGCTTAAGGTTCAGGTCGGCTATCCCGATGAGGAGCTCCCGGTTAAAGCCGATGAAAGCTCCGGCGGCGACGTAGAAATGTGATTTGATGAGTCTGCGGCGGCGGAGCGAAGCCTGTCGGCTTTCCTGCCTCTGCAGGCATTGCTTTCTTCCGGTTATGTGTTGTAAGCATCAGTGCGTGTTTAAGTGAACAGGAGAAAAATTATGTCGAATCTTTCAGAGGATGACAGCAAAGCGCTGAATAACCGTCACGACGAACGCAGAGAACAGCTTTTGGATATTGCGGTCAGCTTATTTGCCAAGCACGGTCTGGAGGGCACTACCACAAAGGATATCGCCAAGGCAGCCGGCGTCTCTCCCGGGCTGCTGTATCATTACTACAGTTCCAAGGAAGATCTGCTTTTAAACGTCATCAAACGCTTCAAAAGCGAAGCTAACGACGAGCTTGAGAGCGATGTTTTGAAGCTGCCGGTCGAGGAGGGACTGCTGCGGATTTTGAATCGCTTCAACGATAAGATTGAGAAGGATCGGGATCTAATTCTTACCATTACCAGGGCCGCTTCGATTTATCCGGTCATATCGGATACTCTCAAGCAGTTCAACAATGCCGAATCGTCAAATCTGAATAAGTTTTTGGATGAAAAAATTAAATCCGGCGAAATCCGCGCCGTCAATTCGGTGCGCTTATCCAAAATTATGCGTCACGTCATAGTTATGGAGCAGCTATACGGCAGTCATAAGATAGGCGAACCGGAGATTAAAATGTATATTGACATACTTTTAAACGGTTTGATGATAAAGTAAACGCCGTCTCACCGGCCTGCCGGGTTCGCCCGAGCAGGCTTTTTTTTTGTCTGAGCCTTCCTGAGCGCGGCGAGGAATCTTTGTAACATGTTCTGCATGTTTTCGATATGCCGGTTTTGTTTTGCACTTCGCTCCGCGACTGCGCTCGCTCGGACGCTCGCTTCAGAGCAAAACAAAACCTGTGCGGTACATGTATGCTGAAAGCTTGTTTTTGTTTAACTTAAAGACGTTTGGTTCGCCTGCGAAAGGCCCCGGGGATTTTTTACGGGCTTATGCGGGTTGAAAGCAGGGTAAGAGGTCTTTTTCAGTAAATTCTTATAGCTGCGGCAGAACAAGTTTTGCCGCTTCAGCCGTATAGGAATGGAAAATCCGCTTTGAACGAAGAAACCGAAATAAACGACAGACAGAGCATAAAGGGAGCCGATAATTTCAGGTATACCGATATCGATGCCAAATCCAAGGGCTTGGATATTTCCTCTCTGCTGGGGAACAGGAAGAAGAATGTCTCTCCGATGATGGCGGCGGGCTTTTCCCTCTTTATTTATCCCGGGGCCGGACAGATGATGAATCGGCGTTTCGGCAAGGCCGCCGGTTTTATTGTGCTTTTCACGGCTTTTATCGCTTTATTCGGCTATTATTTTATTAAGGGCGCGCTGCTGGCTCTGGCGCCGGAACTGCAGGATGCGCCTCCGGCCGCGGCTCACTGCCTTTGGGGGATGAACCATTATTTCAGCTGCTCAGTATATTGGGGAGCGGTGGCGCTTCTGCTTTATATCTGGTCGGGCTGGGACGCATATTTAGACGGTCTGCGCGGCAAGCGCCGCGATAAGGGCGGCCAAAGCCCGGCCAATTGACGGCAAAAAAGCAGGACGCTTTTTTTTAAGGGTTGAATCTTTGCATTTCGGATTTAATTTTAGTTGAAGGATGAAGGACGGAATAAAACATGTCCACGGAAAACGTTTCAGGACCTACGATCGTTTTGGGAGTCATCGGTTCTGACTGTCATGCGGTAGGCAACGCCATTCTGTACCGGGTTTTCAGCGAGGCAGGCTTCAATGTGGTCAATCTGGGCGTAATGGTTTCCCAGGATGAATATATTGACGCCGCCATAGAAACCAACGCCAAGGCGATATTGGTATCTTCTCTTTACGGTCAGGGCGAGCTGGACTGCGAGGGACTGCGCGAGCGCTGCATTGAGCGCGGCATCGACGATATTCTGCTTTATGTGGGCGGAAATCTGGTTATCGGCAAAGTAGATTACGCTCAGACCGAAGCTAAGTTTAAAAAGATGGGCTATGACAGGGTCTTTACTCCCGAATCAGATTTAAACGAAGTTATTAAGCTTCTCTATGCCGATATAAAGGAACGCTTCGGCGAATAATAATTCAGACTCGAATGTACGGCATTTGAGTCAATTATTTTTTTACGCTTAATAATTGTCAGGAGCGAGAGCAGGTTTGCCGCACGTAATTTCTATAGATATCGGATCAACCTATACAAAAGGAGCGGTTTTCGGCTGGCAGGAGGGAGATAAGGCCTTTAGACTGGCTGCGCGCGCAGTTGTGCCGACCACGGTGAATTACCTTCCCGACGGCTACCGTCAGGTTATGGCTTCCTTAGAGGAACTTTGCCGGCGCAGCGGAGAGCCTTTTTCTGAAACGGAAGCTTCCTTTGCCGATATACCCGTCTATTTTTCTTCTTCGGCTAAGGGCGGACTCAATATTGCCGCTTTGGGCATTGTTCCGGCCTTGACCCTTAAGGCGGCCAAGCTTACGGCTCTGTCGGCGGGCGGCCGCATAGACCGAGTTTACGCCTATAAGCTGACCAGACGCGATGTGGCGGCTCTGGAAGCCAACCCTCCCGATATTATTCTTTTGGCAGGCGGTACGGAAGGCGGCAACGAGGTTTATGTGCGCCATAACGGCAAAATGCTGAGCAAAAGCTCGGTCTTGGCTCAGAGATCGGTTCTGGTATACGCCGGCAACAGCGTCATGGCCGAAGAGATCGAGGAGATGTTTGCCGCCAAGGGCTTTGAGGTCCATATCGCCGACAATATCATGCCGGAAGTCGACCGCACCGATACCGTCAAGGCCCGGGAAATTATCCGCAGTATCTTTTTGGACCGCATTGTCAAGGGGCGCGGTCTGGATACGGTTGTAAAGGAAATCGGCCATAATCCCAACCCTACGCCTTATGCGGTGCTGCGCCTGGTTGAAGCTATCTATTTAAAGCGTCCGGAAATGGGAGAATTTATGCTCATCGATATGGGCGGGGCCACTACCGACGTTTATTCATGCTGCCAGCCGGTCAAGTCTATAGAAAATGTCATGTTCCGAGGTCTGCCCGAGCCTGAGGTCAAGCGCACCGTGGAAGGCGATTTGGGCATGAGGGTTTCCGCGCTTTCCACTTTCAAGGCCGCTCCTTATCTGGCGGAAATTCCCGGTATGGCAGAATTTGTGGAAAAAGTCGATAGGGATACCTCGCATATAGGCGTTTCCGAAACGGAAAAATCTTATGATTTGGCATTGGCCGGCGCTTGTTCGGGAGAGGCTCTGCGCCGTCACGCCGGGAAGCTGCGCCGCGTATTTACCGCCGTCGGCGAAGCCTTTGTGCAGGAAGGCAAGGACCTGCGGGAGATAAGAACGGTTATCGGTTCGGGCGGTTTTCTGTCCCGTTTGCATAATTTTCAGATCCCCGATATTTTAAAGCGTGGCAATACCGCCGATAATTTTCTGCTGGTTCCGGAGAGGTTCAGATACGCCCGCGACAAGGATTACATTTTCCCGCTGCTGGGCAATTTGGCGGACAATTATCCGCTGCTGGCGGTTCAGACCGCCCTGGACGGCCTGGAATACAGCGAGAATGAGACGGTAATTCCCGGCGTTGAAAATATCGGACGCAGTTCTTCCCGCAGCGGCGCGTCCTGCAGCTGTCGGGATGTATAATTTAAGCTTAATGAAAAAACGCAGATTATTTGAAAGAGTTAGGAGGGCATCCGTTTTTTTGGGGCGAGCTGTTCGCGCTCACAGACGGAAAAATATATGACAGCAGCTTACGGTAAGGCTTATATATCTGACGCCGATTTTTTCGCCGAGCGCGAAGAAGTATTGAAAACCTGGCCTACGGGCTCAGATGTGGATTTGGACGAAGCCGTCGCCTATCACCGCACTATAAGCGACGATAAGAAATTCACTGAAGCTCTGAAAAAGGCTGCCGAAGAGGGACGGGTCTTGGTCCAGCCCCGCGCCGGCGTGGCTCTGGTGGACGAGCATATTGAGCTTTTGCAGAAGCTGGCGGCCGAGGCCGATCTTCTGCCCACTACTATCGACGCCTATACGCGCTTAAATCATTATGAAGAAGCGCAGAAGGGCATTGAGCGCTCTGTCGCCGCCGGCAAGTCGCTGCTCAACGGTTTCCCCGCCGTAAATCACGGCGTGAAAGAATGCCGCCGGGTGGTGGAGGCCGTCAGCCGTCCTCTGCAGGTGCGCCACGGCACTCCCGACGCCCGCCTGCTGGCTGAGATCACTTTGGCCGCCGGCTTTACCTCCTTTGAGGGCGGAGGCATCTCTTACAATATTCCTTATGCCAAAAAGGCGCCTCTGGAGCTTTCGGTCAAGACCTGGCAGTATGTGGACAGGCTGTGCGGCTACTATGAATCAAAGGGCATCCGCATCAACCGCGAGCCTTTCGGCCCTCTGACCGGTTCTCTGGTGCCTCCCTGCGTTTCTACGTCGGTGGCCATTCTGGAGGGACTTCTGGCTCTGGAGCAGGGCGTGCGCTGCGTCACCGTCGGTTACGGACAGCTGGGCAATCTTGTTCAGGATGTAGCGGCGGTCATCTCGCTGCGCGAGCTCTGCGACGAATATTTCCGGAAATTCGGCTTTGAAAACTATCAGCTCACCACGGTTCTCCACCAGTGGATGGGCGGCTTCCCCGAAGACGAGGCCAAGGCCTTTGCGGTCATCTCCTGGGGCGGCGCTATCGCGGCTCTGGCCAAGGCCACCAAGGTCATTGTCAAGACGCCTCACGAGGCCAGGGGCATTCCTACCGCCGAGGCCAACCTCCAGGGCATCAAGGCCACTAAACAGATCGTCAATATGCTGGCCGAGCAGCATCTGCTGCGCGAGGACAGCCTGCAGAACGAAGTTGAGCTCATCAAAAAAGAAGTGCGCTGCATTTTGGACAGAGTCTTTGAACTGGGCGAGGGCGATTTTGCCAAGGCCTGCGTCAGAGCTTTCGCTTCCGGAGTATTGGACGTGCCCTTTGCGCCTTCGCGCTTCAACAAGGGCAAGCTCATGCCGGTGCGCGACTCTTCGGGAGCGGTGCGCATTCTGGACTGGGCGGGAACGCCGGCCACTGACGAGGTCAGAGAGTTCCACCGCCGCTGCGTGGAGGAGCGCGGCGTAAGCGAGGGACGCAAGCCCTCTTACCATATGCTCATAGACGATATTTATGCGGTCAGCAAAGGACGCTTGGTCGGCTGCCGCCGCTAAGAATTATAAGAAAGTTTAATATAAAGGACCTTCTGAGCGCCGTCGGCGCTTCGGGGCCCGAGCAACACAGGAGTTTTTTATGCGTATTGCAGACGTATGTTTATCCGCGGGACGTACCGGTTTTTTCTTTGACGATCAGAGAGCCATTAAAAACGGCGCGGGCCACGACGGTTTTGTCTATTTGGGCGGGACGGCTACGCCGGGCTTTAAAAGTATCCGCCAGGCAGGCGAATCAATATCGGTCATGCTGGTTTTAGAGGACGGTCAGGTCGCTGCCGGCGACTGCGCGGCTGTGCAGTATTCCGGAGCCGGCGGACGCGATCCGCTCTTTTTGGCGGAAAATTACATTCCCTTTATGCAGAAGCATATCGTTCCTAAGCTGATTGGCCGCGAACTTACCTCTTTCAGAGAGCTGGCCGCCGAGTTCGACCGTATGGAGGTCGAGGGCAAGCGTCTGCATACGGCGGTGCGCTACGGTCTGTCCGGCGCTATTCTGGACGCCGTGGCCCGTTCGCAGAAGAAGATGATGGTCGAGGTAATCGCTCAGGAATACGGTCTGCCCTTGGTGGCTGAGCGGGTGCCCATCTTTGCCCAGTCCGGCGACGACCGCTATACCAGCGTCGATAAGATGATTCTCAAGGGCGCCGACGTTCTGCCTCACGCTCTGATCAACAACGTGGAAACCAAGCTGGGCCGTGACGGCGAGATTCTGCTCGAGTACGTCAAATGGCTGTCCAAGCGCGTGCAGACCCTGCGCACCTCGGAGAGCTACCGCCCCGATCTGCATATCGACGTTTACGGAACCATCGGCATCATCTTCAATAACGATCCCGTCAAGATGGCCGCTTATCTGGGTACTTTGGAAGAGGCCGCCAAGCCTTTCCGCCTCTACATTGAAGGCCCCATGGACGTGGGCGAGAGAGAGGCGCAGATCGCCAGCATGGCCGCTTTGAAGCATGAGCTGGACCGTCAGGGCGTCGGCACTAAGATCGTGGCCGACGAGTGGTGCAACACCTATGAGGACGTGGTGGCCTTCACGGAAGCTAAGTCCTGCCATATGGTGCAGATCAAGACCCCCGATCTGGGCAGTCTGCACAATACGGCGGAAGCGGTCCTCTACTGCAAGAAGCACGGCATGGAAGCCTACCAGGGCGGCACCTGCAACGAGACCGACCTTTCGGCCAAGGCCTGCGTCCACGTGGCTATGGGCGTGCGCTCCGAGCGTCTGCTGGCTAAACCCGGCATGGGCTTCGACGAGGGCTACATGATCGTCCGCAACGAGATCGAGCGCATTATCGCTCTGCTTAACCGCCGTAAGTAATTGAGGTGCTGAATTATGGCAAAGAAAGAGTACAAAATTTTATCGCCGACCGCCATTCTGGGCTACGGTTTCCCCGCCGAGTCTTTTCAGCGCGGCATTGAAGAGAATCCTGATTTGATCGCCGTCGACGCCGGTTCGACCGACCCCGGCCCCTACTATCTGGGCGCGGGCAAGGCCTTCACCGACCGTCTGGGCGTCAAGTCCGATCTGCGGGCCATGCTGGTCAACGGCGTCAAGAAGGGCATTCCCATCGTCATCGGCACCGCCGGCGGCTCCGGCGCGCGTCCCCATGTCGATTGGTGCCGCGCCATTATTGAAGAGATTGCCGCCGAAGAGAACTTAAAGTTCCGCATGGGCGTGGTTTACGCCGACGTCGATGTGGAGGCGGTAGTCAAAGGCATGAAGAACGGCGATCTGATTCCTTTGGACGATCAGCCCGTTCCCACCGAAAAAGAGATCCGCGAATGTCCCCATATCGTGGCTCAGATGGGCCCCGAGCCTCTGCAGAAGATGATTGACAAAGGCTGCGAGGTTATCCTGGGCGGCCGCTGCTACGATCCCTCCTGCTTCTCGGCCCGTCCTATCGCCGAAGGCTACGACAGAGCTTTGGCGACCCATTTAGGCAAAATTCTCGAGTGCGCGGCTATTGCAGCCACTCCCGGTTCCGGCTCCGATTCGGTTATCGGTATTTTGAAAGAGGACTCTTTCATTCTGCAGGCTCTCAGTCCGGAGCGCAAGTTTACGGCTCAGTCTACGGCAGCCCATACGCTTTATGAAAAGAGCGATCCCTTCCATCTGCCCGGCCCCGGCGGCAGCCTGGATCTGACCGACGTCAGCTTCACCGAGCTGGGCGACGGACGCGTGGAGGTGCGCGGCACCAAGTTCGTTCCCACTCCCAAGTATCAGGTCAAGCTGGAGGGTTCCCGCTGCGTCGGCTACCGCACCATTTCCGTATGCGGCACGCACGATCCAATTCTGATCAGTAATATCGATACCGTCTGCCAGCAGGTCAAGGACCGTGTCGAGCATCTTTTGGAGCGCGAGCATGCCGAAGGCAAGAGTCAGGTATTCTTCCATATTTACGGCAAGAACGGAGTTATGGGAGATCTGGAGCATGGCGACAACGCTCTTCCTCATGAGCTGGGCATAGTTATGGAAGTTCTGGCCGAAACTCAGGAGCAGGCCAACACCGTCTGCTCGATTACGCGTTCGACCTTCCTCCATTACGGCTATGAAGGGCGCATCTCAACAGCCGGAAACCTGGCCTTCCCGTTCTCTCCCTCGGATACGCCCATGGGAGCCTGCTACGAGTTCTGTCTCTATCATCTGCTGGATGTGGACGATCCTACGGAGCTTTTCAGCAGCGAGGTCTTTGATATCGACGGCGCCAAGGTTGTAAAGGCCGAATAGAGAGGCATGAGAGGAGAAAAGCCATGAAAACTTTGCCTGAAGTCGCTCAGGTTATCCGCAGCAAGAATTCCAGTCCTTTTAAGCTTACTCTGGACATTATCTTTAAGGACAGAGAAGTCTTTGAGAAGGTGCAGAGAGAGAACCTTTTAAACGCCGAGGTCATAGCTAAGGCCTATAAGATCGAGCCCAAGGCCATTGAGAAAGTTCTCTATTTCCCGCCGGCCAAGGCCGTCAAGATCGGCATGAGCCGCACCCGCAAGTCCGGCTCTCCCGGCGATACCGACGTTTACGGCGCTCAGCAGCACGCGCCGCTGCTCACTATTAGCCTGGATATTTAGTGCTTTAACATAAGGGTCAGATATTTCCGTCTGGCCCTTTTTGCTGTTTTTCAGCCGCTGTGAGCGCAGCGAAGAATCTGTAAAGCATGTGTTACATGTTTTCGCTATGCTGGTTTTGCACTTCGCTCCGCGGCTGCATTTGGCTCGGACGCTCGCTTTAGAGCAAAACAAAACCTGTGCAATACATGTATGCTGAAAGCCTGTTTTTACTTAGCTTACCGACAGTGAAGCAAACATGTTTGCAGCATTATGCTTTTGAATGTTCCCTTGTCATTCTGAGCGCAGCGAAGAATCTGTAAAGCATGTTTTGCGTGTTTTTGTTATGCCGGTTTTGTTTTGCACTTCGCTCCGCGACTGCGCTTCGCTCACGACGCTCGCTTCAGAGCAAAACAAAACCTGTGCAATACATGTATGCTGAAAGCCTGTTTTTGCTAAACTTACTGATAATAAAGAATTCGGGAGGTTATTTATGCCGGCAATTTTTAAGGGCGATCTTTTGAAGAAGGCCGTTTATTTTGCTCCCCGCGGCCGTCTGCGCCTGTACGGTCTGGCTGCTCAGCTGGGGCAGATGTATCTGAAGGCTACCGACCGCCTTATCGGCGTCATCGGAGCGGAGGGCTCGGGCAAATCGACCTTGATTAAGGGTTTATTCCCGGGGCTGGAGCTGACCAATGACGACGACGGCATCAATATGATGTCCTCGCGGGCCTTCGATTTCGATCCCGACGATCAGTTCTGCGGCCATACCTTCCATATGGATATACGCTATGAAATGGCCTTCCATCAGATTCAGGAGATCGTCGAAACCATCAACGAGATCATCCACGATAAGCGGCGTATCGTCGTCGAGCATTTTGATTTAATCTACCCGCATCTGGAATATAACGCTCAGATTCTCTTTTCCATAGGCGAGTATGTCAGCGTCTGCCGTCCCACGCTTTTCGGACCGACGCCCGCTTCGTTGCGCGACGAGGCTTATTCGACCTTGAAATTCCGCCTCATGGCCCATACCGCTGAAGACATAGTGGGCAAAATATTATTGGAGGATTACGGACTGGAGCCCGTCAATCTCCATTCCGAGCTGCAGCACGGCTTTGTCATTAAGTTTGAAAAAAGGCCCGATATCAATATTGAAGACGTGCAGAATAAGGCTTTGGAGATTATCCGAAGGAATATCAGCGTCTCTCCCGGCGAAGGCGATCATGTGCTCTTTGACAGCGAGCCTTTTTACTGCACCGGCAAGCGCTGCCATGTCAAAAGTACGGGGCTGATCGAGCATTTCCGTCTGCTGTCGAAGTTCCATTACGACCCTCTGAGCGACACCTTTCTTTTGATAGGCATCGTCGGCGAGGAGTTCCTGCCTATCGAAAAGGCTTTGGAAATGCCGCCGGTGGAGTTTGAAATATTAGACAAGCACGATAATGAAAAGGAGTGGCAGGAGCTGACCTCCTATAATAAGGGACGCAGATACAAGGATTGAAAAGGAAGGGTTATGAGCATGCGGATTATTCCCCGAGAGGTTATAGTGGAAAAGGTGGCCGACTTATGCTTTAAGGCGGCGGTCGATCTGCCTGACGACGTCTATCGGGCGATCAAAAGAGCGGGGGAGAGAGAAGAGTCTCCGATAGGCAAATCCATTCTGGTGAATCTGGTAAAAAATGCCGATATCGCCCGTCAGGAGCGGGTTCCCATCTGTCAGGATACGGGCGTGGCCGTCTATTTCGTGGAGATAGGCACATCCGTCGATATGAGCCAATGGGATATTTACGAGGTTCTGGAGGAGGCGACGACCTTAGGTTATACCAGAGGCTATCTGCGCCTTTCGGTGGCTCGCGATCCGCTGGAAGACCGCAGCAACTCCAAAACCAACGGGCCGCCGGTAGTTCACCTGAAGCTCGTCCCCGGCGATAAGCTGAAGATCACGCTGGCGCCTAAGGGCGGCGGCTCGGAAAACATGAGCGCTCTGGCTATGCTTAAGCCTCTGGCCGGCAAAGAGGGCGTCATCAATTTTGTGATTGACACCGTGCGCAAAGCCGGCGGCAATCCCTGTCCGCCCTGTATTATCGGCTTAGGCCTGGGCGGCAATTTTGAAATGGCGCCCTTCCTGGCTAAAAAGGCGCTTTTGCGCGAGGTCGGCGAGCGCCATCCCAATCCCTATTATGCGCAGTTTGAGACGGAAATTTTAGAAAAGGTCAACGCTTCGGGCATAGGTCCCGGCGGTCTGGGCGGTTCCACTACGGCTCTGGACGTGCATATCGAGACCTATCCCTGCCACATCGCCTCGCTGCCGGCGGCTGTAAATCTGAATTGCCATGCCGCACGCCATGCCAGTATAGAAATTTAAAGGGGGACAAAGCTATGGTTAAGCATGTAAGCCTGCCCTTGACGGCAGAGGATGTCAAAAGTTTAAAGGCCGGAGACGAGGTTTTGCTGAGCGGAGTTTTATATACGGCCCGCGACGCCGCCCATCAGCGCCTCTGCAAGCTGATAGACGAGGGGAGAGAACTGCCCTTTGATATTAAAGGGGCCTTGATCTACTACGTCGGTCCCACGCCGGCGCAGCCTGGCAGGCCGGTGGGCAGCGCCGGTCCTACCACCTCCTCGCGCATGGACGGTTTTGCCCCCAAGCTGATCGCCTGCGGTCTGCGGGGTATGCTGGGCAAAGGAGGGCGCAGCCAAGAGGTAATTGAGGCCATGAAACAGTACGGATGCGTCTATTTTGCGGCTATCGGCGGAGCCGGCGCTTTGATGGCCAAGGCCGTAAAGAGCGCGGAGATTATCGCCTGGGAGGACCTGGGCTGCGAAGCGCTGCGCCGCATGGAGGTTGAGAACCTGCAGGCCTATGTAGCCATAGACGCCGAGGGAAACAGCCTGTATCGCTGATAGTTTCAGGAACAGAAGCAATGTCGGTAAGTTAAGCCTATAATTTGCTAAAAATGGTACATTAACTTGTTTTACCAATGCTTGCAAATGTTTCCTATGTCATTCTGAGCGCAGCGAAGAATCTTTAGAGCATGTTCTGCATGTTTTCGCTATGCCGGTTTTCTTTGTCGCTGCCGCTTCGCGCTCGCTTACGCTCGAATCTCCGCGTACGCGTCAAAGAAAACCTTTATTAAGAATGTATGCTAAAAGCTCGTTTTTGCTTAACTTACCGGCAGTAGGAACAGAAGGCAGTTTTTTTTCTTAAATTAATTATTTGCGAACGGCGCAGAGAAAACTGTAAGCGAAATATTTAAACGTGAGGTAAAAGCTGGTGAATAAATTTAAGTATTATCTTGTATGCACAATTGTTGCCTCCGCCTTGGCGGGGGCCGGCGCTGCTCAGGCGTCCTGCGTGGAAAAATGTGAATGCGGCGCAAAATGCAATTGCGGAGTAAACGGCGAGCCCTACTGCGGCGACAGCAATGAAGCCTACGAGTACTCGTCGGAAGTGCGCGAGAGAGCGGCTATAAATTTTGTAAAGCAGTTTCTCGGGGCTCTTCAGGCCAAAGATTACGCCAAGGCTTACGGCATGCTTGACGAGTTTACCGCTAAGGACATTACAGAGCATTATTCCGTTTATGTTGCCGACGTCGATAAATCGGTAACGGTCGAAAAGATTAAAGCCGATTTTAAAGTGGGAGGCCCTCTGGCTGCCCGTTACTGGGAGTGGTATAAAAAAGATATCCACATTCAGGATTACAAAAATTTGGATAAAGCGACCTTTACCAACCATTCTCAGCCAGGCGCCGAGAGATACAATATTTCCAGTCCGTTTCCGGGCGGCAATTGGTCGGTGAGCAACGACCGGCCCAGAAATGAGATGAATATTGCGCTGCCTCAGGGTTAACTTACAGAGGCGGAATTTACATATTTCGGTGCGCGTATCTTTTGGGTATGCGCATTTTTTTTGTATTCAGTACGGGACGCCTTGACCGAAGGCTCGAGCCGGGGCGGCTGGTAATCTGCATTATGCCTGTAAACGTTTAACCTGTCGTCCTGCGCGAAGAATCTGTCAAGCATGTTTTGCATGTTTTCGCTATGTCGGTTTTGTTTTGCACTTCGCTCCGCGACTCGCCGCAGCCGGAGCTCGGACGCTCGCTTAAGCGCAAAACAAAACCTGTGTAATACATGTATGCTGAAAGCCTGTTTTGGCTTGACTTGCCCGACAGGGCTTGCCAAAGGCTTTGGAGCGCATGTTTCCCCTGTCATGCTTATTCGGGCTTGCCGGGAGCGGGCGCCGAATCAATTTTCTGAAATAATAAGGTATTTGCAGCTTCGGCAGAGAAGACAGGAATCAGGATTTTCAAATCTAAGCGTGAGGAATATAACGGTGAATAAATTTAAATATTTCTTTGTATGTGCAGTTCTGACTGCTGCCTTTGCGGGCTCCGGCGCAGCTCTGGCAGACTGTAAAGAGGACTGCAGCGGCGGTTCAGATTGTGAGTGCAGAGCAGAGGCGGATCCCTGCGACGAAGACTGCGGCGACGCTGACGAAGCATATTCTCCGGCCGTACGCGAGAGAGCGGCGATCAATCTCGTCAAGCTGTTCCTCGGGGCGCTGCAGGATAAGGATTATGCCAAGGCCTATAGGACGATTGACGGAGAAACCGCCAAAGACATTGTCGACCATTATCGGATTTATGTTCCGGATCTTGATCCGTCTGTCTCTGCGGAAGCCATTGAGGCCGATTTCAGAGTCGGCGGTCCTATAGCTGCCCGTTATTGGGAATGGTATAAAAAGGATATCAACATAAAAGCTTACAAAGACCTGAATGAAATGACCTTTGAAGCCCGCTCCGAGGACGGCGAAAGCTTCTCGATCACCAGTACTGTGCCGGGCGGTTATTGGACGGTCAGCAGCGACAATCCCAGCGGTCAGATGTCTGTTTCCCTGCCAAGAGGTTAGCTTTCAGTCGCTGATATTAGTGCGCGTACTTTTTTAGTGCGCGCATTTTATATTTTTCAGCTGTTTTTTTTGATAAAATGAGCGTTATTTTGTTTGGTTTGAGCTTATGATTACTGATTCTGAAGACAAATTTCTTACCTATGGCGGCTACATGCATTCCGAGCAGGAGACCTTTACGCTGCTGCGCAGCTTTGTGGACGCCATAGGCGGAGACGCGGCGGTGCTGGCTCTTTACAGCGGCCGCGGTCAGGGCAATTCGGCGGTTTACCGCGTGGGGCTGGATAGGTTTCCGGATGAAAATATTACCGCTTTGGTACAGGAAGCCGCCGATGAGTTTGATTATTCGACGGGCGGCGGCAGCGGCGGTTTCAGCGGTCTGCGCCGGCTGCAGAGGCGTCTGACCGCCGAAGCGGAGCGCCTGAAACTGAAGCGCCGTTATGTTTTGGTCATGCCGGTTATGCTGGAAAATCAGATCTGCGGTCTCTTTGCTATGCTGCACCGCCAGGACCTGCCGAGCTTTCTGCGCCGCTATCCCCAGATGTACAATCTGGTTCTGGACCGTCTGGAGCTTACGGTGCGCCATGCCGGTCTGCTTTCCAATTTAATGCGCGAGCGCTCCTGGTTTGAAACTCTGGTGAAGCGCTCCAACGACGGTATAGCTATCGTCGATAAAGACGGAACGGTAGTCGGCATAAATCAGGCGATGGAGGCTCTCAGCGGCTGGAGCGTGGAGGAGGCCGCGGGCAAGCCTCTCTATAAACTTTTTCCTATCAAGGCCTTCGGCTTTTCCGAAAACGCGGAGAGCGGAAGCGCCCGCAATTTAATTTTATACAATAAGCCCAGTCAGGTGAATTTTTCAATAAGCGGCGAGCCGGTCGAAGGCGTTTTGACCGTTCGCGACGGCCGCAGTATAGATATTGAAGTGACCGGACTTACAATAAGAGACGCTTCCGGAATTCCCAGCGGCTGGGTTATGACGGTGCGCGATATCAGCAGGCGCAAGGAGACCGAGCGTCTGGGCAAGATCTTTTTATCGGCCATGTCCCATGAACTGCAGACTCCCATCGCCGTAATCAAAGGCTTCGCCGGTTTAATGAGCGACCCCGAGATAGAGCTTGACCGCCAGACCGTTCTGCAGAAATCTCAGGTCATTTTAGATGAAAGCGAACGTCTGCAGAAAATGGTCAGGCAGATGCTGGAAGCGGCCTCTATCCAGGCCGGCGGCATCAGTTTAAGCTGCGAGCAGGTAGATCTGGTGGGCGTAGCCGAGAGAACGGCGCGCCGTTTGGAGCATTTAGCCCAGGAAAAGAAACTGGCTCTGCGCGTTGAGGCCGAGGCGAATATTAAGCCCGTCTGGGGGGATCTGCCCAAGCTGGAACAGGTCATGAGCAATCTGGTAGAAAACGCTGTTAAATACAGCAATGAAGGAATAATTATTGTGCGGATTAAAAACCAGTCTGAGAGCGTCAAAGTCTTTGTCGACGACGAAGGGCCTGGGATCAGCGAGGAAGATTCGCAGCGGATTTTCGCTCCCTTTGAGAGGGGAGAGGAAACCAAAAAAAAGACCCGCGGCAGCGGCCTTGGGCTCTTTATTTCCAAAGCTATCATTGAAGCTCATAAGGGAAGCATAGGGGTTGTGAACAGCGGCAAAGGCGCCTGCTTTTATTTTACTCTCCCTTGCCGAAAGGATTAGTGTATGGCAGCAGAAGATTCTTATAAGGGCAGGAGGATTGTCGCCGTAGAGGACGATCCGCATGTGCTTGATTTAATCCGTACTACTTTGGAAAATTCCGGCTTTGTTGTCTCAGGTGCAACGACCGGCCAGGAAGGTATAAGACGAATTCGTGATGAATTACCTGATTTGGTGCTTTTAGATGTTAATTTGCCGGATATGTCCGGATTTGACGTGTTGGAAAATGTCAGGCGCTCTTTGGGCATACCCTGTATCATGCTCACCGTTCAGGATGACGAAGATGCCAGGGTGCGCGGCCTTGAACTGGGGGCCGACGACTATATGGGCAAACCGTTCGGCCACAGAGAGCTGGTCAGCCGCATCAAAGCGGTTCTGCGCCGCCTCGACGCTCCCGCCCCGCTGGCCAGAAATATGGTAAAGATTGACGATTATCTCAGCGTCGATTTTGACAAGAGGCGGGCTCTGGTCAACGGCGAGGAGATCCATCTGCGTCCGACCGAGTATAAGCTGCTCCATCATTTCATAAATCATCCCGGCAAGCTTTTGAGTCATGAAAATCTGCTTTCCCGCGTCTGGGGCCCCGAGTATCGCGACGATACGCAGCTTCTTAGGCTTTATGTCAACTATCTGCGCAAAAAGATAGAACCGGATCCTGCCAATCCCCGCTATATATTTAATGAACGCGGTTTGGGCTACCGTTTCTGCGAATATAATTTTAAGTAAGGAATCACTGTCATTAAGTTAAAAAGCAGGCCTCCGGCAAACATGCTTTATAGCCATGTCGGAAACATGCTGAACATGCCGGCAATGTCATAAAGTTAAGGCAAAATATTGCTAAAAAAGGTACATTAACTTGCTTTACCAATGCTTGGAAATGTTTCCTATGTCATTCTGAGCGGAGCGAAGAATCTTTCAGAACGATTTGTGTGTTTTCGTTATGTCGGTTTTCTTTGTCGCTGCCGCTCCGCGCGAGCTTTTCTCGAATCTCCGCGTACGCATCAAAGAAGATTTTTATTAAGCGTATCTGCAAAATGCTTGTTTTTGCTTAACTTACCTACAGTGTTGAGGAGATAGAAGCTCTTTTTGCTTCCGAAGGCGGGCAGACGGCCGGCTTTTCAAAAAAAAACGCGGAAATATTTTTATCTGTGTCTTTATTTTTATTGTATTTGTGTTGATATATTGCCTAAAATTATTCATTCAGACTATTTGGGTCTGAACTTGGAGGATTGTTATGGGAATGGCTTCAGCGATGTCTGCTTTGCAGATGATTACTGCTGATTATCAGAATGCGCAGGGCATGTATGCCATGTAGCAGGGCCAGAAGGGCGGCATTATCGGCGGCCCCATCGGAGCTATGGTCGGTCAGGGTCTTGGTCAGGGCGTAGCCCGCATGTTCTCTAATCCTATATCCGGCCAGCAGAACGGCAGCCTGATCGGCGGCATTGCCGGTTTAGCCTTGGGCGGCCCTGTCGGCGGCATGCTCGGCGCCGGTTTAGGCTCCGCTATCGGCAATCAGATAGGCGGCAGCAATCTGAGTAATGCTTTGGGACAGTTTGGCGGCGGTTATGGTCTTCCCAACGGCACAGGTATGACGTGTATGCCTATGAACGTAAATTCATTCCCTGGCGTGTCTTCGACTATCGGCGGCAATTATTTACCCTGGGGTACTGGTCTGGCAGGCGTTCCTGTGTCTTTCAACAATCAGAATTCTTCTATTATAGGTCATGGTTTCCCCGGCCATAATCACGGTCCTCACGGTCCGATGGGTCCTGGCGGTCATAATCACGGTCCTCATGGTCCGATGGGTCCCGGCGGTCACAACCACGGTCCTCATGGTCCGATGGGTCCCGGCGGTCACAACCACGGTCCTCACGGTCCGATGGGTCCCGGCGGTCACAATCACGGTCCTCACGGCCCGATGGGTCCCGGTGGTCATAATCACGGTCCTCACGGCCCGATGGGTCCGCATTTTCCAGACAGTCACGGCCCTTTCAAACCTGATGTTCCTTTTTGGCAGTATGCAACTCTTGAATAGCTGATATCCTGAGATTTGTCAGCTAAGTTTATAGTAAAAATAATTGATCTGAAGATGAGGTATGACTCTCATATGAAGATCAATTTTTTTTAATTTGCGGCTTTATTTTCTTGTGCTCTGCGTTATATAAAAGATAGTTATACAAACAAATTTTTTTTCAGACGAATTTAAGTCTGAGCTTGGAGGTTTACTATGGGAATGGCATCAGCGATGTCTGCTTTGCAGATGATTACTGCTGATTATCAGAATGCGCAGGGCATGTATGCCATGCAGCAGGGCCAGAAGGGCGGCATGATTGGCGCAATCGCCGGCGGCATTATCGGCGGCCCCATCGGAGCTATGGTCGGTCAGGGTCTCGGTCAGGGAATTGGTCAGGGCGTAGCCCGCATGTTCTCTAATCCTATGTCCGGCCAGCAGAGCGGCAGCCTGATCGGCGGCATTGCCGGTTTAGCCTTGGGCGGCCCTGTCGGCGGCATGCTCGGCGCCGGTTTAGGCTCCGCTATCGGCGGCAAGCTTGGCGCTAACAATATGGTCTCTGCCATGAACCAGTTCGGTATGGGCGGCGTCGGCATCAGCGGCGGATCCGGACACGGAATCCCCTCCCACCCCGGTATGATGGGTCCTCACGGTATGATGGGCCCTCACGGCATGATGCCGATTGATATTTCCAGTTTCGGCGGCCCTAAGAACCCCACTTTGCTTTAGAACTGTATCCCTTTTAGTTTGCAGTTAAAATAACGCTTAGTTGAGAAAAAATTGATCGGAATATGAGAGCTGGTCTCTGGTATGAAGATCAATTTTTTTGTTTTTTTTAATAAATCTCTTTACTTTCTTATAGTATGCGTTATATATAATACAGTTATATAAAACGAAAATTTTTCTTCAGACGAAATGTAGTCTGAGTTCGGAGGTTTACTATGGGAATGGCTTCAGCAATGTCTGCCTTGCAGATGATTCAGTCGGATATGTCTAATGCTCAGAGCTTATACTCTATGCAGCAGGGCCAGAAGGGCGGCATGATTGGCGCCGTCGCCGGATTAGCTTTAGGCGGTCCTCTCGGAGCTATCGTCGGTCAGGGTCTCGGCCAGGGCATTGGTCAGGGCGTAACTCAGATGTTCTCTAATCCCGTTGCCGGCAAGACGAGCGGCAGCCTGATCGGCGGCATCGCCGGTTTCGCTTTAGGCGGCCCGGTCGGCGCTATGATCGGCGGCGGTTTAGGCTCTGCCATCGGACAGAAGCTGGGCGCCAACAATTTGGTTTCCGCTTTGACCCAGTTTGGTATGGGCGGTATGATGAACGGCATCCGCTAATCGCATAAATAAAATTTAAGCAGAAAAAGATCGCTTCTGAAGAGAGGCGGTTTTTTTTTATTTCTGTTCAGCTGATTCCATACTCGGCTCTTTACCGGCGCTGTCCGGAAGAGTTGAAATGTTATGCCGTCTGCTCCTTTCAGAAGTTTTAGTTTTACCTGCAATGTCATAAAGTAAAGGCAAAATATTGCTAAAAAAAGGTACATTAACTTGCTTTACCAATGCTTGGAAATGTTTCCTATGTCATTCTGAGCGGAGCGAAGAATCTTTCAGAACGATTTGTATGTTTTCTTTATGTCGGTTTTCTTTGTCGCTGCCGCTCCGCGCTAGCTTTTCTCGAATCTCCGCGTACGCGTCAAAGAAAATCTTTATTAAGCATGTATGTTGTAAGCACGTTTTTGCTTAACTTACCGACAGCGGTTTGACCTGCTTATATTTTTTTGTTTTGTACAGATTGAGAGGCGCTGAACAGGTCGAAGTGTATTTTTCCCCTAAAAATCCGCTGATTCAGGAATAAAAATATATTTTAAGCTTTTCTGCCGTTGACTTATTTCTGCGCAGGTGGTAATATTTTGTAGCTTTTCTGAGTTTTAAACTCAATTTGTTTCTTTTTTTTTCTAATAAAGTCGGTATTATGCCGGGCGCATTTGCTGCTCAGGCGTGTTGCCGGCTATAAGTTTGAGGAGTATTTCATGCCCACTATCAATCAGCTGGTGCGTTATGGCCGCAAGAAGCCGGTCTATAAGAGCAAGGCTCCCGCACTGCACTTCTCTAACAATACCCTGCGTATGAAGAGAATTGACAATGGCGGCAACCCCCAGAAGCAGGGCGTCTGCACCCAGGTCAAAACCGTAACCCCTAAGAAGCCTAACTCCGCTATGCGTAAGGTCGCCCGTGTTCGTCTGACCAACGGCATCGAAGTTACCGCTTACATCCCCGGTATCGGTCACAACTTACAGGAGCACTCCGTGGTTCTCATCCGCGGCGGCCGTGTAAAGGACCTCCCCGGCGTACGTTATCACATCATCCGCGGCGTCCTCGATACCGCCGGTGTAGCCAACCGCAAGCAGGGCCGTTCCAAGTACGGCGCCAAGCGTCCCAAGGCTGCTAAAAAGTAATTTCTAGTTAATATGAGCCTGAGCGCTCATATGTATTGTCCTGCAGTTCCAGCCGCGTCGAGAGCGCAGAGCGGAATGCAGTAGACGGAGGAGACTTAATATGTCTAGAAATCATCGCGCACCCAAAAGGATCACCATTCCCGATCCGGTGTATCATGATGAAAAATTAACCAAATTCATCAACCGCGTCATGCAGCGCGGCAAGAAGAGCGTCGCTGAAAAGATCGTTTACGGCGCCTTGGAGCTTATCGGCAAAAAGACCGGCTCCGAGCCCCTGAGCGTCTTTACCGCCGCTATGGAAAACGCTATGCCCTTGGTAGAGGTTCGTCCCCGCCGTATGGGCGGCGCCACTTACCAGGTGCCTACCGAAGTCCGCGAGGACAGACGCATCAGCCTGGGCATGCGCTGGATCCTGGCTGCGGCCAGAAGCCGCGCCGGCCGTACCATGCGCGAAAGACTGGCCGAAGAGCTGATCGATACCTCTAAGGGCATCGGCAAGGCCGTTAAGAAGAAGGAAGAGACTCACCGCATGGCCGAGTCCAACAAGGCTTTCGCTCACTACAAGTGGTAATTTAGCTAAAGCGTATTTTGACAGAGAGACGGTATCGGATTCATTGCCTGAAGGTTATGATGATGCCGTCTCGTTATATTTTCGGATAATTTTTATTACGTTCAGGATCGCGCTTCTGAAGCGCAGCCTTCAGTTCAGGCGGCGGATTTGCGAATGCTTTAAGCTCGGACAGCGGGGATTGCATTATGGATTCCGACAGTAAAGATCACAGTATTACAGATAATAATATTTTTGGGAATAAGCCAGTGACAAGACAAGAAGATATAGATCTAGCCAAAGTGCGCAATATCGGCATAGCCGCGCATATCGATGCCGGCAAGACTACTACTACGGAAAGAATTCTGTTCTATACGGGCCGGACTCACCGCATCGGCGAGGTCGACGCAGGCTCGGCTACCATGGACTGGATGATCCAGGAAAAAGAGCGCGGCATTACCATTACTTCCGCCGTTACTACGGCCAGATGGAACGAGCATATCATAAATATTATCGATACGCCCGGACACGTGGATTTTACCGTAGAGGTGGAACGCTCGCTGCGCGTTCTCGACGGCATGGTCGCGGTATTCTGCGCGGTGGGCGGAGTACAGCCCCAGTCGGAGACGGTTTGGCGTCAGGCCAACAAGTACAGCGTTCCGCGCATCGCTTATGTAAACAAGATGGACCGCGTCGGAGCCAATTTTATGAATGTGGTCGATAAGATCCGGGAACGCCTGGGCGCCAACGCCGTGGCCTGTCAGCTTCCTATAGGCGCGGAAGCGGATTTTCAGGGCATGGTAGATCTCATCACCATGAAGGCCCGCTTTTATCTTGATGAGCTGGGGCAGAAATTTGAGGACCGGGAGATTCCCGAAGAACTCCTGGACGAAGCCCGGGAGCTTCGCACCAAAATGATGGATGAGGCCGCTCAGGGCAGCGAGGAACTGACCGAAAAATTCCTTTTGGAAGAAGAGTTGAGCGTCGAGGAAATTAAGGAAGGCCTCAGGCTGCGCTGTCTGCGTAATGAACTGGTGCCGGTTTTCTGCGGTTCCTCTTTCCGCAATAAAGGCGTTCAGTTTCTGCTGGACGCTATCGTCGATTATCTGCCCTCTCCTTTGGACCGTCCGGAAATTTCCGCTCACGATCCTCAGAGCGGGGAAGAAATTGTGCGTCAGGGACTGGTTTCCGAACCGATGGCGGCTCTGGTCTTTAAGATTGCCACCGATCCTTTTGTGGGCAAGCTGGCCTTTGTACGCGTATACTCGGGCACGCTGCGCGTCGGCGGCGCGGCTCTTAACGCCGTTAAGGGCAAGCGCGAGCGCATCGGACGCCTGGTGCGCATGCACGCCGATCACCGCGAGGACATTATGGAGCTTCATGCCGGCGAGCTGGGCGGAGTTCTGGGCCTTAAGCTTTCCACTACCGGCGATACGCTCTGCGACGAAAGCGCTCCGATCCTTCTGGAAAATATTTCCTTCCCCGAGCCGGTCATTTCGATTGCCATAGAGCCTAAATCCAAAGCTGACGAGGATCGTATGGGAACGGCTCTGAGCAAGTTGACTGAGGAGGATCCTACCTTCAAGGCCACTACTAACTCGGAAACCGGTCAGATCATGATTGCCGGCATGGGCGGGCTCCATCTGGATATTATTGTAGACAGACTTCTGCGCGAGTTCCAAGTAAACGCCAATGTGGGCCGTCCTCAGGTGGCCTATAAGGAGGCTATCCGCCGGGCGGTCAAGGCCGAAGGGCGCTTTATCCGTCAGACCGGAGGACGCGGTCAGTACGGAGACGTCTGGCTGGAGCTTTCTCCGGCCGAGCCTGGCGCCGGCATAGTCTTTGAGGCGGACGTTCCCAACGGAGAAGTCCCCAAAGAGTATTTCGACGCTGTAGAGCAGGGCTGCAGAGAGGCGGCTCAGTGCGGCGTGCTGGCAGGCTTCCCGGTTATAGACGTTAAGGCCAGGCTGTTTGGCGGCTCCTTCCATGAGGTGGATTCGTCGGAGCTTTCCTTTAAGGTCGCCGCTTCCATGGCTTTCAGAGAAGCTTTGGAAAAGACCGAATGCTACATTAAAGAGCCGATTATGAAGGTCGAGATTTCAGTTCCCGAGACCTATCTGGGCGACGTGATAGGCGATCTCAACGGCCGGCGCGGCAAGATTGGCAATCTGGACGCCTCCGGAGACGGGATTCAGATTATTAAGGCCGACGCGCCTCTGGCCGAAATGTTCGGCTATACCACCAGTCTGCGCAACCTCTCTCAGGGGCGCGGCAGCGCCTCCATAGAATTCGGATGTTATGAGGAAGTTCCCAAGAATATTCAGGACCAAATTGTGATGCGCATGACCGGAAGAGTTTTGTAGGGTTGTTTGCTGCGGCAGGTCCGTTCCGGTAATGGCGCGGGCCTGTTTTTTTTAGAATGCGGCCGGCCCCGGGCGTGATAGACGGCTTCGTTTGCCGGAGCGGCGGGGGAGGGGGGGGCTGAGGCTTGAGAAAACGATGGCGCAGGCGATTTGACAGGAAACTGCGGCGCCGGCATGTCTGACTTACAGAAATTATAATTATTTGATGTTTTCTCTCTTTACAAAAAGAGGCATTTCGAGTAGAATACCGAGAAATATGCTTTCGCTGCGGAAGGACTGCCTGCGGCAGAGCTCTGTACACGATTCATGAGTCCGACCGCTGACCGGCTAGAAATCAGCCGGATCCGTTATCTTATAAATTCAAACCCCGACTTTAAAAAATTTTATGGGTCGGTTTGGAGGAAACAATGGGAAAAGAAAAATTTGTCCGCAATAAGCCCCACGTCAACGTGGGTACCATCGGACACGTAGACCACGGCAAGACCACTTTGACCGCTGCCATCCTGAACGTACTGTCCAAGGCCGGTCAGGCTCAGGTTAAGGGCGTCGATGAAATCGACGGCGCTCCCGAAGAGAAAGCCCGCGGTATTACGATCGCTATCTGCCACGTCGAGTATGAGACCGAGAAGCGCCACTA
>JAFTAM010000188.1 GCA_017458675.1 bacterium
AGTTAAGCAAAAACAGGCTTTAAGCAGACATGTTATACACAGGTTTTGTTTTGCTCTGAAGCGAGCGTCCGAGCTCCGGTTACGGCGAGCGCGGAGCGAAGTGCAAAACAAAACCGACACAGCGAAAACACGCAGAACATGCTTAAGATTCTTTGCTGCCTTCTCAATGGCAGAGAAACATTTACAAGCATTGGTAAAACAAGCTAATGTACCTTTTTTAGCAATATTTTGCCTTAACTTTATTTTATGACATTGGTATACAAGGCGTATGTTTTCGTTTTTTTAAAGGTATGCGCTGAGAGGCTATACAATTATTATGAGCTGAATTCAGCCAACGGTAAACCAAAGGACTGTTTAAAATGAACGAAGAGGCCGCGCGGAAGACAAGCCGCTCAAAAATTTTATATATTTTTTCAGCCGTATTTACTGTCGGCATAATTGCTTTGCTGTTTTTTGCCGGCTGCACTTCAAATCCGTCGGACGGGCCGGCAGGCGGTCATGTTAAATCTGTTGCTGAAAAAGGGCCTAGCGAGGATTCCTCCGATTCGCCGCGGCCGGCGTTTGCCGATATACAGGCGGGCGAACGTTTTGAATTCGGCAGTTATCCCCAAGGTCCTAACGGTGAAATTAAGCCGATAACCTGGCGGGCGCTGCGCCGCGAGGGCGACAGCCTGCTGGTTGTTTCGGAATACGGTCTGGACGCTGAGGCTTACAATGAAAAGCTGGAGAAAGTAACCTGGGAGGACTGTACTTTGCGCCGCCGGCTCAACGGCGAGTTTCTGCAGAAAGCCTTTACCGAGCAGGAACGGTCTTTAATTAAGACGAGCGTCCTTGCCAACAATGCCGGTCCCTCGACGGAAGATCGCATTTTTTTGCTGAGCGAAGAAGAAGCGGACAGTCTGTTTTCCAATGACAAAGACCGCAGAACCAAACCTACGGAATACGCAGTTAAAAACGAAGCTTCTGCAGACGAAAGCGGCTATGCCTGGTGGTGGCTCCGTTCGCGCGGCAGCAACGCCACTCACGCGGTTCTGGAGGAACCCGACGGAGACGTCAGCTATCGGGGCAATGTCGATATCGGCAGCGTCTGCGTCCGTCCGGCCTTGCGGATAGCTCTCTGAACCGCCTGGAACAATACGCAATCAGCTCGGGAAGCTATGGTTTTGGCTGCTGCATTTATTGTTCAGCGTCTTTTTTCTCTGTCCGTCAGAGCTCTCGGCGAATGGTCTATATTGCAAAGGGCATAGATTCTTCGCTTTGCTCGGAATAGCAAAGGCTGGAATGAGATCGGACAGGCCGGCAATGAAAAAAGGACAGTCCGCGAACAGCAGGGAAAAGGTGCTGAATGACCGAGAGAAGCGGTATACTTTACGGATTGATAAATTAAGATGATTTCTTTTGTTGAAGGCAAGTGCGTCTATGCGGGCAAGGACAGAGTGGTTCTGGAAGTCGGCGGTCTGGGCTATGAAATTTTGGTGACCGAGGCCTTTGCCTCTTCCTGTGTAATCGATAAGCAGTACCGTCTGCAGACGGTTTTGATCGTGCGCGAGAACGAATTTCTGCTGGTCGGTTTCGCCTGGGCTCTGGAGCGGGAAATCTTCAAGCTTTTGACGACTATCAGCGGCGTGGGGCCGAAGCTGGCCCTCAAGGTTCTTTCGGCTCTCAGTCCTTCGGAAATTGCCTCCTGCGTATTGGAGAACAACGTAGAGGCCTTTAAGAGCGTTTCGGGAGTGGGGGTAAAGACGGCTAAGCGCTTAATTTTGGAGCTGCAGGAGAAGATCGCCGCTATAGCTTCGGAGCTTTCTCCGGATCAGAGCGGCGGCGCTTCCAAGGCGAAGCGCAAAGAGGCGGAGAGCGCACCGGCCGATAAGCTTCAGGCCGAGGCCAAGGCGGTGCTGATCTCCCTGGGCTGCAGCGAGGATGAGGCCGACGGAGCGCTGCAGGCCGCCCTGGGCAAGCTGGAGCCGGGCAGAAGTTTTGAAACTTCCGATTCTTTAGTCATGGCGGCTATGGGAGAAATGGGAGGTAATTAAAAATGCTGCGCACAGGTCGGCCGGTTTCCGCCGAAAATCTGCCCGAGGACAACGATAAAGGACTGCGTCCCCAGAGTATCGGCGAATATGTGGGGCAGGAAGACATTATAAAGAATCTGCGCGTTTTTATGGAAGCGGCCAGGAAGCGCAAAGAGCCTCTGGACCATATTTTGCTTTCCGGCCCTCCGGGCTTGGGCAAAACTACTCTGGCGCAGCTGATCGCTTCGGAAATGGGCGTGCAGATGAGAACTACCTCCGGTCCGGCCATATCCCGTCCCATCGATCTTCTGGTTCTGCTGCACGGCCTCAGGCCCGGTCAGGTTTTGTTTATAGATGAAATTCACCGTCTTTCCCGGGTGGTTGAGGAAATTCTCTATCCGGTCATGGAGGATCTCTGCTTTGACCGCATAATCAGCAAGGGTAACGCCAAGGGAGCGGCTCAGCACCGTATCGCGCCCTTTACCCTGGTAGGCGCCACTACCAGAAGCGGCTCTCTTTCTTCGCCGCTGCGCTCGCGCTTCGGCATTTTGTTTCAGCTCGATTTTTACAGCCGCGAGGATTTGGCCAAAATTGTGCGCCGTTCCGCCTCTCTGTTAAATATCGAAATTGACGTGCCCGGCAGTCTGGAGATCGCCGGACGCTGCCGGGGAACCCCGCGCATCGCCAACAGGCTCATAAAAAGGGTCAGGGATTTCGCTCAGGTAGAGGGGGCCAAAACCATTGATCAGAAACTGGCCGCGCACGCGCTGGAGCGGATGTCCATTGACAGCTGCGGTCTGGATTTAATTGACCGGCGCATCCTCGATGTGCTGATCAATTTGTACAAGGGCAAGCCCGTGGGCCTCAGCACCTTGGCGGCGGCGGTTCAGGAGGAAGCCGACAACCTGGAGGACGTCTATAAGCCTTACCTTCTGGCCTCCGGCTTCATTATCAAAACTCCCCGAGGACGGGTGGCCGGTCCCCGCGCCTATGAGCATCTGGGGCTGAGCATACCGGATATAGATTTTGTATCGGAATGAGGCGTATGAGAAAAATTTACCTGGATCACGCCGCCTCGTCCCGCCTTGAGGCCCAAGCCGCCGAGACTATGGCCGCTTACGGCCGGGAGCATTACGCCAACGCTTCGGCCCTGTACTCTTTGGCCTCAGTTCCCAGAAGAGCCTTGAAAACGGCCCGGGAGCGCATCGCCGCTTTAATAGGCGCTCAGCCCGGCGAGATATTTTTTACCTCCGGCGGCAGCGAGGCCAACAACTGGGCCCTGAAGGGCGCGGCCTTCCGGCGTCTGCTTTCGGCCGAGCCGCCGGCTGGCCTCCGTGAAGGGCGTAGGGGGCGCATTATTGTCAGCGCCATAGAGCATCGCTCGGTTTTGGAAAGCTGCCGCTTTTTGGAGCGCCTGGGCTTTGAAGCCGTTTATCTGCCTGTCGACGGATTCGGCCTGGTCAGCGTCTCAGAGCTGAAAAAGCATTTGAGTGAAGATACCTTTATGGTGTCGGTAATGCTGGCCAACAATGAAATAGGCTCTGTCGAGCCCGTAAGGGAGCTGGCCGAAGCGGTGCATGAGGCTGGTCCGGCTCTCTTTCATACCGACGCCGTGCAGGCTCTGGGCCATATCCCCGTCGACGTTAAGGAACTGGGCGTCGATCTGCTCTCGGCCTCGGCCCACAAATTCAACGGCCCCAAAGGGGTTGGCTTCCTCTTTAAGCGCGAGGGCGTCGATTTGGAAAGCTTAATTTCCGGCGGAGCTCAGGAGTCCGGTCAGCGGGCGGGAACCGAAAATGTGGGGGGCATAGCGGCCATGGCCGAGCCCCTGGCAATTAACTGCGCCCGCATGGCGGCCTCGCGGGAGCATATGTATACGCTGTGCCTGCGCCTGCTCGAACGCCTCAAAGCGGCGGGGCTCGATTTTATCCTCAACGGTCCGCCCCTGGAAGAGCGTCTGCCCGGCAATATCAGCCTTTCCTTTGCCGGCGTGACCTCCGAGGCTCTGCTGCACCGTCTCGATTTGAAAGGCGTCTGCGTTTCCGCCGGCTCGGCCTGTCAGGCCGGCTCCCAGGAGCTCTCCCACGTTCTGCGGGCCCTGCCGATTCCGCAAAGGTACGTAAAAGGCACAATACGTCTGAGCCTGGGCGCGGAGAATACCCTTGAGGAAATGGATTATACCGCCGAATGCATTGCGGACATAGTTAAAAGCGCCGCAGAGCGGTAAAATGGCGACAAAGCCATGCCTGAAATTGTCATTCTGAGCGTGAGCGAAGAATCTGTGTTTGTATTATATAAAGATCCTTCGCCTTTGGCTCAGGATGACAGAGAAACGCGGCCGTGGCGTCAAAAATCACGTTCATGGCGCACATAATATATGTCATTCTGAGCGTGAGCGAAGAATCTGTGTTTGTATTATATAAAGATCCTTCGCCGTTGGCTCAGGATGACATAGAAGCACGGGTAGGATAAAACTATTTACTAACATCGTCTAAATCAATGTAATATCCTACAATTTCACCTACATCTCTGCATTTGCCTTTAACAGTAATTGTATCTCCGATGTTCATATTTAAAACTTTATTTTTTTGTTGTTCATTTTTTATGTAACAATTAATATGATGCATTTGAATATCAAATTCATGTTCAGCAGGTTGCTCTATAACTAAATATCTGCCGGATGATTCAATATTTGTTAAAACTCCGCTGACTTGTATGTATTTCCCTTTGTATTTTTGAGTAGCTTTTAAAGCATTTGCCTTTACGTCCGCCATCATTTCCTGAATAGGAACTTTCATATATTGAACTGCAGATGGTTGGGCATTTGTTTTAGCGGTTGCTTGTTTTTCGGCTGCAGAATTGTTATTTTGCTGTGTAGCTGTGTTATTAGTGCGATAATTGTGATCAGATACCGCTGTATTATAGTTTTTGGAGCATGTTCCGATAAAGATAAAGGAAAAAAATATAAAAACGATAAGGCAGCCTATTTGCAAACAAGATATTTTACTTTTGTTTTTTCCGCCGCATTGAGGACAGGTTTCAGCGCTTTTAGCCATCATATGGCCGCAGTGTTTGCAAGGTTTCAAATTATTGTTGCTGGTTGCTGGTTGCTGGTTGCTGGTTGCTGGTTGCTGGTTGCTGGTTGCTGGTTGCTGGTTGCTGGTTGCTGGTTGCTGGTTGCTGGGAAATTCGCTTGACATACAAAACTCCTTCACATTTTTCTCAATATTGAGAGTATTTAAAAGTATTTTTAAGATGATAAACAAAATCCTTTTTATGTTTATTCGGTTGTGATCCACGCCTGAAATTGTCATTCTGAGCGTGAGCGAAGAATCTGTGTTTGAACCATATAAAGATCCTTCGCCTTTGGCTCAGGATGACAGGGAAGCACGGCCAGGTCTGCAAAATCACGTCCATTGCGTCATAATATATGTCATTCTGAGCATGAGCGAAGAATCTGTGTTTGAACCATATAAAGATCCTTCGCCGTTGGCTCAGGATGACAGGGAAGCACGGCCAGGTCTGCAAAATCACGTCCATTGCGTCATAATATATGTCATTCTGAGCATGAGCGAAGAATCTGTGTTTGAACCATATAAAGATCCTTC
>JAFTAM010000189.1 GCA_017458675.1 bacterium
ATTTGCTAAAATGGCACATTAACTTGTTTTACCGATGCTTGCAAATGTTTCTCCTGTCATTCTGAGCGCAGCGAAGAATCTTTCAAGCATGTTCTGCATGTTTTCGCTATGTCGGTTTTCTTTGTCGCTGCCGCTCCGCGCTCGCTTACGCTCGAATCTCCGCGTACGCGTCAAAGAAAACCTTTATCAAGAATGTATGCTTAAAGCATGTTTTTGCTTAACTTACCGACATTGGATGCAATTGCGCTGTTTTTATTATCGCTTTTTTCAGCCAATAAATAAAACAGCGCCAGCATGGCCAAAACGATCAAGCCGTTAGGAAGCCAGATATTGCAGCTGTCGGGGGGGGAAAAAGATCCCAGAGCAGTACCAGATAACCGAAAAAGGGTTAATGGAAACGGAGATCCGGAGCCGGTATAAACTGCCGGTTACGCTCTGCAATTCCTTGAAGGAACACATATATAAAGCACAGAGGATCCGTTTTGTTGACATTTTAAACCCAGGGAACGGCATTATGCAAAAAAATAAACAAGTTATGTAAAATATCCCAAGAAGCGAAGGGGACAGTATGTAATAGTTAATTTTTTTATCTGAATTACCGCTTTCAGACAGACGTACCCGCGTCTTGGCAAATCAATGCGCCGCCGCTGATGTCGCGGGGAAGCTTCGCTGCATAAGCTGCATAATATAGTAAATCATTTAAGTATATAATAAGCAATATTTTAACAATTATGTAAATCTATTTTCTCTAAAATATGTTTCAATATTATATATACAGGGAGGTTGGTTCATGGGAATAAGTTCAGTAAACTTCAGCCTGGGCAATTATCAGGTTGACAGGAATTCCGTAAATCCCGCCATGATTCGCAACATGACGAACGGCGCGGGAAATATAAAGGTTGAAAATAATATATCGCAGGACGAATGGGACGCTCTGGCAGACAGAGTGGAGCTCAGCGACGCCGTTTCCAAAGAAGATTTAACCACTATTCAGAACGTAGGCACCGCCTGTCTCAAACGCCGCCGCGAGCTGCAAAAGGCATACAAGGAGAGCGGTTATCAGGATCAGGAGATCAAGGCCGAGCTGGCCGACTGCCGCGTATTCCGCGCAGGAACCGACAAAATCCGCGAATCTCTGGCTCTGTCTCAGGCTCAGACCGCTGTAGAGGCCGCCGCAGGAGCGGACTTCGGCCCCACCTCTTTAGTTACCGCCTACTGCGCCTATTCGGATATCCAGAAGAGCTCCATCGAACCCATGATGGAGAACATTCAGGGACTGCGCGACGGCACGAGCCCCAATTTATATCAGGGCAATGAAGTCAAGGCCTTCCACGGCGACCAGATCTGGCCGGAAATGAACGGCATGCTCGACGACGCCATCTCTCAGGCCAAAGCCGGCAATCCCCAGGAAGTCGACGCTCAGTATTACGAGCTCACCAGCCCGGAAATCGTCGGAAAGCTCGCCAAAGCGGGCGAAGCCGGCTGCAAGGTCCGCGTCAACGTAGACCCCGGACGTCTGGTAGCCTTCTCCGGCGACCATGTAGTTATCGACGAGGTCCCCGACAAGCTCCGCGCCCTGATTCAGCTCTCTCAGGTTGACGGCGACGTGGCCGTATCCACCTATCCCATTGAAAAACAGCTTAAAAACCCTGCCAACCTCATGCACCGCAAAGGCCTGCGGGTCGGCGAGAAGTTCCTGCTTTCCGGCATGAACGCCAACGCCGGCTCCGGCGAGAACATTGACGCCGGCTACACCATCGAAGGTCCGGCCGCCAAGCGTCTGGCTCAGAACTTCCAGCGCGACGTCAACAATTCCATCGGCGCCACCAACGAAGAAGTCTACGGAACCAAAGCCCTGGAAGGCTTCATGGACGGCGACATCAACATGGGAACCCGCGGCCTCATCTCTCTGATGGACTGCGTAAGCGGCCCCTCCTCTCCCGATACCGTGCTGCCCAAGGCCAAGACCGCTCAGGAACTGGCCGACGTAGCCGCATCCATGGGACAGAACCTCAGCGACTACACCGACTGCACGATGGAAGAACTCACCGCTAAACTCAACCGCGGCGAGGACATTCCTTTGAGCAAGGGCGGCAAAGAGCGCTTCCTGGGAGTCATGCAGCGCACCCTGGACATAACCCGCTCTCCCGAAAACGTTGAGAAGCTTCAGGATATCGACCTTCCCAAGGGCGATCCCAAGGGTACCAGCGCCGTGGCTCTGGCCGACGTTCCCAATGAGCGCCGCGCCACCATGATTCAGGCCATTCAGGACGCCGAGGAATTTATCTACGTTCCCGCCTTCGTAATGACCAAGAGCATCGCTGCAGTTCTGGTCGCCAAGCGCGACGAGATGGCCGCTCAGGGCAAAGATATCGACATCCGCGTAGTTGCCGACTCCGGCATCTATCCCGACGGCGGAACTCCTAACTCCACCGGCATCGAATTCCTGGAAGACCACGGCATCGACGTTCACTGGACCCTCCTCCCCCGCAGCTCAGGCCACGACCGCAAGGTCCACGCCAAAGAGATCCTGACCGACAAGGGCGAGTTCTTCGGAAGCACCAACTTCTCGAACAAAGGCATGGGCGTCAACTGGGAGCATTCCGGCTACGTACAGTTCAATCCCGACGATCCCGATTCCATGGCTCAGCGCGACAGCGCCAAGGAGCACTTCCTCAATCTTTGGGACAACGAATCCTTCGGCATTGACACCAAGGAAGTTTCCACCAAACGCACCGAGCGCTTCGCCAAAGGCGCCAAGGACTTCGACGTTCAGGTCGAGGACGGACGCACCGGCGTCATCCGCGACACCATCCGCGGCATTCAGGGCTACGAAAAGGCCAGCGCCCAGTACGTCGACAAGGTTATCAGCTCCGCTCCCAAAGCTCAGGACCGCATAGCCGAGTTGGTCGGACAGGGCTACGATGAAGGCTCCGCCACCCTGATTACCGCCAAAGAGCTGGTCGGAACCGACAAGTTCTACAGCGACCTCCACTCTATGCCCGAATACAAGAGCCTTCAGGACATAGCTGACGCAAAGCAGAAAAAATAAATTGCGTGAAATGAATTTTTGAGCAAAAAAAATTCTCCCTGTATATAAACCAAGCTCAGAAATTCATTGAAAGAACTGCCGCCCCGCTGAATAAAAACCGCAGGGCGGTTTTCTTTTGCCCTCGCCGCTTACACCCGCCGAGTCAGCTTCCGCGGCGGAAAACAATTCAAAAAAAGATTTTATGTCAGGCTCTGCGAACTGCTGAGCAAATTTAAACAGGCAGAATACCAATGAAAATTAAATCCGCAAAATTTATTATCAGCGCACCGACCATAGCTCAGGCCCCTCCGCCTCTCGTCCATCCGGAAATAGTGGTGGTAGGCCGCTCCAACGTGGGCAAGTCGTCCTTCATCTGCAGGCTGACCAATAATCAGAAGCTGGCCAAGGTCAGCTCTACTCCCGGCAAAACCAGGCTGATCAATTATTTTTTAATTGACGAAAAATGGTATCTGGTCGATCTCCCCGGCTACGGCTTTGCCAAGGTCTCCAAGGCGGAAAAGGAGCGCTGGGCTCAGGCTTTGGAGGAGTTTCTGGCAAAAAGGGAAGGCATACGCCTGGCCGTATTGCTGGTGGACTGCCGCCACGAGATCAAGGAATCGGACCTGCAGATGTTCGCCTGGCTGACCGCCAACGCCCTCGAGCCGCTGATCGTCCTGACCAAAGCCGACAAGCTGAGCAAAAGCCAGCTGGCGAAATCCCACGCCGATGCCGCCGCTGCCTTCAAGCTGCCCAAGGAACAGATCCTGACCTTCTCCTCCGTCACCGGCCACGGCCTGGACGCCCTTCTGCAGCGCCTGGAGCTGGCGATTGAAGCATAAACATTTATTTATCAAAGCCGGAGCAGTCTTAAACGAGAGACCTTACCTATAAAGCATGCCTGAGCATGTCAGCCTGAGCCGATATTGACCCCGGCGAAGGTTCCCGCATGCACTGTCGGTAAGTTAAGCAAAAGCGTGCTTTCAACATACATGCTTATAAAGGTTTTCTTTGACGCGTACGCGGAGAAGGCGAGCACAGCTCGCGCGGATCGGCAGCGACAAAGAAAATCGACATAACGCAAACACGCAGAACATGCTTGACAGATTCTTCGCTCCGCTCAGAATGACAAAGGAAGCATTTCCAATGCATCGGTAAAATAAGATAATGTACCTTTTTCAGCAATATTTTGCCTTAACTTTATGACATTGCTCCCGCATGTATCGAGCGCAGGCTTCCCCGCTCAGCTCATAACGGCAAAGCGGCGAAATTTCAATGCTTTTCGGCCGTCACCGTCAGCCAGTCGGGGTCTTTGGTGTCAACCGCGATATTTGTAAAGCCGGCCTCCGTCAAAAGGCGGCGGAGGCGCTCCGGCTTATATATGGTCATGCCCTTAATGATTTTCGTCCATTTCTCGCCTTTATCGGTTTCGCCGCCGTCCTCGTTGCAGATCATAAAGGTTCCGCCCTTCCTTAAGACCCGATAGACCTGCGCCAGAGAGCGCTCTATGTCCGGCCAGAAATACACGGTTTCAAAGGCGGTAATAATATCAAAGGAATTATCCTCAAAGGGCAGTCCGGCCACATTGCCCTCAATCACCCGGCAGCGGCCCGAGCTGACCGCTTCGAGATTGTACTCGCGCGATTTTTCCACGCTCACCGGCGAATAGTCTATGCCCGTCACCGTGCCCCGGCTGCTTTTGGCCAGATGGACCTTCAAATTGGCTCCGCCTCCGCAGCCTATATCCAAAATATCGGCGTCATCCTTTATCTGCAGATGGGCAAAGCCCCATTCCGCCAGCTTTAAATGACCGACGTTCATTTTGTCGAGCATCAAAGCCCCGTCCTCGCCCTCGGGTCTGCAGGCGTTCTGAAAGAAGCTTTCGGGTGGATTAAAGTTTTCACTGATAACGGCCATTGTCTTCTACCTTATATATAAGCTGAAAAAAATAATACGGCTAAAATAAAATAAGCCCTCCGCCGGCAGATCCGCGAAAGGCTTATTTTATCTCAGAGCTTATTCGGCGTCTGTTTCAGCTAATTCAACTTTAACCTCAAAGAAGTCGCTGCCTTCGATTTCAGCGGTTTCCTTAATGACTTCGGCCTTTTCGGCGCTGCCGGCCAGCAGGACGTCGGCCAGAGCTCCTTCCAGAGCCTTCAGGGATTCTTCTTTGCCCCGGACGGTTATGGACTTAACCGGCCAGCGCATCTTCTTCTGAGCCATGGTCTTGGCCTGACGGATCTTGCCCAGGACCTCGACGGCGCAGGCGTACATATCGGCGTACTCGGGTTCGGGAACGTCAAGTTCCTCCACGGTCGGCCAGGGAGAGGTATGCACAGAGCGTTCCCTGCCGCTCTCGGCCGCGAAGCGCCAGGACCAGACTTCTTCGCAGATGTAGGGAAGCACCGGCGCAAAGAGGCGCAGCAGCGTGCGCAGAGCCAGATACAGCGAGGCCATGGCCGAACGGCGGCCGGGAGTATCCTCGGCCTCGTAGGAGCGGCGCTTGACCAATTCCACGTAATCGTCGCAGAAGTTCCAGAAGTCGCCTTCGGTGATCTGCAGAGCACGGGCGTATTCAAAATCGTTGAAGGCCTTGGTCGCCTCTGTCACCACCTGGCGCAGGCGGGCCATAAGGGCTAAATCCAAAGGTTCGGTAATGTTCTCTTTTACCCAGCGCTCGCGGCCCTCGGCGTCGCTGTCGAGCTGACCTATGACGAAGCGGCTGGCGTTGAAGAGCTTGGTGACCAGTTTGCGGCCTAAGTCAAAGAGCTTGGTGTCGAAGATCGTATCGGTGCCCAGACGGGCGCGGGCCGCCCAGTAGCGCACGGCGTCGGCGGAATACTCCTCCAGGTAGGGCTTGGGAGTGACCACGTTGCCCTTGGATTTTTCCATCTTTTTGCGGTCGGGGTCTAAAATCCAGCCGCTGATGACCACATGCTTCCAGGGAACGGTATCGGCGTGCATCCAGGCCTTGACGATGGTATAGAAGGCCCAAGTGCGGATAATTTCGTGGGACTGAGGGCGGATGTCCATCGGGAAGAGTTTCGCGTATTTGTCCTCGTCCTCGCCCCAGCCGCTGACGATCTGCGGAGTCAGAGAAGAGGTGGCCCAGGTATCCATGACGTCGGGATCGCCGATGAAGCCTCCGGGCAGACCGCGCTGTTCTTCCTTAAAGCCGGGAGCGGGCTTGCTCAGAGGATCGACCGGAAGCATATCCGCGGAAGCAAAGATGGGATGCTCGTAATCGGTCTGTCCCTTTTCGTCGAGGCGGTACCAGACCGGGAAAGGCACGCCGAAGAAGCGCTGGCGGGAGATGCACCAGTCGTACTGCAGACCCTCGATCCAATGCTCGATGCGCGAGCGCATAAATTCGGGATGCCACTGAATTTCCCGGGCCTTCTCCAGAATAGCCTCTTTAGCGTCGAGAATGCGGATGAACCACTGGCGGGTGGTAACAAACTCCAGGGGGAATTCGCCTTTTTCGTAATATTTGACCGCATGCTTGATAGGACGCGGCTCGCTCGCCAGATCGCCGGACTCGCGCAGCAGCTCAACCAGCTTGGCCCGGGCCTGCTTGACGAAGAGGCCCTCGAGCTGGCCATAAACCGCGTTGGCCGCCTCCGGATCGAGACTCTGGAAGGGCTCCTTGCTGAAATCGACATGCGCCATCTTGCCGTCGCGGCCGATGAGCTGGCGCAGAGGCAGATCGGATTTGCGCCAATATTCTACGTCAGCGCTGTCGCCGAAGGTGCAGACCATCAGAATACCGGTGCCTTTTTCCGGATCGGCGTGTTCGGAGGCGCGGATGGGCACGACCGCCTTAAAGAGCGGCGTAACAGCGTTTTTGCCGAAATAGGGCTTGTAGCGCTCGTCGTCGGGATGGGCCACCACCGCGATGCAGCCGCCCAGAAGTTCTGGACGGGTGGTGGAGATAATGAATTCGCCCCCGCCTTCAACTTGGAAGCGCAGATCGTGGAAGCGTCCCTCCACGTCCTTATCGACCATTTCCGCCTGAGCTACGGCCGTTCCGAAGCCGGTATCCCAAGCGGTAGGCAGCTCGGCCTGATAGACCTTGCCTTTTTTGACCAAATCCAGGAACGAAAGCTGGGAGACCTTGCGGCAGTGATCGTTAATGGTGGCATAGGCCAGGTTCCAGTCGATGGAAAGGCCAAGATGATGCCACAAATCTTCAAAAGCCTTTTCGTCTTCCTGAGTAAGAGCGTTGCAGGCTTCAATAAAGTTGGGACGGGAGACTTCCCTCTGTTCCGCGGCCTTCTTCTTGCCGGCGCTTACCGGCTGCTTTTCCAGCTTATAGTCGGGATCGTAAGGAAGATTGGGATTGCACTTTATGCCGAAGACGTTCTGCACGCGCCGCTCGGTGGGCAGACCGTTGTCGTCCCAGCCCATGGGATAGGCTATATTTTTGCCCAGCATGCGCTGATAGCGGGCGATCAAATCCTGATGGGTATAGGAAAAGACGTGGCCTATATGCAGGGAACCCGATACCGTGGGAGGCGGACTGTCAATAACAAACGTGTCCTGACGGGGGCGGGAAGAATCCCAATTGTAAATTCCCCACTCACTCCAGGCTTTAGCCCATTCCGCTTCCGCAGCGGCGAACTGGTACTTTTTAGGTATAGCCTTCATACTGTATAATGCCTCCGAATTATAAACGCATATTTCAATTGCAAATTTACGGCTTATTATAATTTATGTCAAAAATAAATGAAACTCGACCGCGTTTATTTTGTGTATCAATTAAGCTACCCTGCTTTTTTGACAAATAAAAAAAGGCCTTTAGACAAATATCTGCAAATAGCCCTTCCGATTTTGCAGAGGGATGAATTTCAGCGCATGAATCCGGCATTAAAGCCCGCAGATTACAGAGAAACAGACGATACGGCGGAAATTACTCAAAATTTTTACATTCAGGTCATTTTTAATTATTTAAATCGTGAGCTCAGCGGATATAATTGGCGGATAAAACCGCAGCGCAGCAGTTATACGCTGACCTGGCAGAAAGGCAGCAAAAGCTGCAGCTCGCTGCAGCTGCGCTTTGACAGACGGACCTGCCTATGGGCGCTCTTTAAAAGAGGGCGCTTCAATCCTCAGGCGCCCCATAGCTGGCAGAGACATGAGCCCGACCGCCGCTGCCTCTCTCTGAACGACTGGCTCACGCAGATACGCAAGCTGCTGACCGGAAAGATCTCCTGAAATGAAAACCGCCGTAAAAGCTCTGAGCTGTAATAATATACTCAATGCCTGCAAAAGCTTCTGGCGCAGCGAAACCGTCTTCTGCATCGCCGCGGCCGCCGCTCTGCTCTCGGCCTGCAGAATACATCCGTCGCTCAACTACTTTAAATACGTAAATTTCGGCGTTCTGGAAATGCTCTTCTGCCTGATGGCCGCGGCCGCCGGCTGGCAGAAAATAGGCATATTCAACAATATTGCCATATTTTTGAATCACAATATCAAAAAGCGCCTCTGGACCTCTTACCTGCTCACCGCCGCCTGCTTCGTATCGGCCCTGCTGATCACCAACGACGTAGCTCTGATAATCTTTGTGCCCTTCACCATTAAAGTGCTGGGAACCGAACGCCAGAAAGAGCTGATCCTCACCGTAGTCATGGAGACGGTCGCTTCCAACCTGGGCAGCATGCTCGCTCCCATCGGCAACCCTCAAAATCTGTTTATCTTCTCATTCTACAAAATGGACGCCGGCGATTTTATGAGCTTTATGCTCCCCTGGTGGATCGTATCCTTTATCCTGATCAGCCTGACCTATCTGGCCTCATCGTTTATGTTTGCCAAAGAATCGGCGGAAGAATCGCAGAGCGATTATTTAAACATACCCGCCGGCGGCCTGCTCCTCTACAGCGCGGTATTTGTCTTCTGCCTGCTGGCCATCGCCAAAGTCATCAGCGCCGAATGCTGCTTTGTTATGACTCTGGCCTGCCTGCTCGTCAAGGATCGCAGCGCCCTGAAAAAGATCGATTATGTGCTCCTGCTGACCTTTGTCTGCTTCTTTGTCTTCGTAGGCAACCTCTCCGCCATGGCCGACGTCAGAATGCTGATAAGCCGGATTCTCAACGGCCATGAACTCATCGTCGGCGCTCTGACCTCTCAGATCATCAGCAACGTCCCCGCCGCCGTCATGCTCGCCAACTTTACTGCTGAAAGCAAGGACCTGCTGCTGGGCGTCAATCTGGGCGGCTTAGGCACTCTGGTCGGCTCCCTGGCCAGCCTGATCTCCTCCAAGCTATACAGCAAAAGCCAGAATTCCCGCTCCGGCATGTACCTGCTGATCTTCAGCCTGATAAACTTTGTCTTTCTGCTGGTCCTGCTCTCCGCCGCCGAGATTATGCTTTAACGGCATAACGGCCGCTCAGCAAGAGAGCGCGCCGCGTCCAGAACCGCCGCTTTATTTTATAACCTTGAAAATATAGATATAATCCCCGCCTCTTTCTCGGTTAGGAAGTTCCTTATACAGAACTTGTTTAAAGCCTATAGGAGTTACAAATTTTTCAATTTCCGTTCTGATACGCTGATCGTTTTCATATATAACTAACAGTCCTCCAGGCTTAAGCGCCTTTCTCATCGAGCGCAGCCAAGGGACTGTATGGGACTGATAACAATGGCCGATTCCCGGTCCCAAATGTACTCTGAGCATAGTAATAATATCATAGGAATTTTCCGGTTCTCCGATATCTTTCTCATTGCAGACAAAGGCTTTAACATTAAAATCTTGATTCAGATACGCACAGGCATCCAAAGTATAAGGGTCGATATCAGCAGCAGCCAAATTGCCATCATTGCCAATACTTGCTCTAAAC
>JAFTAM010000021.1 GCA_017458675.1 bacterium
GGTCCAATAGGACTCGAACCTATGACCTCGTCCTTATCAGGGACGCGCTCTAACCACCTGAGCTACGGACCCACATACGCTCCTTACAAAGGGAACGCGGGGATTTTACTAAATATTAAAAATTATGTCAATAGCTAAAGGCGCTATTTTGCATTTTATTTTGCAGATTAGAAAAGCCGCGCCCTGTCAGCTATTTCAATAAACGGCTGTTCCGGACGCTATGGCGTTCCGCCTCGCCTTCCCGAGCGAGCTCCAAAGTCATTCTGAGCGAAGAATCTATGCCTCGAATCTGCAAAGCTCCTTCGCCTTGGGCTCAGGATGACAAGCCGAAAGCCGGAACAGCTCCTTCGGCAGGTTCCGAATGACAATGCGCGCCGGGATGAGCCTCAGCATAAAGTCAGGCTGGATTGACGTGCACCATGCAGTGCTTGCAGACAGGAAACGCGGCTTCGATTCTGCTGTGGACGCTTTCGGCAACGGCATGGGCCTCGACGAGCTTCAGCTCTCCGTTTACGGCGATCTCCATATCGACATAAATTTTGTCTCCGAAAAGGCGGGTCTTTAAATCGTCGACTCTGATCACGCCCTCCGTTTCCGAGGCCAGTCTCCTGATTTCCTGTTCTGTCTTTTCATCGCAGTTATGATCGACCATTTTATTGACTCCGTCAATCATAATGTCGTAAGCGGCCTTAACGATGCAAAGGCTGATCAGAACGCCGGCCGCGGCGTCCATAACCGGCCAGCCCATTCTGGCAAAAAGTATGCCGATAAACGAGCCGACTGACGAAAGAGCATCGGAGCGGTGATGCCAGGCGTCGGCCATTAAGGCCCCGGAGTTGATTTTTTTGGCCGTGCCCGCCGTGTACCAGAACATCCATTCCTTGGCCAGAATAGAGACGACGGCGGCAATTAAAGGCAGTATTCCGGGGATGTCCAAAGACGCATAATCGTCGGCCATGATCTTTTTAAAGGCGGAAACGCCTATGCCCACGCCCACTCCGGCCAGCATGAAGGCCAGAATCAGCGAAGCCACGCATTCCATTCTCTCATGGCCGTAGGGATGATGGGAATCGGCCTTCTTTTCGGCCATTCTGACTCCGACAACCACCACCAGGGTGCTGGCTACATCCGAAACGGAGTGGACGGCGTCCGAAACCATAGCCGATGATTTACCCAAAATACCTGCGATCAGCTTGAATACCGAAAGAAGCGCATTGACGGCGATGCTTACCGCCGATACTCTTACGGCGAGATCCGCCCTTTTATCGGCGGCCGGCTGCGCCGGATTCTTTATATCTTCAGACATACCGCAGCTCTGTCCCTGCTTTCAGCGTTTTACAGCCCGCTTTAGCCTCGTCTAAAAGCGGTGGGTATATTTTACATACAATCCCTGTTCACTGTGGCAGGGACCCTCGGTAGGCAGCTTCCATTCGTAATTGACCATAAGTCTGCGCACCGTATCTCTGTCAAAATAGTAATTAGCGCCCACAGCCAGACGGGCCTTTCCGTTTCTGGAAGCGTCGTAAAAGACCTTTTCGCATTCCCGCAGATCGGGATCGAACCAATCGCAGAACAAAATGGCGTCCAGATTTTTATTGAGCGTATAGGCGCAGCCCACATAGCCGCCCAGAGCCTCGCTGTCGCGCCCCGACTTACTGTTGAAGCCGGAACCGTAAATGACCTCGGCGTCCAGACGCAGATGATCGTCCGCATGCTGATAATCTATGCCGAAGCGTCCCGCCGGCATACTGTGTCCGCCGTCAAGACCGTGCCTGCCGTACACGGCGGAAAAGCCCAGCTGACTATGCTTGTCGAGCTTAAAGGCGCAGCGGGCGTTCAGATAATAATCATTGCTCAAAAAAGCATGCTTGCGCGGATCGTTGATAATTCCCAGCAGCAGCTTGGAATTCTCCGAGGTCTTGGCCTCAAAATTGAAACCCCAGCCGCGGCCCAGATACAGCGCGTCGCTGAGCTCGCTGCCGTTGATCGTCAAGGTATTATAACTGGCCTGGAGCTTCTCGATGCCGAAAGGCGTCTTCATGCGTCCGCCCGCAAACTGCAGGCCCCCGTCCATAGGCACGGTAAATTTGCAGTCCAAAACTTTAAAGCTGCCACGGTCGAAATTATACTGAATTTTGCCGTTAAAGCTGAAATCGTCGCACTTGTAGGAAGGATCTATTTCCAGGTTAGGCTTCAGCCGATCGGTATTCTCTTTATGATAGCTGCCGGGATTGAGCTTATCGTATTTGAGCTTGAGCGTATTTAGATAAGTAAGTTCAAAAAGACCGTTGATTTTAAAGACGCCGTCTTTTTTTGGGGGCGCGGCGTTCTCTTCCGCCTCCTTGGTTTCCTCAAGCAACTCCACCGGTCCGTCCGTGTCATAACCGTCAACCACTCTCACATCATCCCAGGTTTTCGGCTCCTCGGCGGACGCCTCTGCCTCCGCCGCACCGGTCTGCTCCGCTGCTCCGGAAGCGCCCGTCCACGCTTCCTGCGCCTCATTCGCCTCAGACGGCGGCGCCTGTGCCATTCCCGCGTCAGCTGCAGCCGCTGCCGTCCCGCCGGGCCCCGCCGCCGTCTCCGCCTCCGCATAGGCGGGCGCCGCGCATAAAGCTGCGAGCATCAGCAATCCGACAATTTTGCGTATATAGATTCCCTCGCCTAGATCCATAACCCGTTATCCTTTTAATAATATCACGATAATGCCGTATATTTGCAGCCGGAAGCAATTATTCCTATAAATAGCCGCTTTTAATTCTCTGAAAGCAGCGTATATTTTTTGGCAAAGACCGGGGAAGCTCCTTTTACAAAGGTCGGACGCGTCTGTTTTGTCATTCTGAGCGAAGAATCTTATGCTTTTAACTAATAAAGATCCTTCGCCGGAGGCTCAGGATGACATAGACTGCGGCTGAGGACGCAAAAAATCGCGGCCGCCAAAAGCGGAAAATTCATCCGCACATAAAACATCTACTGAAATATTCACAAAATTGCACGGCGGGTCGGTATTCTATGGCTGCTAAAATCAAACATATTCTGCTGCTGACAGCTCTGTTTCTATTTTTAGGCGCCGCCGTTGGCTCGCTGGTCTGGATACTCATCTTCATTATAAACGGCGGCACACAGCTGCTTTGGCAGAACCTGCCGGCCTGCCTGGGCCTGCAGGATTCGCTGCTTTACAGAATTACTGTCTGTATCTGCGGAGGTCTGCTCATCGGTTTTTGGCAGAAAAAGCACGGCGATATTCCCGAGGATATGGAGCATGTCTTTAAGAGCGTCAAGGAAAAGGGCGGATATCCCTACGAGCGGCTGCATATAATCGCCGTCGCCGCATTGCTGCCGCTGATTTTCGGCGGCGCTCTGGGACCCGAAGCCGGCCTGACCGGAATTATCGCCGGCCTCTGCACGCTGATAGCGGCTAAACTGAAAACTTACAAGGAAAGCTCGGCAGAGATGTCGGAAACCGGCCTGGCCATCGCCCTCAATACCGTCTTCAACGCTCCCCTGTTCGGCATTATCGCTCAGCTGGAGCCTGACGCTTCGGAGAAATATCGTGATAAATTCCTGCGCAAAAGGAACCGCATCTTCTGCTACGTTTTGGGAACGCTGGGCGGCCTGGCGGCCATGAGCCTGTGGGGACGCCTCTGGGGCCGGGACGGCGGACTGCCTCGCCTCGAGAACCTTCATGCGGCGGGACTTACGGAGTGGAAATGGCTGCTTCCCCTCATTATTATCGGCATAGCGGCCGCCGCCTTCAATCAGCTGATGAAATGGTCGGCTGCCAAAATTAACGTCAAATTCGGAACAAACAAGCTGCTGAGCTGCGCAGCCGTCGGTCTGGTCGTAGCCCTGGCCGGCTATTATCTGCCCTTAAGCATCTATTCCGGCGAGCTGCAGATAGAGCTGCTCGACAAAAACTGGGCTCAATATACCTTCATTATTCTGGTTGTCAGCGCTCTGGGCAAGCTTCTAATGGCCAACCTCTGCTTTGAATGGGGCTGGAAGGGCGGCGTCATCTTCCCCCATATCTTTGCCGGCATAGCCCTGGGCTTCGCCTTCGCCGGCTTAATCGGCCTGGAAGCCTCTTTCGCGGCCGCGGCGGTGACCGGCGCTCTCTGCGGCGCTCTGATGAAAAGGCCGCTGGCCGTAACTGCACTGCTCATGATCTGCTTTCCGGCGGCTTATATTCCGCCCATCCTCGCCGCCGCCTTCGCCGCTTCGCAGGCCGGCAAATTTATCGAGGGCAAAAATCGGGTAGGAGACTGACCGCTTAGCGGTCAGCCGACCTCCCACAGAACCGTGCGTACCGGTCAGTACACGGCTCCTCCTTTGTTTACGCCGCAACAAACTTATAATACGGTAAAAACATCTGGAACCCAGCCCTTTCTA
>JAFTAM010000190.1 GCA_017458675.1 bacterium
CTGCTCCCCGCCGGCATGCCGGTCTTCTTCGCCTCCGTGATCATCAGTGACCGGAACGAGTGGAACCAATGCATCGGGCGGCTGCTCCTGGCGAACCGGTATCGGTATCTGTATCCGTGTCGGTATCCGTATCGGTGTCGGTATCGGTGTCTGTATCGGTATCCGTGTCGGTATCGGTGTCCGTGTCGGTATCGGTGTCCGTGTCGGTATCCGTGTCAGCATCGGTATCGGTGTCGGTATCAGTATCCGTGTCGTCGTCGGATTCGCCGTTGACGGCGTCGATGAAATCCTCGGCGTTGGTATAGGCGGTTCCCGCATAAATGATGGCCGTCAGAGAGGCGCAGCCTTCAAAGGCGTTTGCTCCCACCGAAGTCAGGCGGCCGGGGATATAGAGGCTCTGTAGGGCGGAACAGTCGGCAAAGGCGCCGTCGCCGATTTTCTTTACGCTTTTCGGAACGGTCAGACTGTTTAAATTTTCCGAGCCGGCAAAGGCGTTGCCTACGCTGGTTATGCCCTCCGGCAGAATCGCCTTGTAAGCCTCGTTTAAAAGCTGCCAGAGCGGAACCGCTTTGGCGTTGAGAGTCTCAATCTGTGCTCCGATAATGGTGGGATCGTAGTCTTCTTCAATATCCAGGCCGTACTGATCAATTAATTTGTTCCAGCCGATAGTGAGATCGCCGTCGGCATTGTAAAGACCGGCTTTATCCTGTTGAGGATTGGAATAGTCAGGCTTGCCGCTGGTGCCGCATCCGGTGAGAGTAAGCCCTAAAAATAGGCTTAGAAATAGAGCCAATGCGCATATATATATATATATTGGTTAATTAGTTTTAGTTTTATACGGTGCATATAATTGCAGCCTCCCCTTAAGGATAATAAAACAACAGTAATTGATGTATTACGGAACTTTCCGCTTTGTTTCCTCCCCTGGAACATGTCTATTTCATTTGTCGGAGCGGGGCTGATAATTATGCTGCAGCTTGATTCTTGTTTTGCGGACGGCCGTCCGTTCAGGCCTGCAGCGGGGGAAGGCGCGGAAGACAAAACCTGCGGACGGCGCCGGCTGAATGGGGCGTCCGGCGAAAAAATAGGAAAATCGGGCTGAATTTTATTTATGCAGAGCGGATTTATAGGCGGGGACGCGTAAATTACATAGATGCAGTTTTTAATCAGGTTCTGCATTTGAGGAGATTTGATATGTTAAAAGGCAGATGTATAAGGATAGGTCTGGGAGCTATTCTGGCTTTGGGGCTGGCGGGAGGCTGCGCTCTTCCGGTCCGGGCCGACGAGGGAGCTCTCGGCGGCGATAAATCGGTCGTACGCCGGGTGGACGGTCATTTGACTATGGAAAACGTACCGGAGAGCGTTCCTGCGGATATTTCCGATAAGCTCGACCAGTATTCCAACGTGCGCTCGGCGATGCTGGGCGGCTTCGATCCTTCGGGAAAGGGAATGCTGATCTATACGCGCCTGAGCGACACCACCCAGGTTCACAGGGTGAAATCGCCCGGCGCTTACCGCGAGCAGCTCACTTTTTTCAATGAGCCGGTTCATGAAATTATCGTCAATCCCAACGCCGCCAAAAACAGCATGATCATCCTGAAGGATATCGGCGGCAACGAAAGCTATCAGCTTTACAAATACGATTTTGCTTCCGGGAGCAGCAAGCTTCTGACCAACGGTAAGGCCAGATACGGCAGCGTGGTCTGGAGTCCCGACGGCGCGCAGATCGCTTATCAGTCCACCGAGCGCAACGGCGCGGACTGGGATATCTGGATTATGGACCCCGAGCATCCCGAAAGCGCGCGTATGGTATACAGTCCCGGCGGCTATTGGTGCGTCATGGACTGGTCTCCCGACGGCTCTAAGCTGCTCGTCTATAAATATGTGTCCATCACCGATTCCTATATGGAAATTCTGGATATAAAGACCGGAAAGACTCTGCCGGTAGGGCTTACCGCCGAAGAGAGAAAGAAAATCGAGCGCAGCTATTTCGCTTTGGGCGAGCAGGCTAAGTTCTCTCCCGACGGCAGGGGCGTCTTCTTTACTACCGACCGTTACGGAGAGTTCCAGAGTCTGTGCTATCAGGATATCGCCACCGGAAAGATCAGCGCCCTGGCCCCCGACGTAAAGGGCGGAGTCGTCAGTATCCAAATCTCTCCCGACGGCAAAACTCTGGCGTTTGTTACCAACGAAGAGGGACTCGGCAAAGTCTATGTCTGCGATATCGGCAGCGGCTCCTGCAATGTCAGACAGATTAAATCCGTCGATCAGTACGTCGTCTATGAGATGAAATTCTACGACAACGACAGCCTGGCTCTGAGCTTAGGCTCCGGAAATCTGCCCTGCGACACCTATACGGTCAGCATCAGGGACGGCGCTTTTAAGCAGTGGACCTTCAGCGAGGTCGGCGGTCTCAATATTGATAAGTTCTCGGCGCCCAAGCTCATTCACTATCCCACCTTCGATAAGGTCGGCGGCAAACAGCGCGAAATCCCCGCTTTCTGTTATATGCCCAAGGATATCGGCAATAAACCCTGCCCGGTATTGATCTATATTCACGGCGGTCCGGAAAGTCAGTACACCCCTTATTTCAGCTCTCTTATTCAGTATCTGGCAACCGAACAGAAGATCGCCGTCATTGCTCCCAACGTGCGCGGTTCCTACGGCTACGGCAAGACCTATGTGCAGCTGGATAACGGCTATCTGCGCGAAAATTCCGTCAAGGATATCGGCGCTCTGATAGACTGGATAAACGCTCAGCCTGAATTCAACGGGCGCATTGCGGTTATGGGCGGTTCCTACGGAGGCTATATGACCCTGGCTTCGATGACCCATTACAGCGATAAACTCTCCTGCGGCGTCGATAACGTGGGCATCAGCAATTTTGTCACCTTCCTGGAGAACACCAACGAAAACCGCAAAGACCTGCGCCGCGTGGAATACGGCGACGAGCGCGATCCGGAAATGCGGGCCTTTATGGAAAAAATCGCTCCGGCCAACAACGCCGCCAAAATCAGCAAGCCCCTCTATGTGGTCCAGGGCAAGAACGATCCCAGGGTGCCCGTCACCGAGGCGGAGCAGATGGTTCGTGAAATCCGGCGGGCTGGCGGCACGGTCTGGTACCTTTGCGCCGACAACGAGGGCCACGGCTTTGCCAAGAAGACCAACCGCGACTTCTACTGGCAGACGGCGGTCATGTTCCTGCAGAAATATCTGAAAGGCGAATAATAGGCGCTTTTTAATGAAAATTGCCGTCCCCTTCAGGCGAAGGGAGGCGGCAGTCTGAGACGCTTAAACGTTTATTTCCTCGCTGAAGGCCCGTTTGCGGAGAAAAGGTCCGGCATGTTGAAACGGTCAGATTTTAGCAGGTATTTTTCCTGATCCACGAGAGGTATCCTGAGGGCGTCCATAGCCTGCTGAACATTCAAGTTTAAGGAGTACATAATATTTTTAATAGAACGGACGCGTTCAGATTCTTTCCCTTCAGCTTTGCCCTCGATTATGCCTTGAACCTTGCCCACGGCTCTGGCTTGACAAATACCCTCGGCTTTGCCTTCAGCGATGCCTTCGGCTATGGTTTCGGCCATGATTCTATCATAATGCTTAATCAACATATCGTCAAAAAAAGAGACTAATTCCTCCCATCCTTTTTGAGTTCTGAGCGGTACAGGTATTGATTGCGCCTTTTGCTGTTCAGAACTGAAACGGTCAGATTTTAGCAGGTATTTTTCCTGCTCCTCAGGAGGTATCCTGAGGGCGTCCATAGCCTGCTGAACAGTCATATTTAAGGATTGCAAAATATTTTTAATAGAACGGACGCGTTCAGATTCTTTCCCCTCGGCTCTGCCTTGAGCTATGCCCTCGGCTCTGCCTTCGGCCATGGCTTCAGCCATGATTCTGTCATAATGCTCAATCAATATATCGTCAAAAAAAGAGTCCATTGCTTTCCGTCCTTTTTTAGCCCTGAGCGGTACAGGTATTGACCGCGCCTTTTGCTGTTCAGAACTGAAACGGTCAGATTTTTGCGAGGTATTTTGCCTGCTCCTCGAGAGGAATCCTGAGAGCGTCCATAGCCTGCTGAACAGTCATGTTTAAGGAATGCATAATATTTTTAATAGAACTGACGCGTTCAGATTCTTTGCCTTGAGCTAAACCCTCGGCTTTCCCTTCGGCTTTGCCTTGAGCTAAACCCTCGGCTTTCCCTTCAGCCTTTCCCTCGGCTTTGATTTGATCATAGTGCTTACTCAAAATATCGTCAAAAACAGAATCCATATCTTTCCGTCCTTTCTGTGTGTTGATTAAATAATCCTTAATCTTCGATATCTCGCCGAATTCTTCGAAATTGTACGCTTCCCGATTGACAAAAATCTCCATTAAGCGGGAAACTCTGGAACTGTCTCTGGCTAAGGCGTTTATGTAGATTTCGGTATAGCCGTTATCTAAAACTTCGCCCGGACCGCGCAGCACCCGGTCGACTCTGTATATGGGCAGATTGTAGCCGAAAATATCGAATTCACATATGTAGACAGTGCAGATATCGGGAATTTCGGCAAATTTCATATTAGGGCTGCAGGCTTCGGCGGTCATGAGAGCGGCGTACAGGCGCACTCTTCTCTGGTGGTCGTCCTTATCGCCGGTCTGCACTTCGATATTGACCAGGCTGCCGTCTCCCAGGCGGCATCTGGCGTCGAGAATGACGGAGCGTCTGCCGGGATAGGTCAGATTATACTGAACGGTGTTTTCTTCAACGGTAAGTTTGTCGTCGTCTAAAATAGTGCGGAGCATCTCTTCACACCAGCTTTTATGTCCGGCGCAGAGACGAAACATGAGATCGTCGATAGGTCTTAGCTTTTTTAGGTATTCTTCTTTATTAAAAGGTATGCAGGCTGAATAATCCATTTTCCCCCCCTGATATTATTTTGCTAATTGATTATTGCAAAAATGAACGCAAAAAGCAAGCTGGGCGAGGGCGGCTGTATGGGGCCGCCGGTCAGGGGAGAGCATAAAAAAGCCGCCTGCGGATTTAAAGTCCGAAGCGGCTTATATATATGGCCTGAAACTTGCGGCTGCAAGGCGCGCTGTCCGGAACGACGGCTGCGGAGAATACTCGGAGCGGCCGGGTATTGCTGTTCGCGCCGCCTTTAGCTTCAGGGCTGCACTCCCGGTTTTTCATCGACAAACATAACGGTAAAATCGGGATTATCATGATCGTACTGAATAGTAAAATCGGGCTTGTAATTGACGATCTGCCATTCGCCTTCCCGGGATTTTTTTGCGCTGTTGACCAGCTTAACCCGCATATCGGGAAAGCCCTCTTTTATGACCCGCACTCTGTAATCGGCGTTTTCCTGAACAATCTGCACTCGCCCGCTGATTTTGCCCAGCTTTTCGCGGGGAATTTTACAGTTGTTGTCGGCTTCTGCCGCAGGATTGGCGAGAAGCAGGATAAAGGCCGAGAGCGCGGCGGCAAACATGGGAAGCCTGTTTTTCATGGATATTTCCTCTATCAGCTTTTATTTGGCGGGACCGGGGAAGCTGTCGACGTACTGGATGGTGAAATCGGGGAAGGAGTCGACAAACTGAATCTTATAATCGGGGAAAGAATCGACAAACTGCCATTTTCCCGGAGCGTCGGGGAAGGAGGTTACCTTTTTGACCTTGAGGTCGGGAAAAGAGTTGACCACTTTGACCTTGTAATCGGGGAAGGAATTGACCACCTGGATCTTTCCGTATATTCTGCTTACGTCGGGCTTGTTCTGAGCCTGAGCCGAGGGAGCGGAAATCAGGGCCAGAATAAAGGCCAGCACGGCTATAATGATATAATTCTTCATGCTTTTTACTCCTTAAAGGCTGTGGCAGAAAAGTTCTGCATTAAATCTGTTTAAGGTCGGCTTTGCGTCTCTGTTGCCGTATATTCCTTTAAAGCGGCGTTAAAGTCCTTTTTTTTTGATACGGCCGGCGGCGCGGCTCCGCGGCGGCGTTTGGCCGGGAAGGCCTGCCTATGAAGCAGATATTAGGATCAGTAAATCTGTCTGCGATAATATTCGAGGATATTGAGGCACTGCTCATAGCTTTCGTCCAGGAATTCTATGCGGAAGCCGCCGAGTCCCGATTCCTTCAATTTTGGGATCAGGCCGTCTCTCTTAACCGGAGTCTGGCTGAATACGGTATTGCGGCAGAGATAATCGGTTTTGACGGCGTGAGCAAACTGACGCCTGTCGATAAGGTATAGATCGTTTTTCAGACAGGGGCGGCCGCAGTCGCGTTTGTCTTTTCCCTTGCTCAGAAGATTGGCGTAGAGGCAGTGCTGAGTATGGAAGGCCGGCATGCGGCGGTAAACCGTGAGTACGGCGCGCTGCAGCGGACTGGGCGGAGCCGGATAGGAGGCTTTTAAATTCCGCAGGCTGCTTATAAAGCTCAAAACGCTTTCTTCGTCGAGGTCGTCGCTCAGAGTTACCGTGCTCAGCCCCAGACGCCAGAAGAGATCGGCGCTCAGCGTATTGGTTATGTTTAAGGAGAAATCTCCGTGAAGAGCGGGGATTTTTTTGCTTTGGGCCTTCAGCTGCCGAAGATAGGCGAGAGAGCCCAAGCTCCTTATCAGCAGAGCTTGGGGGCTCAGCTGCAGATAGCGATCTAATAAGGCTTCCTCGCCGTTTTTCTGAATGCGGGGCAGAGCCAGGGCAATGTCAAGGTCTTGAGAAGTTTGGGCCGCTTTGAGAAGATCGTTTAAAACGCCGGGCTTGAAGGCCTCCAGCTCTAAATGAACGCAGTCTTGATCCAGGGCGGCCCGGACCTGCTCGGGAGTGCGGCAGAGTATGATCAGACCCGGGCGCAGGCTGACCTTGGTATCTTCCGGCGCAGGCGGCTGCATGGGCGCGGCGCTCCGCTTCCTTCTCTGCTCTTCCTGCTCGCCGAGGCATTCCTCAAGCTTCTGCACCAGCTCGCGGCGCAGCGGCTTCAGCTCTGAGAGAGGCAGGAAAAGGCCCTCTTCCAGACCGTCGGTATTGAGCGAGCTGAGATGGAAAGGCGTTCCCTTCAGCTCGGAGAGCTTTTCCCAGAGAGACGGGAAGTTCAGCGCATTTTTCTGAGCCGGGCTGAGTTCGGCCTGGCTTTGCAGGCGAATCGGGCCGGGCAAGCCGGGAATTTCCGCCTCTGCCTGCAGCGGCCGGCCGCAGTTTCCGCTTATCTTTAAATCTATAGGTATTCTGCCGAGACAGGGAGCGTTCATGGCCGCTTCAACTTTTTTGTTTACGGCCGGCGAGCTGCTGATATAGACGGAATCGCCGATATTGACCTTTTGCAGATCGGGACCGTTATGGCCGAATCCGAGCTGCCAGGAACCCCGTTTGGCCTGACAGGAAAAGATGGGACCGCCCTGGATCTCTCCTTCCTTGTTCAGAAGAGAATTTTCAGAGAGGAAGAGTACGCCCATGCCGTTGAGCGGGCTGATAGGCGCGGCCTGAATTGTTTTGTCCTCCTTGGCGGAGGGCGGAGGGGGAGAAACGGTGACGCTCCTTCTGTCCTTGCCGGTTACAAATCCGAGAAGCTGGCCTCTGTGCCTGGGATAGCCCCTCTGAACGAAGTCCCGGTGGTTGTACTCCTTTAAAAAACCCGGCGTGAAGCCTCGGGAGAAGGTTACGGTCAGATCGCTGAGGTTATTGCGCAGGCGCAGCAGATCCTCGGTCCCGGGCTCTTTATACTCTCCCCGGCGGTCAAAGTGGGCGTCGACCCATTCCCGCACGGTCTTTACGGCCAAATATACGTAATTGGCGCCCTTTAAACGCCCTTCTATCTTCAGAGAAGAAACGCCGGCTTTAATTAAGGCGGAAATCTGTTCAAAGCCGGCCAGATCGCAGGGACTCATCAAGTGTTCGGGGCTGCTGACTTTTATATCGCCCTTGCTGAAATCCAGGGGCGTATGCAGAGGCGCGGCGGCGTATCTGAAGGGAAGGCGGCAGGGCTGGGCGCACTGTCCCCGGTTGGCGGAGCGTCCTCCCCAGGTCAGGCTGGCCAGGCACTGGCCGCTGAAGGAGACGCACAGAGCGCCCAGAGCGAATATTTCCAGTTCGCAGGCCGTTTTTTCCGAAATTTCTTTAATTTCCGCCGCGCTCAGTTCCCGGGCCAGCACCGTCCGTTTCAGGTTCAGGCTCTGAGCCAGTTTTACCGATTGGACGTCGCTGAGGGTCATCTGGGTGCTGGCGTGAATGCTCAGCGAAGGAGCGAAGCGCTGAGCCAGCCTGACCGCGCCCAGGTCCTGCATTATCAGAGCGTCGGCTCCGGAGGCCTGGATTTTTTCCAGGAGTCCCTTGACGGTGTTTAATTCCTGTTCGAAGACCAGGGTGTTTAAGGTAATATAAGCTTTGGCCCCTCTTTGATGAATCTCGTTTATTATGGCCGGCAGCCTGGCCGCGTTAAAATTCTGAGCTCTGGCTCTGGCGTTGAAGCCTTCGGAAAGTCCGAAATATACGGCGTCCGCCCCGGCCTGCAGGGCGGCGTGCAAAACTTCAAAATCTCCCACGGGAGCTAATACTTCAGGCTTTTTCATAAGTTCGACCGCTTTTCAGATTAAAGATTCTTCGCTGAGAACGACAGGGGAATGGGCGTCGGAGATAACATGCCGGCGGGCGTCGGAAGACGGCGGGGCGCGGGGCGTAACAGGACGCCGGAGGACGGGCTTGGGCTTCAGCAGAGGTTAAAAAACAGAGCGTTTTCGGGGACAAAATTGGCGGCTGAACTGGCCGTAAATCCGGCTCGGGGAGACCAGCAGTGCAGATATCGGCAGGTATAGAGGCCCCCGTCGGGGAGCAGCCGGTTGGGAGGCGCGGCAATACTGTCTGCCAGGGCGGAAAAGGAAGCGAAGGAGATGTTCAGCCCCGTCCCCCACATTTTGGCGCAGGCCTCTTTGCGAGTCCAGATTTCCGTGAAGAGGCGGGCCTTTTCCGCTTCGCCGCATCGGTTTAAAAGTTCGTTCTCCAGAGGATGATAAAAACGCGCGGCTATTTCGCCGAAGCTGCGTTTATAATCGATTTCTTCCAGGTCCAGGCCGATTTTGGAACTGCCGTCTCCGCTGCAAGCCATGCTTACGGCGGCGAGGTTCCCGGAATGGCTCAGATTGAATTTAATTTCCGGATGATCGGCGATATGAGGCTTGCCCCAGGTTCCTCTGCACAGCTGCAGGCCGCGGGCCGTTTCAATCAGGCCGCGGTCCTTGGCGGCCTGAGCGCCGGCGCTAAGATCGACAGCCGACTCCGCAAACTCTCTGTCAAAGGAAAAACCGCCCTCCCGCGATTTGATGAAGGCCGTCAGCAGAAGGCGGCATTGAGCGTGGACGTTGGCCAGGCGGCGGCTTTTCAGGGGAATTTTAAGCCTGCCGACTCGGGAAATTTCCTCACTGTCCAGAAGCTCGGAAAATATCGGAGAATCGGCAGGCAGATCGCCGATGGTAAAGACTGCTGTATATATATCGGGCAAAGCGCAGACCCTTGCTTACATGCCCATAATGTTGTAGCCGCAGTCCACGTGAAGCACCTCGCCTGTAATGGCCGAAGAGGCCTCTGAAAGCAGGAATACGGCGGCATTGCCAACTTCTTCGGCGCTGACGCATCTCTTTAAGGGAGAGCGTTCCTGAGCGATGTGGAGCATGTCGGTGAAGCCGTGGATGCCTCGGGCCGATAAGGTTTTAATGGCGCCGGAGGAAATGGCGTTGACGCGGATTCCGTCAGGACCCAGGTCGGCGGCCAGGTAGCGCACCGAAGCTTCCAGGGCGGCCTTGGCTACGCCCATGATGTTGTAATTGGGGACGGCCTTTTCCGAGCCGAAGTAGGTCAGAGCCAGAATGCTGCCGTTTTCGTTCAGCAGAGGCAGGGCCCGGCGGGAAAGGGCGGTTAAGGAGTAGGCGCTGGTTTCCATAGCGGTTGTGAAGCCGCCCCGGGAGGTGTCGACAAAGCGGCCCATGAGATCTTCCTTCTGAGCGAAAGCCACGGAATGGACGACGAAATCAAATTTTCCCCACTTTTCGGCAACCTCTTTGAAGAGAGCGTCTAAACTATCGTCGTCGTTTACGTTGCAGGGAGAAATGAAGGCGGCCTGCAGGCTTTCGGCCAGAGGACGCATGCGCTTTTCAATGGCTTCGTTCAGATAAGTGAAACCCAGCTCTGCGCCGGCTTTGTGAGCGGCCTGAGCGATACCCCAGGCTATGGAGTCTTTATTGGCAAGGCCTACGATGAGGCCGCGTTTACCTTGGAGCATTTTCAAAACCTCTTTTATCAGAGAATTGTAGATGAACAGAGCCCTTCAATTTATTGCAGGGGCTTCCTTTTTTTATAATCGGCTTTTATGCTGATTTTCATTTCTGCCGCAGAGGATAGGCCGCCATGCCCGGAGCGGCGCAGCGGCTGCCGCATATGGGGGCCGGGGCGCGGTTTAATAATGAGCGGAGGCCGGGCAAAAAAAAAGCCCCGCTTTCGCGGAGCTCTCAGTACTTAATCAGTTAAGATTAGTTGCGGATGTACTCATCCCACTTGTCAAACATCTTGTCCTGGCTCTTAGCACGGTTGACGGTTACGTCCTGCTGAATTTCCTGGATCTTGGTCTGGGTGTCCTGCAGGATCTTCCAGCGGTTCATCTGCTGGGTCTGAGCGTCAGCCTGAATCTGAGTAGAAATCGTCTGAGCCTGCTGATAGTCACTGGTAATCATCTGCAAAGCAGACATTGCACTAGCCATTCCCATAGTGGTAAACCTCCAAAGAGTTAATTTTTTCTTGTTATTATTATCAACGAAAATAAATAATAGTAAAGGGGTAAAAAGAAAAAAATTGGAAATTTTTTTTAAATTTTATTCTGAGAGGAGATTAAGGCACAGGATTTTGTCCTTTATGCCCATGAGCAGTTTGTTTTCGGCGACCAGAAGCTCGGCGGTGGGGAGCCCCGGCAGCTCGAAGGTCATTTCCTCGGCTCCGGTTTCGGCGTCAAAAAAGTAAAGCCGGGAATCTTCGGCGGCGGTTATGACGTGTCCCCGCCAATAAACGGCGGAACAAACCGGTCTGAAACCGGCGCGGGCATAGGTCCAGAGGGGTTTGCCGAAACGGGCGGACAGAGCGTGGAGCTTGTTGTCGGTAATGACGAAGAGCCTTCTGCTGAGGCTGTCGAAGCAGAGCTTGTTTAAAAAATCGTGCTGGCTGTCGGTCTGATAGATTCTTCCGGAATTGGCTGACCACTGCCAGATAGGTTTGGGAGTAAATTCCTCATATTTGTCCCTCAGGCGCAGAGCCTTTATGTCGAAGCAAAAGACCGTTCCGTCGGCAGAGCTGAGATAGAGGTTGAAGCCTCTGACCGCGACGGGCAGGCGGAATTCGTATTTCGAGCCGCCTATGCTTTGAAAGCCGGCTTCGTTGGGCTCTTCAAGATTGACGGTATAAAGGTCGCCGTTGGCGCTGACTATATAAAGATAGTAATTCTTTTCGTATTCGACGCCGGCGGGGGTGCTTGCGATGCCTCTGTAGAGGCCGCTGTTGAGGGGGAGGCGGTACCAGTTGAGACTTTTGCCGCTGTCTTTGCAAACCGTCAGCAGACCGCTGTCAGAGGCGTGGACAATGTAGGGGCCGCAGGAAGCTGCCGAACCTCGGGAGATAGGCTTGCGGCTGCTGAATTTTTCCTTGACGCTTAACTGATAGAGACGCCGCTCCTCAGCCTTGGCTTTAGCCTTCTGAATGGCCCTTTGGCGGCGGTCTCCGCTTTCAATCAGATCCTGATTCTTTTCCTGGGCTTTTTTTTCGTAAGGAAAGGGCAGAAGATCGTATTTCAGCTCTCCGGAGCTGGCGGCGTAAGCGGAGAGCGAGCCGTTTTTATGAATAAATACCGTCATACCGTCGGCGTATATCGGAGCGTTGGCGGCTATGAACGGCATTTTTTTTGCCCAGAGGATGTTTCCCGAGGCCAAATCGTAGACGCAGGCTGCAGAATTGAATTCCGAAGCGGCGGCGACAGTGCCGCTGCCGCTGCTGATCCATGAAATCGGCCCGGGGAAGCTGCTTTCCCAGACGAGCCGCGGAGCGATGGCCTTTACGGGAACGGCCGGCTCTGTCTCTGAAGGCTGAGCTTCCGCAGCGTCGGTCCGGTCGTTTGCTTCTGCCGGGGCGTTTTCCGCGGCGGAGGTTTCCGTTTCGGCGGGAATGCCGCTTTCTGCGTCGGCGCTTTCCGCGGCGGGGCCGCCGGCCTCGGACTGAGCGCTTTCAGCGGCTGCGCCGGTTTCGGCGGAAACATGTTCTGCGTCGGCGATTTCGCCTGCCGTGCTGCCGGCGGAGGGCGAGGCGCAGAAGAAGGGAGCCGAAAGCATACCTATGAGAAGGCATTTGAATAGGAATGATGGTTTTAACATAGACGCTCTGTTCTTTTGAAGCTGTTATGAATTAGTTTTAGGTCTCTTTAAAATATCCGCCCTGCGTTTCCTGTACTTAAGCCCTGCCGGCGGGTAATTTCTGCGCTGCGCTTCTTTGTATTTTCGGGGAAGGAGGAAAGCACGGCGTAAAGAAAGCTTTACGGATTTTTGTCTTTTGCCGAAGGTTTTCTTTGTACTGAAAACCGGAAGCGGAGGCTGAACAGGGCTTTAAGTTTTTGCCGGCGCCGTTTTTCGCCGCCGCCGGCCCTTTCTGCCTGTATTCAGGATTTAGTTGCTTAAGAAAATATGCATATTATATATAGAGCAGTATGTTTTCTTTAAGGGAGGAATAAATGAGGAATGCATTCGGACATGTTTTATCAGCAGCTGTACTGGTAAGCAGTTTCGGTGCTTCAATTCCCGCGTTCGCAGATGAAAATGCCGATATGAACAAAGAACAGAATGAACCTGTTCCGGCATTGGTACTTACGGGAATGGAAGTTGAAGATCTAAACGCAGAAAATCTTCAGCCTGTTTTTGCCGCCGATAAATCTGCTGATGCGGACGAAGTCTGTGAAGAAGTTTCCCCTAAGAATATAGATTTTGCTTCTCTGAACAATTCTGTGTCGCCCCTGGATAACGCCCGCAGCCAGATTCACAGCGATGTCAAGCGCAGCTCCGGCGAGGCGGCCGCTCGTTCTTCGGCCGATTTCTCCAATTTAGTTTCGCAGAGAAATAAAAAGGCCGCTTCCTCCCGCGTGGGCAGAGCCTTCAGAACTTCCGCCAAAAAGGAGAAGTCCGCCGCCGCTGAGCAGGCCGAGGCTAAGGCCGCTCCGTCAGAGGCTGAAGATCGGCTTCTTTCCGATAAGGGAGATGATTTAAACGCCAAAGCCGCAGCCGACGGAAAACTCTCCAACGCCGAAAGAGCGCAGGAAGTGGCCGAGGCTATTATGGGCGCTCCTTCTGCGGCAGATGCCGGCGCGGAACGTTCCGAAGCCGCCGAAGCGGCGCCGCTTACTGAGACCGCCGCCGATGAAAACGGTGAAATTGCCGAAAGCAAGACCTCCGAAAACGCTGAAATCGCCGAAAGCGAAAACGCCGGAAAGAGCGGCGAAATCGCCGAAAGCAAGAGCGGCGCGGACGCTGCCGAAGCGGATAAGGAAGCCGCCGTTTCTGAAAATAAGACGGACGAAAAGGCCGAAGCGGATTCCGGGGACAAGGCTGCCGCCGCTAAGGGAGCTTCTCCGGTTTTCAGCGGGACTGTAGAGGCGATAAGCGAGAATTCGCTGCTGATAGCCGGAACGGGTTCCGACGGAGAACCTCTGAGTCTGGAATTTATTGTGGATGAAAACAGTCAGCTGGCCGAAGGCATAAAGGTGGGAGACAGTCTCAGCGTCTATTACGAGCTGGCGGAAAGCGGAGGCTATAGGGTTACTTCAGCCAGATACGTCTCCGGCGAGGCCCCCCAGAACGTATTCCCCGGCGAGACCGCCGAAAACATCGCAGAAGGTGACGGCGCCAAGGATGAAACCGGAACCGATCAGAACGCCGAAGCCGATCTTCCCAAGGTCGTCAGCATAGAGGTGGAAGGCAATAAGACGGTCTCCTCGGCAGAGGTGCTGCAGATAATCTCTACCCGCATAGGCGATCCTCTGCTCGAGCCCCGCATCCGCCGCGATATGCAGGCTATTTACGACAGCGGATACTATACCGACGTGCGTCTGGATACCCGCTATACCTCCGACGGCGTGCGCATCATCTTCCGGGTGCTGGAAAATCCGGTCGTGGATGAGATAGAAATAACCGGCAACAGCGTGGTGGAGACCGACAAGCTGCGCTCTCTGATGCAGATGGAAACCGGCAAGGTTCTGAATACCAGAGTACTGCAGAATGACATTCAGGCGATCAATAAATATTACAACGAGGACTTAGGCTATACGATAAGCCCTTCGCATATCACCAAGCTCGATTTCAGCAAGGGCAAGCTGACTTTTACCGTAGTGGACGGCATTATCGTCAAGGAAGTTAAGGTTGAAGGAGTAACGGTCTTCCCTCAGGAGGAGATTGAGAAGATGATTACCCTAAAGCCCGGCGATCTCTTCAACCGCAATACTCTGCGCGAGGATACGGAGAAAATTTCCGATCTTTACGAGAAAAAGGAGTATATTCTCGATACCATCAAGCCTTCCGTCGACGTAGAAACCGGCGTGGTCACCGTCAGCGTGGTCGAAGCGGTTTTAGAGGACTACAAGCTGAACTGGGCCGACGCCAATCACCGGACCAAGGATGAAACTGTTCTGCGCAACCTGCGCACCAAGAAAAATGAGGTTATGCGCCGCGACCGCATTCAGAAGGACCTGGAGCGTCTCAACAATTTAGGCCTGTTCAAGAAGGTCGAGCCCGGCGTGGAGCCCGGCTCCAAGCCCGGTATGGCGATTCTGGTTCTGAATATAGAAGAACAGAAGACCGGTCTGGCGACCGTAGGCGTCGGCTATGCCGGCGGCGGTTCGGGCGCGGTCCGTCCCGGCATTACCGGCGCGGTTTCCTATTCGGAGCGCAACCTCTTCGGAGAGGGCAAGCAGATTTCCATAAATCTCCAGCGCGGCGCGCAGATAGGTTCCTACGGCATTTCCTATTATGATCCGGCCATCAACGACGCTCAGGACTCTTTGGGCGTGTCCATCTATTACAACAACGTCGACGAGCTGGAACAGCAGGTCACCGGCGCCGATTACGGCACCTACGCTTATTACGATCAGGAAGCTTACGGCGGCACGATTACTTACGGCCATCCCTTCTCTGACGATTTGCGCGGCTTTATCACCCTGCGCCATGAGACCATTAACCTTAAGATGTCCAAAAAGTCTCTCTATGTGCCTGTCGGCATCGGCAAAGGCGATTTGAACGCTATCGGCGTTTCAGCTCTGTACGATACCCGAGACGACGTATTCAACCCGCACCGCGGTACGTACGGCAGCGCCGCCTATACCTTTGCCGGTCTGGGCGGAGACTATAAATATAACAAGTTTGTTTTCGAGGGCCGTCAATATATACCGATCACCAAGAGATCGACCCTGGCCCTGCGCGGTCTGTACGGAACCGTGGGCAACGGCGCTCCCGCTTCGGAATATTTCTATGCGGGCGGCACCGATACTCTGCGCGGCTATAAGGACAACGTCTTCTTCGGCAATAAGGTCGTGTTGCTCAACGCCGAGTACCGCTTCCCCATCGCCGATATCAAGATGGTCAGCGGCGCGGTCTTCTTTGACGCAGGCAACGCCTGGCTGAGCGGATACGGCAAGAGCAGACTTTATACCGACGCCGGCGTAGGTCTGCGCATCGTCTTCCCCAACCTGGGTTTAGGCGTAATCCGCATCGACTATGCCTTCGGCGAGGAAGGCTCCCGGGCCAGCGTAGGCATAGGCCAGTCATTCTAAAAATTTTTGAAGAGAGAGCCGCTCAGAGCGGCTGTTCTCTGCCCTGACAAGTGAATAATTAAGGAGATTCAATTCAATGGCTGATGTAGAAGAATCTGTTGTTGAGACTAAGGGCGCAGATCTCAGTAAAAAGTCTGAAGCCGATCAAAAGACGGCTGAAGCCAAGGCTGCCGACGCAGGCAAGAAGCCTGAGGGCCCGACTGAATCTAAGACTAATAAAAACAGTAAAATATGGATCGCCGTCGGGGCGGTTGTACTGATCGCCGCCTGCATCTGCGGATGGCTCTTCTTCGTCCCCAACGACATTATCAAGGCGCCTCCCGCCAAGAGAGTAGCCAGTCTGGACGCCGACGCCATCTACGCTTTGGACGAATTTAAAAACGCCGAAAAGCAGATGAAGGAATTCAGCGATAAAAAGGCCGCCGAATTCGACAAGGCTCTGAAGGAGAAAAACGGCAAGGCCGGAGCTGAAGCTGAGCTCCAACTTCTCTACCGCCAGCTTCAGAATGAAGTTGAGGTAAATAACAACAAGACCATGCTGCCTTTGAAAAATAAGGTGACGGCGGCTATCGCTTACGTCTCTGCCAAGAAGGGACTCAGCGTCGTTCTCGACAAGCGCATTGTGGTCTGCGGCGTTCCCGATATCACCGATGAGGTGAAGACCGTTTTCCAGCAGAAGGAAGAGGTTAAGCTTCCCAGCGAGGAGGACGGCTCCGATTCTCCCATAGCTTATTTCGATCAGAGCATTGTCCGCAAGCTTAAAGTCTTCGGCGAAGTTGATATCAAGCTGACCCAGGCTCGCTCCGATATGGCCCGCGAATATGAAAAGAAAGCCCCCAAGCTTTCCGATTCCGAACGCGAGGCTATGCAGAGAGAAATGAGCGCCCGCTTCGAGGCTCTGAGCCAGCAGATGTATGCGCCTCTCTATCAGAAGGTCAACAATTCGGTCAATAAAGTGGCTAAGGATTTGGGCATTTCCCTGGTGCTCAACAAGCAGACCGTCATGTACGGCGGACGCAATATCACCGACGAAGTAATCGATACCTTCAACGCCAGTCTGACCGGCGGCGCAGCCGATGAGTCCGCCGCCTCCGTTCCTGTCGCCGACAAAGCTCCGGCCGCTAAATAATGAGGTTGCTATGTTGTTTTTTTCCGGTTTCGGCAAAAAATCCATAGGCTGGTGTCTGGGACTGAGCGGACTGGCTGCGGTATCTGTCTTTGGCCTGAGCTTTTGGCCTGCGGATACCGCTCTGGCCGACGACGGCGATAAGCCGAAGGCTTCGAAAGAGGTCTACGATTTATCAAAGGAACTGGCGGTAGTCGATTTTGAAAAGCTCTTGAAGGACCGTCCGGAGTATGAGCGCATTGTTCAGCTCGACGAGCAGATTCAGCTTCTGCAGCGCGAGCTCGAATTTCTGCCTCTGGCGGATAAAAAGCGCAAAGTCGATTCCGGCCGCAAGCGCATGGAGCGCGAGGTAGAAAAGGCCCGCAAGGAATTGGAAGCGGAGTACGGACGCGTCAGCGGCGAGCTCAATAATTTTCAGGCCTCTATGAAAGCTCAGCTGGAAAAGGAAGGCAAGGCTATAAGCGACCATTATCAGCAGGTTCTGCAGCAGCGTCTGGCCGCTCTGCAGCCTAAGGCTCCGGTCGTTCCGCAGGATCTGCGTCAGCGCTTAGACAGCTTTGTCGCCGATTTGGCCGTGGTGCGCGAGCAGCGTATTACCGCCAAGCGCCTGGAGCTTGAGCGCAGCATGCAGAAAAACCTGGAAGCGGAGAAGGCCCGCATCGACGACGCCGTAGCCGATTTTGACAATTCTCTGATGCTTGCCAACCAGGATCGGCGCGTGGAACTGCAGCTTCAGCTCAATACCGCCGCGACTCCCGAAGAGGAATCCGCCATTCACGACAAGCTAAACGCTATCAGCGAAGAGGAGTCGCAGGCGAAAATTGCTAAGCGCGAGGAGCTGAGCGCCTCTTACGAGGCGCTGGTGGCTTCGGAAAAGCAGCGCATCTCTTCCGAGCTGAGCTCCTTTGAGGCCTCTCTTAACGCTGAAGCCAAGGCTAAAGCCGACGCGGAGCAGAAGCGTCTGCTCAGTACGGTCAGCGTACCCTCCCGGGAATCCAATCGGGCCGAGGCTGAAGCTCAGATCGCCAGAATTAAAGCCGCCGTGGATGCGGAAATGGAAGCCAAAAAAGCTGAAATGGCCGCGTCGGTTCAGGCTAAGGCCGCCGAAGCCCAAAAGACTATGGAAAAGAAGCAGGCTGATATCGAAAAGAGGCTGCAGGCCCTGCAGCGTCAGCTTGAGGACATGGTAAACAAGAGCAACAGCGAGGTCTCCGACGATATCCGCAGGAAGATGGACGATACCAAGGCCAAGATCGAGGAACTGCAGAAGCAGCGTCAAGAGGTCTATGACGGCATAGTTGCGGATTTAAAAAAGGCCGTGGAAACAGTTGCTGCCAAACAGGAAAATCCTCCTTCTGTCATCGGTTCTTATGTAGTTAATATTGACTGCACGGATTTAACGGATAAGACGATGATAGCTTTAGAGAAGAACTAGAATTAGGAGGGAGATGTGAATAAAGTTTTATATTCTTCAGCCTTTATTATAAGCGTTTTGCTGGCCGCTGCCGCAGGCGGCTGTCGGGAGGGCGCCCAGGAACCTCTGCATACCGGTACGGTCAACAGCACCGTTATTCTGCAGCGCGACGGCAGATATCAGGAGCTTTCGGCTGAATATACCAAAGAGCGCCTGGCCGCGGCCGAAAAGGTGCAGAAGCTGGTTAAAGAGCATTCTAAGAACGGCATACTTTCGGATCCCGGCGTTTACAAGAAACTGCTGCAGATTCAGGAAGAGGTCGAAGGCAAGTGGCAGAAGAGGACCGGCGAATACGTCGACGGCAAAATGAATTTGATGCGCAGAGCCTGCGAGCAGATTGCCGCTGATAAGCAGCTGGATTTGGTGGTTGTAGATTCCGGCGACGTACCGACTGTAGAGTTCGGCGCACACGACATTACCGAGAATGTGTTGGCCGTTATGGGCGACCTGGCGTCTCAGCCGGCAGAGGGAGCTTCTGAAGGCGATAAGGCCGGAGCGGATGAGAACAAAGCCGCTGCGGGTTCTCAGGCTCCTGAAGCTAAAAAATAAAGGAACGGAGGCCGATTATATGAGTATAAACAAAATTGTCAGCGGGCTGGTCTTTACGGCTGCGGCAGCTTCCGTTCTTTTGGGAGCGGGGGGATGCGGACATAAGACTCTGAAGGTCGCAACGGTCAATACCGAGCGCATAATTGCGGAAAATCCTAAATATATGGAGCTGAAGGTTGTGTTGGCCGACGAGCGCAAGCAGCTCTATTCGCAGATTCCCACCGATGTAAGGAAGATGTCGGGAGCCGAGAAGAAGGCCCTGCAGGAAAAACTGCAAAAAGAAGCGGCCGAACGCTCCAAAAAATTTGATAAACTGTACCGCGACAGCATTTCCAAGCTTCAGGAAGACATCAAGGGCAACGCCGAGGCGGTGTGCAGCGACAAGAAAATCGACCTGGTGGTCGTCGATACCATGAATTATCCGGTGGTTCTTTACAGCTCCGGCGACAATATTACTTTGGACATCCTTTTGAAAATGGACAGTATAAAAACTGAAAGCAAATAATGATGGGTAAAATTAACAAAATTCATGCTTCGGCTCAGATCGATGCGAGCGCTCAGATAGGCGAGGGCGTTGAGATAGAGGCTCTGGCCGTTGTCGAGGCAGGGGCCAGACTTGAGGACGGCTGTTTTATCGGCAGCGGAGCCTATATAGGTCCCGATACGTTGATCGGCAGAGAGGCGCGCATAGAATGCAAGGCGGTGATTCTGGAGGGAACCAGAGTCGGCGCCCGTTCGGTCATAAAAGCCTGCGCAGTTTTGGGCATGGACGGCTTCGGATATGTTTTTGACGGCCAGTCGCACCGCAAAATTCCCCAGGTGGGCAATGTTGTCATAGGCGAAGACGTGACGGTAGGCGGCGGCGCCTGCGTCGACAGGGCGGCTTCCGCTTCGACCGTTGTCGGCGACGGTACGGAGATCGGCGAAATGGTGATGGTCGCGCATAACTGCCGCATAGGCAAGCGCTGCAGAATTGGCGATCAGACGGGTTTAACCGGTTCTTCGATAATAGGCGACGACTGTATCTTAGGCAATCAATGCGGCGTGGCCAGAGCCGAGGTGGGCGACGGCTGCACCTTTGCCGATCGCAGCGCGGCCATGCGCAAGTATGAAGGCGGCCAGCATCTGGCCGGCTTCCCGGCTCGGCCCATCGCTGAGGTCCGCAGGGTGGAGGCGGCGGTCAACCTGCTCCCCAGACTTCTGGACAGGCATAAGGAAAACTGTTAGTTTGCTTTTAGACTCCGCCGCCGATCGGTTCTGCGGAATTTACCGCAGGTAACGGCGTCGGCGGCAGCTGCATCCCCTCTGCCTGCAAGGGCCGGGATAAGGCAATGGAAGAAAAATTCGCGCCGGCCAGCTCGTTTTCGGCGTGATTTTTTTTTAGAAGCTCAAGTCAGAGCGGAGAATATTTATGAAGTATAAATGGCTGCATTTATTTATAATGATAGCGGCTCTATGGATATTTTGGCCGGTTCAGGCCGCCGAAGCCGCCGACGTTGTCATGGGAGGCCACGTCGTTTTCAGGGTGAGCAATGAAAAGCAGGCCGAAAATCTGTCCCGGAAGCTGGAGGCCCTGCTGCAGAGCGGCGCCGCCGGGGATACTATTAAGGTGGTCCGCAAGGAAATCGCTCCCAAGAAAGAGGCCGCCGGTCAGAGCGAAGTCGAAGATCAGGACGGAGCCAAGCCTCAGAAAAAGTTTATTTACAGCGTCTATTGGGGGAAGGAGCTGATTATCGATGTTACTGACGAAATAGCCAAGCAGAGCAGCAGCACCTCCGAATCCCTGGCGCGTCTTTGGGTGGAAAACCTGCGCAAAGTCGTGGCCATCGGGCTTTTAAATCTGGACACTTCTAAGGTTATTTTCCCGGTTGACGGTGGCAAGTTTATCAACGTAGGCGGTCTGGCTACCGGTGAGATTACGGCCAGCGAGCCTGCCGGTGTTGTAGAGATCGACATCGATCAGGAAAACGGCAAAGTTTATATAAAGGCCAAGAAGGTCGGCAAATCCAAGCTGACCGTTTTCAGGGGAGTTGCCAAGGAGAGCGTTTTCATCCAGGTGAAAGACTGGGCCGGCACGCTGCCTAAGGAGGTTGTGGCCGAGGTTACGGGTTCGCCCGCTCAGGCGGATATTGTGGCTCAGGCGGTCATGCTCTCTATAGTAGCCGGCACTGAAACCAAGCCGGGCTGCTTTGTCTATATTGACGATTCCAATTTCCTGCCCATGGACGTTCCCAGCGGCGACACCATGCGCATAGTGGTTCCGGCCGGCATTACGGCTTCCGACGATTATTTTGAAGTCAGCGGCCGTATTACGGTATCGGTGGTCAACGTTCCGGTTGAGCCGGCTGAGCAGAATCTGCTTCTGGTCAGCAACCGTCCCGAACGCATCGATAAGGACGGAGTTCTGCTGAAATATACCTTCAACAGGCGCGAGCCGACCCGTCTGATGTATTCCCATTTAAACGCTTCCGAGAAGAACCGCCATCTGTGGGTTAACCTTTTTAATCTGAGCGAAACTCCTCTGAAGATCGTCATCAGTCCCACTCATGCCGGTCCGGAAAAGAGCGAAATCTATGTAGGACAGACCGCCGCCAAGAGGTTTTTGAGCAATCTGGCCGCTCAGTCAGGCTATATCGTCACTCTTTCGCCCCGTTCGGCTCTGCAGCTGGTCAGCCATGATGTGCGCAAGGATATGCTGGTCAGCGGCTTTATCAATTTCCATATTCTCGAAGGCAGCAGCGCTCAGGTGGAGGTCAGGACCGCTCAGGACGCCAACGGCAACGACGGCCGGAAGCTTCCCGAGCTGGGAGCTCCCTTTAATCCCTTCAAGATTCATCCTCACGGCGTCTTTGCTCAGCCCTATTTTGAATTTGAAGGAGATTATGAGGTCGACGGCAAGCCTCTCACCTTTGTATACGGTGAAAGTCCCTGGCTTATCGATTTTGAAACGGGACTGCCCAATACCGGAAATTTCGGAGTTTTGTATAAGAACCTGATCGAATTTAAAAATCCTACCCGGAGGACGCGGACGGTGGGGCTGTATTTTAAGCCGCTTTCCGGTCCCGGCGGAGCTAATTTTTTAATCGGCAATAAGGTTTATCAGGCCGCTTTCCGCAAAAAAGACGATGAGGTTCTGGTGGCTAAAATTGAGCTCGGTCCCAATTCCACCAATCTGGTGGAAATAATAACTCTCCCGGAGGCGACCTCCTGTTATCCTGCTCAGTACGAGCTGCGCGATCTTTAGCGCTGCCGGGGGCAAAAAAGGATATTAGCAGGGAAATAGACAAATTAAGGGGTCTGAATATGCATTATGCTTCAGACCCTTCAGTCTGTCTGCATATTGATTTTTTAGATTTAAGGAAGCGCCGTTGGCCGCTGCCGTTTTCTTCGCGATAAAAAGATGTCTGAACTACAGAAAACCTTAGCCGATTCCGCTGAATTTGAAGGGGTCGGTATACATACCGGCGTCCGTTCCCGGATAGTTGTAAAGCCTGCCGACGAGGACCGCGGCCTGGTCTTCGAGAGCGGCGGGACGCTGATTCCGGCTCTCTGCGATTATGTGATCTCTACCAAACGCTCGACGGTTTTGGGGCGTGAGGGAGCTTCGATCTCGACGGTTGAGCATCTGCTGGCGGCTTTGAGCGGCTTGGGAATAAGCAACGCTCTGATAGAAGCTGACGGTCCGGAGATCCCTATTTTGGACGGCTCGGCGGAAATTTTCTGCAGGCGTTTTCAGGCTGCAGGCATTAAAGCTCAGAGCAAGAGGACTGAGGAGTTTTATTTAGCGGAGCCGATCTTTGTCAGTTCTGAGGACAGTCTGGTTTTGGCCATGCCCTGCCCTGATCTGATTCTGGAAGGCGACGTGCGCTATGCCAGCCCCCAAGTCGGCCATCAGAATTTTAAATGCTGCGGCTTTGATAATTTTGCCGGGGAGCTGGCTCCTGCCCGCACCTTCGGCTTCTGGGCTGAGGTTAAGACTCTGTTGGAGGCAGGTCTGGGACAGGGCGGAGATCTTTCCAACGCTCTGATTTTTGATCGGCCGGGCTTTGACGCTTCGCTTCTGCGCTTCTCCAACGAGCCGGTACGTCACAAAGTTTTGGATTTGACCGGCGATTTAGCTTTGCTGGGCCGTCCTCTGCGCGCTCATGTCCTGGCTGTCAGAGCCGGTCACAGGCTGCATGTGGAATTTGTCCGCAAATTGGCAAAGGTTATGATTAAAGATGCTTGATATTAAAGAAATTATGAAGAGGACTCCTCACCGCAGTCCTATTTTTTTTGTAGACAGGGTTGAGACTTTGGAATTCCCCCGCATCAGCGGCTATAAAAATGTGACTGTGAACGAGCCTTATTTCAGAGGACACTTCCCGGGAAGTCCCATTATGCCCGGCGTGCTGCAGGTGGAAGCCTTGGCTCAGCTTTGCTGGCTGCTTTATGCGGGCAATCCCGACGCTCCCGTAAAGGCGGAGAGACTGGAGCTGACGCGCCTGCCCAGAATTAAATTCCGGCAGCCGGTGGTTCCCGGCGACAAGCTCTGTCTTGAGGCTGAAGAGACTGAGCGCAGCGGCAATAGCTGCACTCTGAAGGTTCAGGCCACGGTCGAGGGCAAAACTACCTGCGAAGGCGTTATGGTGTTTGAGCTCAAGTGAGCTCTGGGGAGAAATCTTTTCTTAAACAGAGGAATGTATATGAAATCGCTGAGTGTTGCTGTTATAGGTTTGGGCAGTATGGGGAAGAACCATGCCCGTGTATGCGCTTCTCTGCCGGAAACTGATCTGCGCGCTGTCGCGGATATAAACAAAGAGGCTGCTGAAGCTGCAGCTGAGCAGTACGGCGCGGAATGTTTCAGCGATTACAGAGATCTGTACGGCAAGGCTGAAGCTGCTATAGTTGTTTCTCCCACCAATCTGCATTATGAAATAACCAAGGATCTTTTGGAACATAACATTCATGTTCTGGTAGAAAAGCCTATTACGGTTTCGGCCGAGGAAGCCGGCAATCTGGTGAAAATCGCCGAAGAGCGAGGCTTAATTCTGCAGGTCGGCCATTTAGAGCGTTTTAATCCGGCGGTTATCAAGCTGCGCGAACTGCTGAGGAATCCGGCTTTGATAGAGGTTCACAGGCTTTCGGGGCCTACCAAGCGCAACTTGGACGTGGGTATCGTCTGGGATTTGATGATCCATGATTTTGATATTCTTTTGAGTTTTTATAATTCTCCGGCCGTTTACGTAAGCGCCTTGGGCGTCTCAGTTTATTCGGAGCATGAAGATATAGCCAATGTGCAGCTCAGACTGGCCAACGGAGCCATGGCTTCTTTGACGGCCAGCCGTAATTCCGGCGAGCGCAAAAGATATATGAAAATAACTGAGGACGACGGCAGAGTATATCTGCTGGACTTTATCGAACAGAGCCTTACCGTCTCCCACCCCGGCGAAAACGGTTTGCCTCTGCCTGCGGAGTCTGTTCCCATAGAAAAAGACGAGCCTCTCAAGCTGGAGATACGCAGTTTTGCCGAGTCCGTTTTAAATAAAAAGGCCCCCGCAGTCAGCGGCGCCGACGGCAAGCGCGCTTTGGAGCTGGCGGCCGAGGTCTATAAAAATATGCAGGTTTTTAAGAAAAAATAACTTTATGGCCTTTCATTTTTTGATTTGACAAGAGAGGAGAAACTGAATTTGATTCATCCCAGCGCTATTGTACACCCTAAAGCCAATATTGCCGACGACGTTGAGATAGGTCCTTTTTCCGTTATCGGGGAGCATGTGACTATCGGCGCCGGCACTAAGATTATGTCGTCGGTGGTAATCGACGGCTGGACGGAGATCGGCAAAAACAACCGCATCTTCCCGGGAGCGGCTATCGGTCTGCCGCCTCAGGATTTCGGCTATAAGGGACAGAGAGCTTTTGTCAAAATCGGAGACAACAACGAGATCAGAGAGTATGTGACTATTCACCGGGCGGCGACAGAGGATGATACCACCTATGTAGGCGATCAGAATATGCTTATGGCCTATGTTCATATAGCTCACAACTGCTCAGTTGGCAATCAGGTGACTATTGCCAATTATGCCGGTCTGGCCGGTCATGCGGTGGTTGAGGATCAGGCTGTCATCGGCGGCCTGGCCGGTTTCCATCAGCATACCCGCGTCGGCAAACTATGCATGGTGGGAGGCTGCTCCAAGATCAACAAGGACGTGCCGCCCTTCAGTATCGTTGACGGCAACCCCTGCCGCATTTTCGGCATGAACTTCCGCGGCATGCGCCGGCGCGACATTTCCAAAGAGAGCCGCCTGGCCGTACAGAACGCCATCAGGATTCTGGGTTCGTTAGGCTTGAATTTAAACGACGCTATCGAGCGCATCGACAGCGAGCTTGAGCATACGCCGGAAATAATACACTTTTTAGAGTTTTTGAGAGCTCCCTCGCATATGGGAGTGCTGAATAAGGGCGGACGCATTGGAGCGCGCTCCGAGAAATAGCCGTTTGCATTTTAACTCTCCCGTTTTTTCGGAAATATCGCTGACGATATTAAGGTTAATCGGGAGAGTTAAGTATTTTAAGGGTAAGAGAATTGGCAGCAGAGGAATGCAACAACAGTATCAGCCGTCTGACCGTGGCCGTAATTGCGGTTGAGCCGTCCGGCGATCTGCAGGGCGGCGCTTTGGTCAGGGCCTTAAAGGCCTTGAACGCCAATCTGCGCTTTGTGGGAGTGGGCGGTCCGGAAATGGCCGAGGCCGGCGTCGAACTGTGGCTGGATACAACGAATTTGGGCATCATCGGCGCCGGCGAGGCTTTGCTGCGCCTGCCCGGCTATCTGTTGAAATACTGGAAGATCTGCAGATGCATTCAGGCCGAAAGACCTGACCTGACCGTTATGATAGACTCCCCGGCCGTCAATATGCGCCTGAGCAAGGTGCTGCGTCGGGCCGGTCTGAAATCGGTCTATTATTTCCCTCCTTCAGCCTGGACCAAAAGTGAAAAGCGGCTGCGTGAAATCCGCGGCTGCAGCGACGCCATAATCTGCGCCTTTAAGGAAAATGCCGACAGATATAAAGCGCTGGGACTGGATGTAGAGTATTTCGGCCATCCCATGGCCGATCTGCCGGAGCTGAATCTGACCAGAGAAGAGGCCCAGCGGCGTTTGGGACTTTCCGGCGAGTTTATCGGCATTCTGCCAGGCAGCCGCTGTCAGGAGGTCAAGCATCTTCTGCCCGTCTTCTGGCGGACGCTGCTGCTTCTGCGTCAGGAAAACCCCCGGCTTCAGGCGGTAATTCCCTGCGCTACCGAGGAGCTGCGCGTTCAGATTGTCGGTATGTTGCCGGCCAACGACTTTGTGCATATCGTATCCGGGCAGTCTCGCCTGGTTATGCTGGCTTCCAAGGCTTTGCTGATGAGCTCGGGTACGGCCAGTCTGGAGGCGGCGGTGCTGCGGATACCTATGGTTCTGGCCTACCGCTTCGGTCTTTTCAACAGTCTTTTGGGCAAATTTATGCTTTTTACGCGCATTTTAAAGATCGACCATATCGGTCTGCCCAGCTTAATTCTCAATCGCCGGATTGTGCCCGAATTTATACAGGAGGAGGCTTCTCCCGAAAGTCTGGCGGCTACGCTGAAGCCGCTTTTAATTGAAGACAGTCCCGAGCGTCTGCAGATGCTGGCCGATCTGCAGGAAGTGCGCGATCGTATAGGCTGTCCGGGCACGGTTAAGCGCATCGCCGCTTTTGTTTATGAAAAGGCCCGCGAATTCGGAAGCGCGCCTAAGTGCGCCGATATAGTCATTACCGTCAATTCACCCGGCGAGGTGTCTTCCTGGGTTAAGCTGACGGCCGAATACCTTAAAGCCGAGCCCGGCAAGAATCTCCGCATTGTCGTGGCCCTGGTTCCCTGCCCCTATGCCAGCGGTACGGAGGCCGAGGTATTAAATTCTTTTGAGGGCGTCGATTTGGTGCTGAGGCCCGAGCAGACCGTAAGGATGATTTTCGGCCTTTCCGTAAAGGAGTATCAGCCTCGCCCCAAGGGCGTCGTGGTCTTTTTGGGAGGCGAGCCGCTCTATGCTGTGCTTCTGGCCCGCCGCTTCCATTTTTTCAGCGTGGGCTATGCCGTGCGCGGCAATATCGCCTGGAGCTGGTTTGACAAGGTCTGCGCGGATACGGCGGCTTTAGCCGGGCGGTTTGAGAAAAAGGGGCTTAAAGACGTCAGATGTATCGGCAATTTATGTATTGAGAGAGTCGCCAATGAAATAAGGGGCCAGAACCCGCTGCATCCGCATGAGGTTAAATGCGTCGGTATCTTCCCGGGATCGCGCTTTCTCCATGTTAAGGCGGCTCTGGGTCCGTTTCTGCGTCTGGCTGCCCGTCTGAAAACGCTGCAGCCTAAAACCAGATTTATTTTGTCGGTATCGCCTTTTATTTCCGAACGGCGTTTTATGTCCGCTCTGCTGCGTCCATTGCCTTTGGGCTTTCAGACCGCTTCCGGACGGATCGAAGGGGACAAGCTCATTGTAGAATGCAAAGACGAAGCGCCCGGCTTAGGCGAGTCCTTTCAGATCGATCTGGTCTGGGGCAAGCCCTATGAGGTTATGTCTCAGATAGATATGGCTCTGACCATTCCCGGCACCAATAACGGCGAGCTGGCTTTCTGCGGAATTCCCATGGCGGTAGCCCTTTCCAACGTCGTGCCCTTCCCCCGCGGAGGGTTGGGAGGCATTATCGATAAGCTTCCCGGTCTGGAGAGCTTAAAGCGCTATATGCGCACACGTTCCTACCGCAGTTACCGTTTTGCCTCTCAGCCCAACCGCATAGCCTGCCGTCAGGTTGTTCCGGAAATAATTGTCAAGGACAATATGTTTGAACTTATTGAACCGCTTCTGCGCTGGCTTACCGATGAAGAGGCGCGTCTGGCGGTTTCCCGGGATTTAAAAGCGGTCATGGGCGCTTCGGACGGAGCGGCTCGGAAGCTGGCTGAAATTGTGGCGGATTTGGTAAAATAGAATGATTATTCCCAATAAAGATTATAAATGCGAACCTGTATGGATCTATAAATACCGCGGATTGCTGATAGCTTTGGCGACGCTGGCGATTTTAGTTTATGCCCGGCCCTCTCTGTTTTCTCTCTGCATCGGTCTTGTCTTTTCGGCCGCAGGCGAATTGCTGCGCCTCTGGGCCTTGGGCTGGACCGGCGAGCATACGCGCAAGCAGAGCCTGGAAACTCCCCTTTTAGTAGTGGGCGGTCCGTATAAATTTATCCGCAATCCCTTGTATTTAGGCAATATCCTTACTTCTTTGGGCGTTATAACCGCCGCTTCCGGACGCCTGACCTGGCCGGGAACTCTGGGAATGTTCATTTTCGGTTTGTCGGCGCTTTATTTTGTCTATGCTTCCTGCATTATTTCCGAAGAGGCCTTTCTGGCGGTTAAATTCGGCAATGTTTTCTTCGATTACCGAGGCTCAACCCCGGCGCTTATCCCCAGATGGCGGGATCTGGCCGAGGCTTTGAACGCTTGGGGCGGAGACGGCGGCCGCGTAAGTGATCGCAAGGCCCATTTTGTATTTAAGGAAGACGAGCTCGAGTCCGAGCCGCAGCCCGCGGCGGCAGCTGACCCTCATTTTCAGCGCGCCAACTTAAAATTTGAAATAAGCTCCCTGATATGGCTGGCTGTAATCTGGTCGTATCTGGCAGTTTCAGTGTTCTGCCGCTAGTTTTTTTTACAGCGCCGCCTCCGCCTTCAGTCTTGTCCTTCTGTCCTATGTCATTCTGAGCGACAGCGAAGAATCTATAAAGCATGTTTTACATGTTTTCGCTGTGCCGGTTTTGTTTGTCGCTGCCGCTCCGCGCGAAGCTGTGCTCGAATCCCCGCGTACGCGTCCGTCAGCGGTTTACAGCGTCTTCATCCAGCAGAAACTGCTCTATGCCAAGATAAAGGATGCCGTCGTCGTCGTGCCAGGGAATAATGTCGTCCTTAACAACTACGATTTTTTTAAATGAGTCGCCGATCCGTTTGAGAGGGTTGACCTCCTGAGCGCGCTTAGCCTCGTCAGGCAGCGCAAAGGCGGACTGTATGTAATATCGGCTGCTGCCGCGGCTCGCTGCAAAGTCCACTTCAAACTGAACGCGCTTGCTTTTTCCGGCTTCGTCGCGGTAATTATATTCGACGACGCCCACGTCTGCGTCATAGTCGCGGGCGCGCAGCTCGTTGAATATGATATTTTCCATAATATGATTTTCTTCTTGCTGACGGAAATTGAGGCGGGCGTTGCGCAATCCCACGTCTGTATAGTAGTACTTCAGCGGAGAACCTATATATCTGCGCCCTTTCACGTCGTAGCGCTGCGCTTTGGCAAGCAGAAACGCGTCGATGAAATAATCGAGATATTTTGCAATAGTTTCGTCGCCTATGGAAGTCTTTTTGACTGAGGCGAATGTCTTGGCAATCTTTGCGGGATTGGTAAGCGAACCTACGGATGAGGAAACAATGTTCAGAATGTCGTCCAGCACGGATTTGCCGTAAACGATTTTATGGAGGGATATGATATCGTCCAGGTAGATCTTATCAAAGAGGCTGCGCAGATAGGCGGCTTTATCTTCGTGCGTGGGCTGTGAAAGCGTCAGCGGCATTCCGCCATAGGTAAAATAATCCCTCCAGGCGTGACGTTTATCCTCGCCGCAGGCCTCATAAAATTCGCGGTAGGAGAGCGGTTGGAGGCGAATTTCGTCGCCGCGGCCCCGAAACTCCGTGAGTATATCCGAAGAGAGCATCTTCGAATTGCTGCCGGTGACGTAGAGGTCGACGTTTTTGATCTTCATAAGACCGAGCAGCACATCGACGAATCCTACCGTCTCTCCGCTGTCGGGGAGATAAGGATTTGGTATATTTGCGACCTTTTGAATTTCATCCAGAAATATGTAGTAAGTGCGCTCGGTATCGACGATCAGGCTGCGTATATACCTGCCAAGTTCCAAAGGGTTGCGATATCGGATATTCAAATCGTCGTCCAGCGCCAGCTCAATGATGTGATCGTCGGCCACTCCGTCCGATTTGAGATAGCGGCGGTAAATTTCAAACAGAAGGTATGACTTGCCGCAGCGCCTGATGCCGGTAATGACCTTGATCATCCCGTTTTCCTTTTTTCGGATCAGTTTATTCAGATATCGATCGCGTTTAATCATAGCACGGCCCCATTCGGTGAAATTGCGGATATACGCAATTATTTCGATTCTATCTTATAGGGACGGCGGCGGCCTGTCAAGCGGAGGCTCGCTGATTCTGCGGCAATACGCAAAATTTGCGACTGCGGTTTTGTCCGGACGCTCGCGTTCGCACCATAGGCCGCCTGAACGGCGGCAAAAAATCCGGGAAAGCCCCCAGATGTCGCCCTGAGCGCAGCGAAGGACCTTTAAATTCCCCCTCTGTCATTCTGAGCGGCAGCGAAGAATCTTAAAAGTTCGCCCTCTGTCATTCTGAGCGCAGCGAAGAATCTTTAAAACGTTTGTTTCAGCCTGTTTTTGCTGTGCCGGTTTTGTTTTGCACTTCGCTCCGCGACTGCGCTTCGCTCACGACGCTCGCTTCAGCGCAAAACAAAACCTGTGTAAAGCGTGTCTGCTGAAAAGCCTGTATTTCCGGCGCTGCGCCGCCATCGCCTTCAGCCTTGTCCTTGTGCCCTATGTCATTCTGAGCGACAGCGAAGAATCTATAAAGCATGTTTCAGCCTGTTTTTGCTGTGCCGGTTTTGTTTTGC
>JAFTAM010000191.1 GCA_017458675.1 bacterium
ATGCGCGCATATATTGAAGTCTGCGAAAAGACTGACGCATAAGCGGCGTTTCTCTCCTGACTGTATTGACGGGCGCGATTCTCGCCGGCTTCGCCCGGAGCGGTGCAGAATTATACGTGCGGAAGATCTTGAGCCGACGGCTCAGGCCGATCTCGCCGGTCCGTCAGCGCCGGCAGGCGCGGCGCCGCTTGTATTCAGCGCTTTGCCGGCAATGAAGCAAAGCGGTTTGGAAAAAAGGTTTTCCGGCAAACAGCGCGTAATAACAGCGCGTCTCGGACAGAGCGCTTCTGACTGCAGCATTTATATATAACGGGAGGGGGAAAACACATTGATTCTGTGCAGTCGGCTGAATTTTAATTTTGTTTTTTATATTAGGGGGGAATATGTTTAAACGTGTATTTCTGTATTTTTCATTAGCTGTTTTTTTGTTGGCCGCTTCGGTTTTCTGCAGGTTTTTTGCCGAGCGGGGCGTGGCTCAGCCTCAGCATGTGCGCGGTTCCGCCAATGTCGCGGCCTGCAGCTATACCAATTCCTGCGGCAGTTTTATTGTCTGGACCGACGGGCGCATTTCTTCTTTGAAGGGGGAAATTGTCAATGAGGCTTCCCAGTACGGAGCGGCCCCGGGTTATAAGCTTCCCGCCAGAACCGCCGGCCAGTGTCTGGGTTCGCAGAATGTCGCCGCGGCGGCTTTTGTGAATACAGAGGGCTCTTATGTGGTTTTTGCGGACGGAACGGTAAAGCGTCCCAAAAATGCTTCGGCCGGGGCCGGCAGTTTTTCCTGCCGTTTGCTTTCCGGCCGGCTTTTCGCCGACGGCAATTCTGTTCGTCCGGCTCAGGAAATTGCCGGATATGGGGGCAGGTTCACCAGAACCTATCTGAACGGAGGCGCCAGCGGGAAAAAGGTGCGAATTACTTTCGCAGAGCCCTTTGCCAAAAAGCCTTTGATTTTTATTGCCGATGAAAATGGCGCGTCCGGAAGCAATAAGGGTATTGCCGCTTCTTACAGTTTGAGTGATATAAGCATTGAGGGCTTTACTTTCTCTTATCAGGGAAATAACTCGCTGATAGGCACGACAGGGACCTCGGGATTTATTTTTATGGCCTCGGGCGAATGAATAGCGGTCGGATAGGGTTTGCTTGCAGAGCAGGAACCGCTCAGTGCGGCGCCTGAATATTCAGGCTGTAAAAATTTGATTAAAACAGAGTATTATTTTATTATGAGTTTGCAGATTTTTAAGCGTGCTGAATTGAATTCCCTGCTCTCCAAGCGTTTGGGAGAGACTAAACTGGGAGAGTTAGCGCAGACTCTGCCTGGCGACGCTCTGACGGACGAGGCTTTGGAGCAGGCGGTCGGGCAGGGGGCGCGTTATGCGCTGATAGGAATTTCCGACGCTCAGCCCTCAGGCGGCGGCGCGGGGAAAAGCTCCGCAGTGCAGTCTGATTGGAGAGTTTTTCTGCAGAGGTTTTTAAATCTGCAGTCAAACTTTTATCTGGACGGACGGGAAATTTTAATTATAGGCGACTTCGCCGCAGAAAAACACGAAATAGGCGCAGTTTCGGAGAGAAAGAGCCGCCCGGACTCTCTGATAGAAGCTCAGAACGGCGTCTTTCCTATAGTGGCTTTGGTAAGGTCTTACGGGCTGATTCCTATAGTGATCGGCGGAAAGCATCAACATGCCTTTTCCGTAATTAAGGGAACTGCGCTGGGATTAAGCCTGACCGAGCTCACCAAGGAAGAATTCCTGGAAAATGCTTTAGTCAAAACGGCCTTCGGAGAGGAGAGCGATTCCGGGGATGCGCCCGCTTCAGAAGCTGAGGAAAATCTGAGTCTGGCCGAGGCGGTCAGAAGACAGCTTCAGAATGAACCGCAGCTTCAGGATGGCCGCATGCTGGGGCCGGTTGACGAATGCGGCAGACATTTTCTGCCGATTTCGGTAATAAACTGCGACGCTAAAGGCAGATTTGCTCCCTTGGACGGCTATGTCAGAGTGGAATCCGACAATGCGCTCAGCTATGCCAAGCATGAGCATTATCTGCATAACTACTGTCTAATCAATTATTCCGAAAGCGAAAACTCTGCCAATATGCTTTCATATATGCGCATGCACGATGTCAGAGCCTTTTCGTATGAATCGGTCTTTATCCGCCGGGAGATTAGCTACGGAGATATGCTTGACTTTGCGATCAATCTCATGCAGAGCACCGGACAGGATATCGGTCTGGAGCTGGACTTTGATTCGGTTATGGGACTGCCCAGCTACGAAAGTTCCCTGACTAAAATATCTCTGGCGGAAGCGGCCGGCTACATATATTCGATGGCTTCGTCTCTGCCGGTGGCCTATTGCTATTTGTCGGGGGGTATCGCCAAATCGGAATTTGAAAGGACCGTTCTGAGCAAGGGCCTGGTAATGCTGGTAAGCTCCTTTGTTAAGGGCTGCAATATGCAGCTCGGTTAGTTTCGGGAGGAGGCGCCTTCAGGCTGCAGAGGCTTTAAATCAAAAGGAGGAGCGGGATCTATAAACTCCTGCAGCGATTTTCCCGCGGTATTTGTTCTTTCTTTGGGCAGGCACGTATCGGGGTTAAGTTTTTTTCCGGTCTGAGCAACAAAACGATGCCAGGGAGAGCAGTCCTGCTCAGATTCCTTCAGCTCGGCGCTTAATTTTTCTTCCTGTGCCTCCAAAAACTTTAAATCGCTGTCGGCGGCCCGGAGAAACTGTCTTGCCGTATCGTCCGTCCAGGTCTTCTGAGGCGCCGGCAGAAAACGCAGCACATCTGCGCCTTCCTCGCTGACTATATTGGCGGGGATCGATCTCTGCCGTTCGGGAACCTGTAAATGCAGCTTGTCTTTGGCTGTTTTTATGCGGCGGGCGTGCTTCAGGGCGTAACGGTAATTCTGCAGCAGCTCCCGTCCCTTCCGGACCGCCTGCAGATTTTTTTTCAGCGCGCTTATATCTCTGTCTTTTTGGATGAGAATGTTTATGGCCGTGTAAAGCTTGAGGGGCTCCTTGGGCAAATTAGTGTCCATAGCCTCAATTTCTGCGCACATAGCCTCGACGCTCTGTCCTTTGCAGGTTACGGCGGTCTCCAGACAGAGGGCGCGCTCCCTTTCGGGTATGACGCGCCTGAGCCGGGCCTGCCAGTCAAAGGCCTTGGGCTGAATGTCGGCGCAGACAGGATTCTGCAGAGCGCATAGGAGGCAGAGAGACGTCAGAACCGCCGTTTTAAGGCAAAACAATAGTCTATATAAATCTGTCTTTTTGAATAGGCTTTGCCACATTTAAGTTAATTTCCAGATCCTGAGGGTTGGAAAGCAGTACAGTAGGTTTAGGCTGTCCGTTTTTCTGCAGATCGAGTATACGGAAGTCTTTGCCGTCCAGACGGCGCACGCAGCCTCCGGCTTCCAGCAGTATCGAAAGGCATCCTGCCAAATCCCAATGATATGAGTTTGCAAATGCGCAGGAGGCGTCGCCGCGAGCGACCATCAGAGCGTTGGCGACGCAGGAACCCAGACTTCTGGCTTTGCGTTTGCTGCTCAGTACATAATTATGATGGAACGTTGAAGGAATAAGAATAAGGTGTTCCTTCTGACTGAGATCGGCTTCACGTATGTCCAGTTTCTGCAGTCCCCATATTTTTGATTCCATATAGGCGCCGCATTTGTCGGCCGCATAATAGAGCTCGTCCAAAACCGGCAGGTAGACGGCTCCCAAAACCGGAAGACCGTCTTTGATCATGCCGACGCTGATTCCCCAAAAAGGCATTCTGCACAGATAAGCCGCCGTTCCGTCAATGGGATCTACAGACCACATATAAGGGGAAGCGTGCTCATGGACGCCGGTCTCTTCTCCGACGACGGTATCCTCGGGGAAGTTTTCCTGCAGTTTCTGCAGAATATATCTTTCGACTTCTCCGTCGGCCTGGGTCACAAATGTTCCGTCATTTTTGCCTGTGCCGGAGACTTTGCCGAAAAGGCGCATGGCGATTTCGGCCGCTTCTGAAAGCGTTCTTTTTACTATTTCCAGGCGTTTTGTATAAAAATTCGTTAAACTCTGCTCGCACATGTCAGCCGATATTTGTTTCTGCAGTTTGACTTTCCTTTTTTGCTTCCGCAAATCGCTTTATGCTGTCCTGAGCGCAGAGGGCGGATTTTCATTGGCAGTTGTTCACTGCCGGCCGTCACCTCCGCAATATTGAAATTGCGCATAATTTTCGCGTGAGGCAGCCTTTTTCCATATTGACATACTCAGCTTACTTTTGTATAATTTTCGCGCTGTACCGTAAGGTATAATGCTTTTTTATTACAGGCCAGAAAAGCAGAAGCTGTTCCGCTTCTCACCCTGCGGCGTCTAAGGACTGCTTCAGAGGTAGTGGTTTTTAAGGGGCATCGGCACGTTCTTTATTTATGCCCGTTTATCGGTATCGTGCTGCCACGCCACGCGCAGATGTTGGTTCATATTTTTTTGTTTTTCGGCTGGCAACAGAGGTAAGCCAATTCCTAAGGAACTGAGAATCAACAATAAGATCCGCGTGCCCCAAGTCCTGGTTATCGATGAAGAAGGACGTCAGCTGGGCCGGATGTCTGTACGTGAAGCGTTAGATCACGCTCAGGCGAGAAATCTTGACTTGGTAGAAGTTAATCCCGCCGCCAAGCCGCCTGTATGCCGCCTGATGGACTACGGAAAGTATAAGTATATGCAGTCCAAAGCCGAGCGCGACAACCGTGTCAAACGCAAACCCCAGGAACTTCGCGAGGTTAAGGTCCGTCCCAAAATTGACGACCACGATTTCGAAGTTAAGGTTAAGACCGTACAGCGTCTGATAGAAGACGGCGATCGCGTTAAGATCACTCTGCGCTTCCGCGGCCGTGAGATTGTCCATACGGACCTTGCGCAAAATCTTTTGAAGGATATGTTTGAGAGCGTCCAGGATGTAGCTATGATAGTTCAGAGGCCGCTTATGGAAGGACGTCAGATGATTATGGTTCTGGCTCCCAAAACCGGAGCAGCCCAGCCTCAGTCCAAGCCTCAGGCGCCTAAGACTCAGCCGCAGGCCGCGCCCAATGCTCCTCAGGCTTCTGCCGAATAGGTCTGCTCGGCAGACTCTGTAAGTCGAAAAAAAATTGGAAAAAGTACGTTCGCTTTTGTGAACGCCAGGTATGAAAGGAGCTGCGAACATGCCTAAGATTCGCACCAGAAAATCTGTAGCCAAGAGAATTCGCGTCACCGGAAGCGGTTTGATGAAGAGAATGCGTCAGTTTTCCGGCTGCCATCATATCCGCGAGAAGAAATCCCCGGATAGGACCCGCAAATTCCGCCAGATTGTATTAGTTGACAAAACTGACGTTAAGAGAATGCACGCTCTCGTTCCTTACCTTTAATCAGTAAGGAAAGCGTCGGAACCAGATTTAAACAGCCGTAAGAATAGCTCCTGGAGTCTCGTTGGCAAGACGGGACTTCAAGGAGAAAACAAAATAAAGATTTGTCCGCAGCGACTTAGGTAGTCGTTAGTCCCAGGAGGAAATAAAATGCCAAGAGTAAAGCGTGGAGTCCTTTCTCTTAAAAAACGCCGCACCTTATTAAAAGCCGTAAAGGGCTTCAGAGGCGCCCGCAGTCGCAGAATCAGCTGCGCTCAGGAAGCTTTCCATCACGCTCAGCATTATGCTTACAGAGATCGCCGCAACAAGAAGCGCGACATCCGTTCTTTATGGATCGTCCGCATCAACGCCGCGGCCCGCGAATGCGGTATCTCCTACAGCAGACTTATGAGCGGTTTGAAGAATGCCGAGATGGAAATCAACCGCAAGATGCTGGCTGATTTGGCCGTCACCGATATGGAAGCTTTTGCCGCTATCGTAAAGACCGTTCAGGAAAAAGCCTAATCAGATAAGTAAGGCTTTAAAGTGAAAAGACAACCGCTGTTTCCGGCGGCTGTCTTTTTTTATTTATAATTATGTTTTGAGCAACAGATTTAAAATGCGCTCAGCGAGGGCGGGGGCACGGTGTTGGGGAAATTTTCTTTGGCTTCCTCTATATGAGGCCGGAGACTGTCTTTGTAGCGGCGGGAATAGTGGAAGAGGCGCAGCTCCCCGACGCTTAGCTCTTTGGCCAGGCGGCCGGCCTGGCGGGCGGTCATATGCAGATTGGTCTTGGCCTTTTCCAGCTCATTATGGAGATAGCAGGCCTCGCACCAGAGGACGTCGGCGTCCTGGCCGACGAAGCGGGCCGATTTGACGCTTTGGCGGTTGAAGACGGTGTCGGTGACGTAGGCGATTTTTCCCTGCTTGGGATATTTTATCAGGCTGCGCAGTGAAGCGGCGGGGATTTGCTTATCGCCGACCTGCAGAAGCCGCTCCCCGCTTTCGTGAAGCGAATAAATGCTCAGGAGCTCCTTGATCCAGGGGCCGGGCGGCAGGCCCGAGGCTTTTAATTCTTCCTCTCTGAGCCGGGCCTCGGGCGGTTCGGTCAGGGAATAGCAGAGGCAGTCTAAGCCGTGAACGACCGGAGCAAAGCGCAGCAGGGCGCCGTCCTCGAGATAAAGCTCGCCGGGCGGGGAAGCGATTTCCCTGCGCAGTGAAACGTCTTCCCGAAAGCGCCCGGCGGCGGGGAAGGCGTAATAGCGTATCGGCTCGGCGGAGTCGGGGGATAGGGGCAGATCGCAGCAGCTGATTGTATATCGGGAATCTTCGGTGAGGTTCCAGGAGTAGCCCTGCAGGCGGTGGGCGATTTGGGCGGCCAGGCCGGCGGGACCGTAAAACTTAAGCTCCTTGGTTTCGCGCAGGTTCATGCGCAGCAGGTAGTCGAAGCCGATAAAATGGTCGATGTGGGTATGGGTCACAAAGACGCGGGAGGTGCGGATGGCCGCGCCGACGCCGATTTTGGCTATGTCGCCGCAGTCGAAGAGCAGATTCTCGTTTTTGCTGCTGAAAGAGACGATAATTCCCGGGTCCTCCCAGGGGGCGTTGATGAGCTGACTTATGTATTTCATGTTCCCGACCTGCGGCTTTTCGTTGTGACAGGCGTCTGATCAGGCTATTTCCAGAGCCAATTCAATCATATCGGTCAGCGAGCGCTCCCGCTCCTCGGGAGTCATGACCCTTTCGGCGCCGATAACGTCGCTGACGGTCAGTACGGCCAGCGCCTTTTTGCGGTGGAGAGCGGCGTTGGCGTAGAGAATGGCCGCTTCCATTTCGCAGCCTATCACGCCCAGCCTGGTCCAGTCGGCATAGCTGTTGGAGGCGTCGTAATAGTAGTCGCTGGTCAAAATGTTGCCGACCCGGCATTCCAGACGCTTGGACCGGCAGTACTCGTAGGCCTTCAGGAGCAGCTCAAAGTCGGCCAGAGGAGCGTAGTTTCCCTTTAAGCTGAACTGGCTGAAGAAATTGGAATTATAGCTGCAGCCCTGGGCCAGAATGATCTGTCCCAGCTTAAGATCGGGAAGCATGCCTCCGCAGGTGCCGATGCGGATAATGGTCTGCACGCCCATAAAGGCAAAGAGCTCGTGGGAATATATGCCCATAGAGGGACCGCCCATGCCGCTGGCCATGACCGAGAGGCGCTTGCCCTTATAATAGCCGGTGTGGCCCTGGACGCCGCGCACGTTGTTGACCAGTTCCGCTTTTTCCAGATAGTTGTCGACAATAAATCTGGCCCGCATAGGATCGCCGGGCATCAGAACGGTGGGGGCAAAGGCTTCGGGGGCGCAGCCTATATGGGGCGTGCCCTGAGAGGCGGCGGGCTGAGCAAAGGCGTTTTCGGCGGTCATGTTTTCTTTCTCCTTGCAAAAAATAGTTCGGCGTTTTCGGATTAGCTGAAATGGCAGGCCCTGAGGTTAAAGCGCGCCGAGGGCAGAAGTGATGCGCCGCCAGGGCTTGCTTGTCGGCAGAGACTGCCGCAGGCAAAATTGCGCGGATAAGGCCGGACCGGGGCGTTCGGACGGGGTTAAGGCTCGCAGAAGGGCAGACCGCTGCTGGAAAGGCTCTCCTGAGCGGCTTTGGCTTCCTTTTTGGCGGCCTTTTCGGCCAGCCTGCGCTCGTGATCGGCTACGATTTCCGGAGCCAGAGCGGAAATCTTTTCTTCCAGCCAGTTCTGAGGGCGCTTTTCGGCCGCGCCTTCAATAAAGAGGTCGGCCAGCTGCAGGCGCAGGCGTTTTCCGTAGCCGGCCAGGACGATATCGAGTGGATCGCCTTCGTAAACGCCGTTTAAGCGGGTCTGAATCAGGGGGTGCTCCAGAGAGGCCCCGTACCATTCCTCCCTGGGCAGGAAGCGCCAGCGGGTCAGGAGATCGAAATGCCAGGCCATAAAGGAGGCGGAGGTGCGACGGCCGTGGGCGTCGCTTCCGAAATGCTCCAGCATGTATTCGGTCAGGCGCAGATAGACGGCGATGCGCTCCCGGGCGCTCGGGTTCAAATCCTTTTTATCCCTGATCTCCTGAAAAATCCAGGGCTTTATCAGAGCGCCGCGTCCGATCATGACGCCGCAGGCTCCGCTGAGCTTGAGGCGGTCTTCAGCCTCGTACCAGGTTAAAATGTCGCCGTTGCCCACGACCGGAATTGAAACCGTTTCCACGGCGGTTCTGACGGCGTTCCAGTCGGCCACGCCGGTATAGCGCTGCTCGCGGGTGCGGCCGTGGACAACCAGGCCGGCGGCGCGGTGGTTTTCGGCCATTTTGGCGGTCTCGGCTATGTTAGTGTGTCCTTCCTTATAGCCGGAGCGCAGTTTGACGGTAAAGGGGATATGGCAGAGAGCTTCCAGGCGCTCGAGGATATTTTCCAGGCGCCTTGTCCGGTCCAGCAGGTTGGCCCCCATGCCCTTGCTGACAGCCTCGTCTATGGGACAGCCGCAGTTGAGATCGATAAAATCCGCGCCCGATTCCTCGATAATGGGGACGGCATCGTTTAAATCGTCGGGGCTGTTGGTGAGGATCTGCACTCCGAAGCATTTTTCGGAGGGATGGCGGCGGAGCAGGGCCAGGTCCTTGCGGTTTCTTTTGGCCAGGGCGGAAGCGAAGATCATTTCCGAAACGGTGGTTTCCGCGCCGAATTCGCAGCAGAGGCGGCGGAAGGGCAGGTTGCTGCCCTTGCTCATAGGAGCCAGAATTACTGAGCTTTTCCAGGGAGTATCCATAAGAGAAAAATATTTCCGTGCCTCGGAGCGCTTTCCCTTTACGGAGGGCAAAAAGAGGGAGCCGCCGCCCGCGCCGCCCGTTGGGAGCTGGCCGCCTGTCATTCTGAGCTATTGAGAACCGGCCGTCTGTCATTCTGAGCGAAGCGAAGAATCTTAAATTGTTATACAGTAAAGATCCTTCGCCTTGCGGCTCAGGATGACACCGAAATGTGCGGCTCAGGATGATAAAATGCACGCCTCAGAATGCTGTACAATGCGAAGGAATGGCTTTAAGGCCATGTGGGCTGCGGCTGGTTCTGCCGCTGAGAACAGCGGGGAGTTTTTCGGGCGCGGAAAGGCGGCGCGCAGCTGCCGTCAGGCAGGTTTATTTCCGGTTTTGCAGGAACGAAAGACGGTTAACTAATTTTTCAAATAAAAGGATGATTTTATGGTTCGTGTTCGTTTTGCTCCCAGTCCTACCGGTTATCTGCATGTAGGCGGACTGCGCACCGCTTTGTATAACTATCTCATGGCCAGAGGCCTGGGCGGTCAGTTTATTCTGCGCATCGAGGATACCGACAGAACCCGTCTGGTGGAAGACGCGGTCGAGTCGCTGCTCAATTCCCTCAAATGGGCGGGAATTACCCCCGACGAAGGCGCGGTTATCGGCGGAGACAAGGGGCCCTATGTGCAGAGCGAGCGCCTGGACATCTATCATAAGATGGTTCAGAAGCTTCTCGACGAGGACAAGGCCTATTACTGCTTCTGCACTCCCGAGCGCCTGGAGAGCATGAGAGCCGAGCTGAGCGCCAAGGGCGAAAGCACCGCCTACGACCGCCACTGCCGCAGTCTGAGCAAGGAAGAGGTGCAGGAGCGCCTGGCCAAGGGCGAGCCCTACGTCATCCGCATGAAGATCCCCGACAACCGCACCATAACCTTCAACGACGTGGTGCGCGGCGAGGTCAGCTTTGAATCTTCCCTGGTCGACGACCAGGTGCTGATCAAGACCGACGGCTTCCCGACCTACCATCTGGCCGCGGTCGTCGACGACCATTTAATGGAAATAACTCACGTCATCCGCGGCGAGGAATGGCTTTCCTCCACGCCCAAGCACATTTTGCTCTATGAGTATTTCGGCTGGGAGCCGCCCCGTTTCGTCCACGTGCCTCTGATTATCAACGAATCGGGCAAAAAGCTCTCCAAGCGCGACGGCGACGTATCGGTGGAATCTTACCGCGAAAAGGGCTATCTGCCCGAGGCTCTGCTCAATTTCCTCTGCCTCCTGGGCTGGAATCCCGGCGACGAGCGCGAGTTCTTCACTCTCGACGAGCTGGTCAAGGCCTTCAGTATCGAGCGCGTGCGCAAGTCGGCTTCCGTTTTCGATTTCGGCAAGCTGCTCTATATGAACGGTCTGCATATGCGCGCCAAATCCAATGAGGAACTGGCCCGTCTGGCTCTGCCCTTCTTTGAGAAGCTGGGCAAAAAGGCCCCCGATTTTGATTATCTGGTTAAAGTTGTGGAAGTCATGGCCGAGCGCGCCAATCTGCTGACCGACTATGCGACCGAAGCGCCCTATTTCTATGAAGATCCTCAGGAGTACGAGGAAGCCGCCGTCAAAAAGCGCTGGAAGCCGGTAACTCACGGACTTTTGAGCGAGTGGACCGAGCTTTTGAACGCCTTGGAAGATTTTACTCCCGAGTCTATCGAAAAGTGTCTGCGCGATTTCGCCCAGAGCAAGGAAGTCGGGGCCGGACAGCTCATTCATCCGGTGCGTCTGGCGGTCAGCGGCTGCGGCAACGGTCCCAGCCTCTTCCACATGATGGAGGTTTTAGGCAGGGAATGCTGCGTGCGCCGTCTGCGCAAGGCTTTGGAGGTTCTGCCGTAAGGGCGGGCGCAAGCGCAGCCGCTCAGGGAAGCGTTTCGGGCGGCCGGTCGGCGCCAAGGCCGGCGGGCCGCTCTTTTTTTAGGCGGAGGAGCGGCCGGAAGGAGCATTTATGGCTGTTAAGGTTCTGGCTCTGGATTTTGACGGAGTTATTTGGAATACTCAGCGCGAGAGCTATCACGTTTCGCAGATTGTCTGGGAAGAGATGTTCGGCCGCCGGGCTTTATGCTCGGAGCAGACCTTTCTGTCGGGGCGCTGGCTGGCCCGGGCCGGCGAGGAATTCGCCTTAATTATGCTCCTGGCCGAAGAGATGCGGAAAAAGGAGCCTGGGCGCGAAAGCTTTGATTTAAGCAGCTTTTCCTTATCCGAATTTACGCGCCGCGCCGAAGAAAACGGAGGTTTGTTGAGCAGTTTCGGCAAGAATCTGGCGGATATGCGCATAAAGATGCGGGAAAGCGATCTGCGCAGATGGCTGGGCTGGCAGAATATTTATGCCGGCATCAAGGATGCTGTCGATTCGGCGCGGGCGCGGGGAATCGGTATTGCTGTCTGTACTACCAAGGATAAAAGCTCGGCTGAAGCTCTGCTGGATACGGTCGGCTTAAAGCTGCCCATCTGGGGCAAGGAATGCAGTCTGGATAAGCGTATAACGCTGCAGAAGCTGATCGCTGGTTTTCAGGCCGAGGCGTCGGAAGTGTTGTTTGTAGACGATCTGCTGAACAATCTGCTCCATGTGCGGCCTTTGGGCACGAATCTGGCCATGGCGTCCTGGGGCTATAACGTAGAGGCCTCGCGCCGGGAGGCGCGCAGGCTGGGGATTGAGGTTTTGAATTCGCCCCGGGAGATTGTCGGCTTATTGAGTTAAATGGTTTAATGTTTGATGGAGTTATTTCGGAGCTATCGGGGGAGGCAGCCGAGGGCGTCTGTTTGTGTGGGAAGGATTAAGATTCTTCGCTTCGCTCAGAATGACATGGAGCGGCTCAGAAAGAATGACATGGAGCGGCTCAGAATGACTGGGAGAGCGGCTCAGAATGACTGGACAATGGCGTTAGGAATGGCAGGGAGAGGACGTTCGGAATGACATTGGAAGGCGCTTGAGACGACAGGGAACGCAGCGGCGGAGCGCTTTGTTCGGCATGATAAGTTTTTTGTCTACAGACCGCGGCAGCGAGGCCGCGGCGGATATATCAGGGAGGTAGATTTATGAAAAGGCGTTTGAGGCTGAACATCAGTCTGATAACGGTTTTGGCGGTCCTTTTGGCGCTGTCCTGTACTCTGGCGGGCGTAGCCAAGGGCGATAAAAATCATTTTGAGGTTAAAAACGTCGACCAGTTTCTGGCCGCGCTGGGCAGCGGACATACCGTAGTTCTGGCCAAGGGCGAATATAATCTGACCAAGGCCAAGGATTACGGCAAGAATGACGAGAGCAAGTGCTACGCCTGGAATAATGTGGGCGACGGCTATGAGCTGCACATCAAAAATGTGCGCGATTTGGCCATTGTAGGAGCGGGCAGGGAAAAAACCGCAGTAGTCTGCGAACCGCGCTACGCCAATGTATTTTCCTTTACCGGCTGCTCCGATATCGAGGTCTCCAATCTCACCGCCGGCCATACTAAGGAGCAGGGCTACTGCTCGGGCGGAGTTCTGAGTTTCAGCAACTCCAAAGATATCGACATTGAGGACTGCTGTCTCTACGGCTGCGGCACTTACGGTATTATTGCGGCGGACAGCCATGATCTGAGCGCTGAGAACTGCATAATTAAGGAATGCTCCTACGGAGCTCTGGATATCAGAAACTGCAGCGATGTCTCCTTCAGCAAGAGTCTGGTATTCGACTGCGGCTTGAAAGCTGCATTCAACTGCTTCGATCTCCTTTCGATCATCAACAGCAGCGATTTTGATATGTATGAGGTCGAGGTTAAAAATAATAAAACCGATACTTTGTTTAATCTGCAGGGCAGCCTCGACGCTGAGATCTATTCCTGCAAAGTCTCCGGCAATACCGTTAATTACAGCGTTTTCAAGCTCCGCGGCACAAGAGCGGTTCTGGACGGCTGCTCTTTCTCGTGCAATACCGTCTCAAAAGGCTGGTATTCCGCCCGTTCGTCCGAGGATGGCGGCCAAGCCGAATATATGGTGAATCGAGAGAACAAAAAGCTGGAGGAGAGCGATTTCCTGCAGATGAAGTACGTCCCTTACCGAGATTAGGTCTGCTTTTGCCCTTTGGCCGTATTGAGTCAGGCGCTTTCAATTTAGGATTTATCGTAATATTGTATTTGATATAAGCCTTTATTTAATATTGTCGACCATGGAGAATGTTTGTGTTTTACGATGAGTTTTAAACTTTTTGTGATATTTATGCTTTGTGGCTCTCTGTCAGCCTGTCGGCTGGGCGGTTCCTGTTCAGATAATGCGGGCGGAGACGCAACCGCTGATTTATCTCTCCGCCGCGGGGCAGAAACTGAAAGTATTGGCGGGAGTTCAGGTGAAAAAAACGTGGAGGATAAAGTTATGAACATTTACAGTTTTAAGGTATTGGATAAGAAAGGCAGAGAAGTGAGCCTTGATGAGTATAAAGGCAAGGTTCTGCTGATTATAAATACTGCTACGGCCTGCGGCTTTACGCCTCAATATGAGGCTTTGGAGGCTATGTATAAGCGATTGAAGGATCGCGGCTTTGAAATTCTGGATTTCCCCTGCAATCAGTTCGGGGCGCAGGCGCCGGGTTCAGACGAGGAAATCGCCTCTTTCTGTACCTTAAAGTTCGGGACCGAATTCCCTCAGTTTAAAAAGCTCGAAGTCAACGGTCCCGGCCAGAGTCCGCTTTTTGCCTATCTTAAGGAGCAGAAGGGCTTTAAGGGCTTTGACGGCGATAAGAAAATGGCCGGACTTCTCAGCGATATGCTTTATAAGGCCGACCCTGATTATGCCGCTAAGAGCGATATAAAATGGAATTTTACCAAATTTTTGGTTGATCGTCGTGGGCAGGTTGCGGAACGCTTTGAGCCGACGCATGACCTTGAGGATATCGAAAAGCGCGTAAAAGAGCTGTTATAGGCGCTGTATTTCTGTACTGAGACCGCCCGAGGGCGGGCGCATCTGCCCGCCGCCGGAGCGGTCCTGCTTTTTTAAGCGAACATTTCGCAGATTTTATGGATGTTGCATTCCGGCAGGCCCTGGCCGCAGGCCTTGAATTCCCAGCCGTTCGGCGTGCGCAGGAGCTCGCCGAAGATCATCGAGCAGCAGCCGTCGTAGTTTTCCGAGAGATTGTAGCGGCAGAACTCCGCTCCGGTTTCGTCGCAGATGCGGATAAAACAGTTCTGCACCATTCCGAAATGCTGCCCGCGGCTTTTGGCGCTGAAAATATTGACGACAAAGATCAGACGGTCATAGACGCCGGGCAGTAGGTTAAGATCGAGCAGGATCTGTTCGTCGTCGCCTTCGCCTTCGCCGGTCAGATTATCGCCCATGTGCTTTACCGCTCCGGTGCTGTGCTCCAAGTTGGCAAAATAGACTAAATCTGAGGTATTGTGCTGATATTTTCCGTTTCGGCAGCAGATTACCGAAGCGTCGCAGTCAATATTGGCGGCGGGGGAAAGCAGGCCGAACAGATTTTTCCAACTGGGTTTGGGGCGGGGGAGATTGATAGGGTCCCAGCCCAGACCGACGGTCACTTTTGATAAAAAAACGCCGCTTGGCTTGCGCAGATCTACTTTTTGATTTTTGGAAAGACTTATCATAAGTGATATCTTTTACTCAATGATATTATGATTTTTTTATAAGAATGTTATTTTTATTTGGTTGGCTCGGATTTGATTTTGGCTTGAAGCTGTGTTTCTGCATAGGATTTTATATGCAGACAGAAGCTTCTTAGTCGAAAGGCATGACCAAATACTGAGGGATTATAAAACCGGCAGATTTTCCAGCAGTTCCTGAATAAGGGCCTTAGGCGAGAAATCTTCTTCGACCGAGAGAATCAGACGGTGTTCCAGAACGTTGGGAGCCAGCTCCTTGACGTCGTCGGGAAGCACATAGTCGCGCCCGCGCAGAGCGGCCAAGGCCTGCGACAGTCTGTAGAGGGTCTGAGAGGCTCGCGGTCCTGCGCCTAAAACCAGGCGGGGATCGCGCCGGGTGGCGTTGACTAAACTAATTATGTACTGGCAGACTGAGTCTTCTACAGCCACCTCCTTGACCAGGGAAACGGCGGTCTGTACGTGCTTGATGGTGCAGACCGGCTTTAAAAGCTCAAGAGGATGCTGCAGGCGCTGATCCTGCAGAAATTGCTTTTCCGCTTCCTCTGAAGGATAACCGAGAGTGAGTTTTACGGCAAAGCGGTCGAGCTGAGCCTCGGGAAGAGGAAAAGTACCCTCGTATTCGATAGGATTTTGAGTGGCAACTACAATAAACGGGCGGGGAAGCGCATAAGAATGGCCGCTGACGGTAGCCTGCTGCTCCTCCATGCATTCCAGAAGGGCCGACTGAGTTTTGGGAGTGGTTCGGTTTATTTCATCGGCCAATAAAATATTGCTGAAAATAGGCCCGCGATTAAAGACAAATTCGCCGGAATTCTGCCTGTAAATGACGGCGCCGACGATATCGGAGGGCAGCAAATCCGGAGTACACTGTACGCGCGAAAAGCTGCCGTCTACAGATTTTGCCAGAGCTTTGCAGAGTACGGTTTTGCCGACCCCCGGGACGTCCTCAAAGAGGATGTGAACGGCGGCCAGGACTGAAGCGCAGGTCTTTTCGATAATCTCATGCTTGCCGATAATGACCTTTTCTATATTGGAGATTATCGCTTCTCCCAACTGGCAGACATAATCTATATTATGCGGCATTCAATACTGGAGCCTTTCATAATGTGGGAACGCAGAGGAGCTTGGATCGGGGTATGTTCGGTAGGCGTATAGGTTTCAATAAAGGCTTTGGAACCGGGAGAACCGTGTGCGTCGATATTGATGATGCGGTTGTCGTAGGCCATGACGTGATCGGTGTCTCTGGACAGAGGAGTATGACCGATCACGCAGCTTCCGCACTGGAAGCCATCGAGCATTTTGCGTATTTCGTTCTCCGTAAATTGGGCGGTTCTGGTACCGGAAATATAATCGTAGCCCCAAATGCGCCGTCCCCAGATGACGCTTTCGCGGATCTTATTGTATTCGCTTTCGGGAAGCTCGGCCAGGTGCTGCAGAGGACGCCAGCTGTCTTTGGTATCGGGGAGCGAGTGCGTAAAGAGGCGGTTATTGACCACGACTCCTAAATATAAATTATCCTCTAAAAATTCTCTGGCGCCGGCGTTCATAGTCTGAGCCCAGGCTTCCAGACCGCCGAATCCGTCTGCGGTGCCTTCGCCGCCCTGCACCCACCAGTTAATGAAGCCCAAAGCCTCTTCAACCTGTTCGCCGTTTAAGCCCTGAGCGCTCAGCTGGGCTCTCAGCAGAAGGTAGTTGCGGGCGGTGATGAGCTTATTCTTTATAAAATCTATGCTTAAATAATCGGTGACCTTGGAGGACTGCATCATCATAAGGTCGTGATTGCCGAGCAGAGGGAAAAAGCGGCTGTCGAAACCGGGAATGTTGCGGCGCAGGCGCTCGATCTCTTTTTTAATGGTAACGATCAGCTCAATTGTGCGCCGGGGACCGTCGACGAAGTTGTATTTAGTCTCTTCAAAGGGCGCTTCCAGAGGTTCTCCGCGCCAGTCCGTATAATCGCCGATAAGGATTAAATCGACGCGATCGGCGAGGGGGTTCCAGGACAGAGTTCCCGGCAGCAGAAAATTCATTTCTCTGAGATAGCGCAGAAAACGCCAATAGTCTCCGTGCAGGTCTCCTACGGCCATCAGCGTCCGTTCTCTCGTATCTATGGGCTGTCTGGCATTGTCATCGGCAGTTTCGGTATCGGCGGTAACGTTATTTACCTCAAAATCACTCAATGATGCAGTTACTTCTACAGAATCCATAAATACTCCTAAATGTTAAAACCGGGAAAATCGGTCGCATATAAAAACAGCGCAGGGAGAATTCTATTTTATGACGGGTACTTCCTTTAAAAATGTTGACTGACCCTGTCTGACTGACAAAATTCACTGCAAAGAAAACCGAGCGGCATCAGCTGTCGCCGTCTTGCCTGATTATTCGCATTCCGGCTGCTCAATCGGCCGTAATGAGGGATTCTGCGGCGTGCCGAGGCGCTGCGGTCAGATTTTTACGCAGCTGAATTCAGCGCCGGGCGAGCGCGCTTTGTTAATAAGCCTGTCGGCTAATGCCGGCGGCTCTGGATAAAACGGTAAGGCCTGAGCGGCGGAAAGAATTTCTGCATCATGGTTGTAAACGTTTGCCCTGTCATTGAGAGCGCAGCGAAGAATCTTTCAAACATATTCTGTAAGTTTGCGTTTAGCAGGTTTAGTTTTGCACTTCGCTCCGCGGCTGCGCTCCGCTCGGACGCTCGCTCTTGTGCAGAACAAAACCTGTGTACAGCGTGTCTGCAGAAAAGCTTGTCTTTGCTTCACTTAGCGGCAGCGGGCGGTTCCAGGGGTGATTTTTTCTGAGATGTAGTATATACTAATACGGTTCTACGAAATCTCAGGATTAGCTTTAAGTTGAAAAACGGTTCTTATGGTTAGATACATAAATTTGGCGGCCGAAGCCGTTTCTTGGGGCTGCGCTCTGCTCCTTGCGGGCGAGCTGTATCTCGGCTGCACAGGAAAAATTATTGTCACGGAACGTGCAGTATCTGCGTATTTTACGGCTTCCGAGCGCGAATTCAAGCGCTGGGTGGGCTGGGACAACCGAAGCGAAGCCGTTTACAGAAGTGAAGAAAATCCTGAGGCGATCATGCGTATATGGCCTGACGGCATGCGAGAATGCCGTCCAGAAAGAGAAAAGCGGACAGATTTCAGCGCGGCCTTTATCGGCTGCTCCTGTACCTTCGGCGAAGGCGTTAGGGCGGAAGAAACGGAAGTCTGGCGCTTAAATGAGCGATATCCAGAGGTAACTTTTGATAATTGGGGAGTCTGCGGCTGGGGGCCGGTGCAGATGTATGGCCGAATGACCTATCTGCTAAATCGGCAGGACTGCAATTATAAGCTCGTAGTTTATAACCTTCTCGACGATCATAAGTTCCGCAACTATAAGCGCAGAGCTCTGGGACAACTGCGTTTCAACGGCTATTATGTCTGCTGTCCATACGGAAATTTCGATCTTTTCAATCGCTTCAGACTGTATTATATGGACGATTTAGCCTGGCCCGGGGAAAAAAATCTGCTCACGGTTGATTTCGCCAAGCGCATATACTATTCTTACTGTACAGATGTGTTTCAAAGGCGATATGAGCGCGATGTCTGCAAGGGCCGGGACTTGCAGAATGCTGATGACTGTTATTTTGAAATAGTGAGGAAAATGAAAAAGCTGTGCGATGAGCACGGAGTGGATTTTCTGGTCTGCAATATTCAGCCGTTTGACTTAAACCGCAGCGTTCTGACCGACGGGCGTTTTAAGGATATCGAATATATAAATGTCGATATTCCCAATTCTTCAAGACCCGAATACCGCGTTTTGGGCGATGTACTGAATCATCCCAACGGAGTTGTTCACGCTTATTGGGCGGACAGGTTTGCAGATTGGTTTGACGGACGTTACGGAGATTATCTGCAGAGTAAATGAGCGTAGCCAATGATGCGTTTTTTTAACAGGCTGTGGTATATTGCGGCATTATGTTTATTTGCGGTTCTGATCTGCGAGTTTTATCTGGCTGCGCAGGGCCGCTGCATAGGCGCAAAGCAGACAATATTTGCTTATTTTACTCCTCAGGAACGGCGTTTCAGAGAATATGTGGGCTGGGCCAACCGCTGTGAATACGTGTATAACAGCGAAGAAGACCCTGACGTCGTTATTCGCCTCTGGCCCGACGGCATGAGAGAGTGCCGCCCCGACAGGGATAAGCGGACAGATTTCTGCGCGGCCTTTATAGGCTGTTCCTGTACTTTCGGCGAGGGCGTCAGGGCTGAGGATACGGAGGTATGGCGGCTTAATGAGCGCTACCCGGAGGTTGTCTTCGATAACTGGGGAGTCTGCGGCTGGGGACCGGTGCAGATGTATGCCAGATTGGAGCAGCTCCTGAATGGAGGCGAAAGAGAATACAAGCTGGTCGTCTACAATATGATAGACGATCATAAATTCCGCAATTATGTTCCCAGGGCCCTGGGCAGCCTGGAAGGCAATGCCGGATATGTCTGCTGCCCTTACGGAAACTATGACGCTTTAGGGCGCTACCGTCTGCATTATGCTCCCGATCTGCGCTGGCCCGGAGAGGACAATCTGCTGACGGTAAATTTACTGAAGCGCTTCCGTTATGCCCGCTGTACGGAACTGTTTCAGCAGCGTTACGACCGTGAAGTCTGCCGCGGCAAAGATTTGGAAAACGCCTGCGGCTGCTATTTTGAAATTGTCGAAAAGATGAGGCGTCTCTGCGCGGAGCGCGGAGCCGCTTTTTTAGTCTGCGATCTTCAGCCCCGCGGCTTCAACGATAATATTATTCGCGACGCCCGATTTAAGAGCGAATGCATCAATGTCGATCATCCCCGTTCCCGGGAGGCGGCTTTGCATGTTAAGGGCGAAATGCGCAACCATCCCGGCGGGGAGGTCCACGCTTATTGGGCGGACAGGTTTGCGGAATGGTTTGACAGGCGCTATAAAGGTTATTTTCATGAAAGAACGCAGATATAAATATGCGTGTTATTAATAAACTGCTGTGGATAATGGCGTTGATTGCCGGCTTGGTTTTGATCGGCGAGCTGTACTTGGCCGTTATGGGCAAATATATAGATAATAAGCCGATGGTTCAGGGCATCTTTACCGCCGAGGAAAATGCGTTCCGCAGATATGCCGGCTGGGCCAACCGCGCTGAAAACGTCTATAAAAACGATGAAGACGAGAATGTTATTATGCGCATCTGGCCCAACGGCATGCGTGAGTGCCGGCCGGACCCGCATAAAAAGACCGGCTTCAGCGTGGCCTTTGTGGGTTGTTCCTGTACGGTCGGCGAAGGAGTCAGGGCCGAGGATACGATGGTTTGGCGGCTGAATGAGCGCTATCCGCAGGTGACTTTCGATAACTGGGGAGTATGCGGATACGGAGCGGTGCAGATTTATGCGCGAACTAAGCAGATTCTGACCAACGGCAGAAAAAAATACGATTTGGTCGTTTATAACATGCTTGACGATCATACCTTCCGCACTTATCGGCCCAGAATTTTGGGAGAAGTGAGATATAACGGGGTTTATACCTGCGTTCCTTACGGAAATTATGATCTTTTCGGCCGCTATCGCTTCCATTTCATGCCCGATTTATATTGGCCGGGTCAGGACAGCCTGCTTACCGTCGATACGCTTAAACGCGCTTACTGCTCTTATATAGCCCGCCGCTATCAGAAGAAATACGATCGCACCGTGTGCAGCGCCGAGGATTACAGCAACGGCGTCGACTGCTTTTTTGAGGTTATGGACAGGATTCAGGAGCTGTGCCGGGAGCACGGGGCAGATTTCCTGATCTGCGACATTCAGCCCAAGGGCATAAATCAAAAAGTTATTGACGATCCGCGCTTCAAGTATGAATGTATCAATATTGACCATCCCGATTCCACCAACGTCAAATATCATGTTAAGAACATTATCACCTATCATCCCAACGGAGTTGTTCACGCCTATTGGGCCGACCGGTTTGCGGATTGGTTTGACAAACGCTATGCCGAGCGCTTAAAGTCAGGGAAATAGGCTGATTAAAAAAAAACGCGTTTCGCCGGAACTGAGTTCCGGGAAGCGCGTTTTGCTTTTTCAGCAGAAATCAGAGCTTATTTCTGTAAATACTTGCTCCAATTGCGGGCCAGTTCAACTAAGGTGCGCACGCCTACGCCGGTAGGACCGGCGGGATAATACTTCCAAGCTTTGGAGCGCCAGGAGGGACCGGCGATATCCAGATGAGCCCAGGCTGCGTTTTCAGGAGCGAATTCCTTGAGGAAAAGACCGGCGGTGATGGCTCCGGCCAAAGGACCTGCGCTGTTGGTCATATCGGCGCAGGGGGTTTTGAGCATTTCTTTATACTCGATGGGCAGAGGAAGCTTCCAGTAGGATTCGCCCTGCTCTCCGCCGGCAAAGGTTATGGCGTTGACAAAGGCGCGCTTGCTGCCCATGAGGCCGGTGAACGATTCGCCCAAGGCGCGCACGCAGGCTCCGGTGAGGGTGCAGATGTCAATTACATGGGTAGCCCCCAGCTCTCCCGCTAAGATCAGGCCGTCGGCCAGAACCAGACGTCCTTCGGCGTCGGTATTTTCCACATGAACGGACTTGCCGTTTTTATAGACGATAATGTCGCCGGGGCGCTGAGCCTTGCCGTCGGGCATGTTTTCGGCGCTGCAGACGACGGCGGTAACTTTGATTTTCGGCTTGAAAGTGCCCAGAGCTCTCATAGCGGCCATGACGGCGGCGGCTCCGGCCATATCGCCCTTCATCTCATGCATGTTGGCGGCGGGCTTGATGCTGATGCCGCCGGAGTCGAAGGTCAGGCCCTTGCCGACCAGGACTAAATGCGGAACCGGGGCAGGCTCCTCTCCCTCCGGAACAGGGGGATTGTAAGTGATAGTGAACATGCGGGGACCGTACTGGGAACCGCCGCCGACCTTGAGGTGGCCGACAAAGCCCTCTTTCTTAAGGCGTTCTTCGTCGTATTCGCCGAATTCATAGCCAAACTCTTCCGCTAATGATTTGCCCATGGCGCAAAGGGTCTCCGGGTTAATGACGTCGCCGGGTTCGCAGCACATGTCGCGGGCCATATTGATGCAGTTGGCCATGACCAGGCCTTCGGCTATGGAGTTGGCCGCCTGAGCTTCGTTGGGAGCGGCAAAATAAATATTTAAATCGGCAGAACTGTCTTTTTTCTCTTTTTTGTATTTGTTGAAGGACCAGAAGGCCATGCCGCCGGCTTCGGCCGCTTTATTTATATAGTCGCAGCCGTCGGGAGAGTTTTGCCCGTCGGGGCCGTTGAAGGCAATAATTACGTTGAAGCGCCGGCTGTCAACCGCGGCCTTGAGAGCGTCGGCCACGCAGATTTTGACGACTTCAGAGGTGTCAAAGCCTTTATAGCTTTCGGTGGAATAAACCGCAACCGCGCCTATATCGCTGCGGTGGCGGGGTTCAAAGATAAAAGCGGCGTCGCGTTTTCCGCTTTCGTATTCTTCCTTCAGACTGTCGATTTTGGCCTGCAGAGCTTCATCCTGCAGATCAAAAAATTTGTGATTTCTGTCCAAAATCAATACGAGCAGGTCTGCCTTCCATTCAGCGGGAGTGCAGGCTAAAGGCTTCAGATACATGTGTACCTCCGAAAATTAAACTGCGCCGGCAAAAGACGGCGTTTGGCAAAAATAGGCACGTTAAAATTAGCATTTTTTAGAAATTCCCCTGCTTTAATTCCTCCATTTGCGGCGGCGGTTCGGCTCTGGACTTTGACTCTTTAATTTTGTACAATACCGAAAGAGATCGCAGGTTTGATCGCTTTTCGGCGGGTTTGTCGGCATAGGCGGCGAAAACGGTATTCTGCAGACGCTTTGAAGCTGTGATCTTTTGATTCCTCAGGGGAGTATTACTATGAGATTTAATTTTATCAGGCTGGGAAGTTATCTGACCGCAGCCGCTTTTATATATACCCTGTCGCTGAGCTGTTCCTGGGCCGGGGAGGGCGTTTCCTCCCAGGAGAGTCCGGTACGTTTCGAGCTTACGGCTCAGGCTTCGGAGAGCGCTTCCGGAAAGGAGGCCAAGGCTGATAAGTCTCAAAAGAAAGCTGAAAATAAGAGCAAGGCGAAAAAGGGCTTTATAAGCAAAAAGAATTATAAAAAGCCCGGCGAGGACACTCAGGTAGATTTTATCCGTTCCGAAGACGGCTTCTGGAATTCCCGGGGCATCAACGATCCTACTCTGACCGGGAGCGGCAGCTCTCTCAACTCCGTCATGTTCGAGAGCCGGGGAGGACGCCGGGTGAAATCTCTGCCCTCCGGACCGGTCCATGACAGCGACGTGGAATTTACCGGCGGCCAGAAAACTGAGGTGACGATTAACGGGCGCAGAATTGAAGAGGCTTCCGACGAGCAAAAAGTCCCCTCCGAACAGAATAAATAAAGCGTGGGTAAAGATATGGACGATGTAAATATGGGAGCTGCGGCCGGCGCCGAAGCCGCCGCTTTCCCTTGGGAAAGCTGTTTTATGCAGCTCAGCGGCGGCGCGGTAGCCGGCCTGGCCGTCGGATATGCGGCTAAGGCGGCGATGAAGGCGGCTTTGTTGGTTTTAGGTTCGGTTATTATATTTTTGGCTTTAATGGCTCACGCCGGGTTCATTACCGTAAATTGGGACGCTATTACGCTCAGCATAGAAGAGGGGACTAAAATGGCTGAAGACCTGGCGATGAGCACGATTTCACAGCTTTCTTCCTCGATGATAGGCTTCGGAGCCGGCGCAATCGGCGGCTGGAAGCTGCATCATTAGTTAAAGTTCAGCATAAAAATGAGCTTTCGCAGGTATAATTAAAGCTTATAAAGTTTATATATGTTATAATTGCGGATAATATAGAGTCAACGGACAGGGAGGTCTGAAAATTGAATCCCGAATTAATGGAAGCTTTTACATTTTATACAAAGGATCCCCGCTGGAAGGTGAAGCTGGGCATTCTCATCGGCGCTCTATTTACCATCATAGGATGGATTGCGGGCGCCGGCTACTGCATACGCCTTTACAGAAATGTCCTTGAAGGCAAAACGGAAGAGAAGATTCTGCCGGAATGGGAAGATTTTGGAGATTTTCTCTTTAAAGGCATTTCGATTGTCGGCGGCTTCATCGGTTATGTGGCGGTCTTTGCAATTATAGGCGGTTTGATTACTCTGGTTTCCGGACTCCCTAAACTGCTGCTGCAGGGCGAGGGCTCGGCCGTTTCGGTCGTGTTCGCCTATGTCGGAGCTTTTGTCTTTATATTTGCGGCCTTGGTTGTTTTAGGTTCGGTCTTTGCCGGCTTTGCCCAGACGCTCGAGATATCCAGCTGTTTTGCCTTTTCCGACGTCATACAGCGTATAGCCGGTTTGGGCAAGGACTACTTCCTTTTCAGCCTGCTGCTCGATTTCTGCTTCCTGGCCTCCTTTAAGTTCTTTTCCGCAATTCTGTCAGATTTGCTGTGCTATTTAGCCATCTGCGCGGTCTGGGGAATGCTTTTTGTTATTTTCTCCTACGGACTGGGCGTTCTGATGGAGGACGCGTTTCATCCTATTCTCACCGATCCCACCGATATTCATATTGAGCGCCGCGATTACACCGACGATACGGATGAATACGGCAATATGAAGACGGGCCCCCATAAAGCCTCCTCTCTGGCGGACAGGCGTCCCGATACCTCCTTGACCTGGTCTACCGATTCCGACGAGGCCGAAAGCTGATTTCTGCTGAAAAGCGGGAATGAAGGCCGTATTCTTATTTGAAGATTACGGCCTTTTTTGTATATTATGTCTGCAGGCAGGCTGTGAATGCATATGAAATTTTTACGCATTTTTTTAGTTTTTCTTGCCGTTTTGTCAGTTATGTTCCTGACAGGCTGCACAAAGAAGACAAAGGCTGTGAAGGCGGAACCGGCGGAAGAGGGCTATAAAACCGTCGAATTTCATTATGTAGTGGATCCCGGCAGCAGCCTTTGCCTGGATGAGCGCGTACAGACGGTTTCCTATTATTTTTCTCATCAGAATACTTATATCTGCAGCAGTCTGCATAATACGGTTTCCCGAGTTTCCCCGGACGATTTTGCGAGGGTCAGGGCAGAAAACATCCCTATTAACGCCGCTGACGTTACGGCGGTATATTTTGACGAATTCGGCAATATTGTAGGCATAGGCCGGGATCATATCCATTGGGACGAAAAGAACTCCAACTGCGCGGTGGATGTGCCCAGCTACTACAGGGTGGACGGCGGCGCGGTTTCCTTAAGTCTTACGGTTTCCTCATATAAAATTCCCGTGGGCGAATATCTCCGCTTTACGGCATTTTTGGATGTTAACGGGGACGTCATGCCCATGGATGTTACTGATTTGACTGAGTTTTCCAATGTTGACAGCCGTCTGCTGATTCCGGCCAAAGATAAAAATGAGAGCGACGGCAGAAAAATAACGCCGGGTTACTATCTCAGCGAAGCCTGCGGCGTCTGCACACAAGTTAAGGCCTCTATAAAGACTGCTGGCGGAGTCCTGGAGGATGTTCTCCACGGCGCCGTTTATATAACCGACAGCTACGACAGCCTTGAGGTAAGGTACAGAACAGACGGAGAAGGCGAATATAAAGATATAGTTAAAGGCATGTCCTCCGTCAGATACAATTTTTTGAACGAGCGGGGCGAGTGTATATTTTTTACCGATTACATCGGCCTCAAGGATAAGATTTCCGGCGACGGTCTGATTAAAGTGACGTTATGCGGAGTACCTACGGCCTCTACAAAAATTTGCGCGGCCTACTATGACTCCGGCAGGCGTCTGGCCGCCGTCGGCATCGACGAAATTTTCTGGAAAAAAGAAGGCGACGTGGAGCGGAGCTCCTTGGAGCAGCCTTCGATTTCGCTTTTGGACAAAGAGAGAGACAATATCAAATATAAACTGACCGCCGACAAATATGCTTTAAACGTCAAGGATAAGGTCCGTCTTAGGGCTTCGGTGCGTCCAGGCAAGGCCGGCTTTGAAGTGGATATTACTCCTTTTGTAGAATTTTATAATTTTGAATCTTCGGTTCTCTGCGCTATAAAGGATAAATTTGAGAAGACCAATTCTGTAATGACTCCTGGCTATTACAGCGCCATATCGATAGGCGAGACCGAGGGATGCGCGTTTATTGAGGATAGTCTGGGCATAGTAAAGCTGGCGACAGAAAATAGAATAACTGTCGGCAGGGAAGAACTTAAAAATCTGGCCTTCAATTATGTCCGGCTGAGCGGCGATAAAGAGCTTGACGATAAAATTGCCAGCGTGCGCTACAATTTTACCGATAACAGAGGGCGGTGCCTGCTGCTGACGGATTATTATCCCATCTATAAAAACGGCGATGACTTCAGCCTCTGCATCGGCGTAGAGAATATTCCTGCCGGGGCCGTAGAAGTCAACGCTTTCTATTACGGAGAGGGAGGCGGAGAGATTCTCGCCTGCGGCTGCAACGAGATTAACTGGGGGGACGGAACGCTTTCTGTCGACGAGCCGGTGGTATGTCGTCCCGGTAAAGTCAAAGGCAGGGTTCTTGTCTCGAATTATGTGATTTCCCCCGGCGAGGTTTTCAATATCAGGGCCTTTGTCATTCCCGAAAACAGCGATTTCAAATGGGTTGAAGCTACGCCTCTGATCAACGTAGAGGGCATCGGCAGCGACGATATAATACAGGCGCTGGAAAAAAAGATGGCTTCCAGAAAGCGCTTTGTCTATAAAGGGGTAAAGTACGGCGTAAAATCAGATTTGAAAGCGGTCTTTGACGACGTATTTTCCGTAAACGTATCCGATATCTATATAACCGATCAAAAAGCCGAGGAGCTGGAAATAGTGCCTGCCGATATTGACGGGCAGCCGATTTACTTGTTTTACAACCAAGATAATACCGCCGAATCTTATCTTTTGTATGTCGATAACGATAAGTTCGGGAACAGCGTGGTGGTTAAAAACGATTTAGGTCAGAAAATCGCCAGCGTAGACTGCGGCGATCATGTAGAAAACGTAGCGGTCAACAAGCAGGCTTATAAGGTCAGGGTCAATTACAGTCATGCCGAAGGAAAAGGACCGACTCCCGAGTCGGTGGATATGACGAGATATACTCAGTTCTCTGCGGAAGCCGGAGTCAATGTCAAGCTGTCTGTGGAGAAAAACGTTTTGACCGTAAATGGACTTCCTTCTGAAACTGACAGCGCCGTTATCAGCGTTTTCGGCGATTTTCGCGGCCTGAAAAATAAAGCGGTCTGCAGGGTCGTAAGGGCGGAAAGCCATCTGGCGCTTTTTAACGAAAGCGATACTCTGGGCGGCATTCTCAGCGTTCCGTACGGAAAATATGCCGGTCAGGCTTTTGTGCAGAATCTTTTCCTCAAGGGCTTTTTTGAAATGTTTGACGGCAAGCGTCTTTGTACCATGCCTTTTGAGATCCCCGCCTCTCTGCTGGAAGATAGAGGCTATCCGGAGATCGCCTTTGAAGGCGAGGAAGACGATAACGTCGAGTTTTATCAGGATAAAGATTCATATTCCATTAAGGTCTATATCGGGGCCGTCGAGCAGGTCTATCTGGTCTATGTCAAGGATATACCCGGCCTGCCTGACTGCATTCCGGTAAAGTATCAGATATATAATTCCGAATTTTTGCTCGACGAATGAAGGTACTGCCGGCAGCTGAATATTTTGCAGAGGCGGCTGTGAGCTCTCAGTCAAACATAAAAATTTCGACGCATTTTTTATAAATTTCGTTATTGTCCGCGCTGACCGTGCCGTAATTCTGATGGCGCATATTTTCATCCCAGCCGCAGAGCATCTGCTCTTCAGTACCGTCAAAGAGGCTGCTGCTCTTTTCTACCGTATAGCAGCGCAGCTTTTCGCCGTCAGCATCGGCAAACAAATAGCAGCAGAAGCATAAGGGCTCGGTCTGCGGGTTGGGATAAACAAGCCTTACAGAGGTATATTCATCGCAGACCTCCGCAGTTTCAACTTCTATATCGGACTCGGAATAGGGGTTGTCGGTTTTCCGTTCTTTGAAGAGAAAGCTCAGCAGACTGTAAGGCAGCGCATTGCCGTTTTCAATGAGATTGTTCATAAAGCTCAGGCCGTCTCTGTAGAACAGACGGGGAATGAGCCTATGCTCGTATTCATATAAAATACCGTGTATTTCCATAAGGCCCCCATGTCAGGCGAAGATTTATAAATGGTTATTGCCGCTTTAACGCTTTATTATAGCATATTTATGCATTTCTTGACAAAATGGTTTATTTCTGCCATAATGCCGATGATATTTAAAAGTCCTGCTATTAAGCGGGGGTGTTCCGGTTTCGACGGGGAGATGTCTTGCCGACGGCTGCGGGTCGAGTTATCGAAAGCTCGTAAAAAAGTCGAAACTTTTAAATATTAACTGCCGAAGATAATTTGGCTCTCGCCGCCTAGTGCGGCGCGTCCGCTTGCCTTCGTCGGCGGGGGCATACCGGGCGTCAACCACGCCGTCTACCCATCTGCAGCTGGACTCTCGGCTGCTTAGGGGAAACGCAGAGGGTGTGAGGCTCGGCTATCCTGCCTGAGGGAGCGCCGGGTTTCGAGATTAAAACTTAGGCTACGCTCGTAGAGGCTGTTGTGGAGGCCTTTTCGGACGCGGGTTCGATTCCCGCCACCTCCACCATTTTTGTGTTGCTCGGATCTGTGCGCTCAGCGCATGAATCCGGGCCTTTTTTTATGGCGCCGCCTGGCTGGGCCGAGCATATCCCAATCTGAAGGCAGCTTCCGGGGCTTTCCTTCCACGGCGATTATTTCGTAAGCTTTGGTCAGGGTATCGATGACGGGCATCGCCGCTTCGCCGATCTGTTCGCCGTCGGAAGCCGTGGAAAATACGTCGGCGTATATAACTCCGTTTTCCTCATATATGCTTTCGGAGGGGGTATGACCGATGGCCTGTATAAAAGTTTCGCTTCCGAACATTTCAGTTCCGCCGGCCTGAGGTCTGAGCCAGAGCGGCGAGCCGTCCTCCCAAAGCAAATCCTGCGGCGCTGAATTTACGGCAGCCAGAACTTTGTCTATGCCGGCTTCCGTCAGTTTCCCGCCGAGACGGCGGACGAACCGGGCCGACAGGCCGCCGTGCGAGAAAAGCACGTTGTCTATCCGGTGGATAAAAGCTATTTGCGAGGGAGATTTCAGAGCGTTTTGAAGTTCGCCGATCATTTTGACGACCGTCCGCTTGGCGGCCGGCGAGTATCCGGATTCGGGCCTGTCCCAGAGATAGGAGATATCGTGATTTCCCCAGCGCCATAAGGTATCGGGATGGGCTTGGGCAAACTGGACGGCCCGTTCATAGGTCTCTTCATAGAGGTCGACCCGATTGCCCATATACCGGTCGTCGGCTATATCCATAAGGCAGACGGCCGTCTCCGCCTTTTTGTCCTTAAGGATGCGCATAGCCCGGTCAAAGAGCCAGGGTTTGAGATGTACGTCGGGGATTACGAGGGTTTTCAATGCTGCTTTCTCCAAACATAAAGTCTGTCAGTTTGTTATGTCCGTTTGGCGATATTGTCCTTTTTTATTGTGCAGATATTTATGCGGAAAAACCTTTTTAACTCTTGATTATTTCTCTGCATATCGCTATAATAGGCAAACAGATTATATATCTCGAGGGCGCGTAGCTCAGCTGGTTTAGAGCACTACGTTGACATCGTAGGGGTCGGCAGTTCAAGTCTGTTCGCGCCCACCAAGCTTCGGTTCAGCCGAAGCTTTTTTTTTGTCCTGCGGGTATTTGCTTTGCTGCAGGCTTCAGGTCATTCTGAGGCTTGTCATGGGGCCGCCTCCCGCAGATAAGCAGGGAGCGGGGGACGCTATACGGAAAATATATATTTTGTGCGGATTAGAGCCGGGCCCGGTTAATTATTTGGGCGCGGTCTTTTCTGCGTAAGACGGTTTTCCGCTTTTTATTAGAACACTGGCGTTTTCAGCGGTCCTTGAGTCTGAGAAGCGGCCGGGGACCGATACGGGGTACGGAGTTTACATGGCAAAGAATCCTATCAATGCTTTCAAGAAAGTTTTGCATCTTAACGGCGATATAAATGAGCTGCGCAGCATATTTGACTGCGGCAGCCGCACGGCTTTAATCGGAAACCGAAACGATATCGCCAACCTGCGTAGATGGCTGGGCTCAATAGCGGCCAACCCTACTTCCGCTTATTTCCGTCCCTGCTTGGAGGAATTTGCCGATCTTGAAGCTTTCAGCGACGGAAACCGGGACCGCTTTGATTATGTCATCGTTCATTTCGGCAAGGAACTGCCGCCGGAATCCGTGCTGAGGCGGCACTGCGATATCTTTTCCTTTGATACCCGCGTCTTATATCTGGCGGAAATTGATATCAGGGACGTCTATGTAAACAGCGGCAATGTTATCAATAATTATATCGTTTCTATGACGGACGGCATATATACTCTGTCGCACCGCTACGATCCGACTCTGCCCGATATTGTTTTAATGCCTTACGGGAGCGACGGCCTCAAGTTCTGTCAGAGCGCCCTGGTCGGTCTGAAGGATGCAATCTATCCTTTAGCCCGTGATTTTACGGGCCTGCGCGAGCATACGGTCCGGCAGCTGGTTAGGGAGACCTGCGAATCGGCGGCGACAGCGGCCTTTGCTTCCGGCATTTCTGTTGATATCCCCGTGATAGGTCCCATTATCGGCATGTTTGCGGTTCCCGCCGAAACTCTGTACCTTACCTCCGCGCAGGTGCGCATGGCTCTGATTATCGGCGCCCTTTACGGACGCTCCCTGGAAATACCGGCCCGCCTGCATGAGCTGCTGCCCATTGTTGGCAGCGCCTGGGGCTGGAGGACCTTAGCCAGAGAGGCGGTAGGATTTATTCCGGCCGTCGGTATGTTCAGCAAGGCCGCCGTGGCCTGGGCAGGAACCTATGCCATAGGCAAAATCTGCTCGCGCTTCTATGAGCTGGACGAACCGATAGACGAGAATCTGCAGAGGCAGATCGTCGCCGAATCCCTGCGTATGGCGGAAGAGGCAGTTTCAAAGGAAGGCGCCGCTTCAAAATAATGAAAAATCAGAATAATGAACGCGCGCAGCACGGTCTGTCTGCCGCCGAAGGCGTCAGTAAGACTTCGCATGCGCTGAGAGTTTGGCAGATCCGCCTTTTAATAGTTTTTGCTCTTTTTGCTCTGCTGATTTCTGTCCCCGTCTTAATTCAGCGCGTCAGGAGCGAGGCCGCCAATAATTCGGCGGAAACCGTATTTGACTATGCCTCTTTGAAAGATTATGCCCGCGCCAACGGTCTGACGCTGGAGGCGGTTTTAGCCAGATGCAGGGACAGCGGCATCGCCGGCATAGCGGTGGAGGAGCTGGGACGCGATTCTCTGGCTTTGGACGGCAAGGCCAGGACGGCGACTTATTTTGAAATTCTGGACCTTAAGGATCAGGGGCTGCTTCCCAAAGGTTTGAAGCCCGATCCCATGTGCAGCTATTATCTGGCCGAAAACAGCAAAATTGCCGGACAGATCTGCCGAGGAGCGCTTTTCAGTCTGGGGCAGGACAGAGCCAGAGTTCTGCCTGACGACAGCGGGCGTTTGGTGGAATTAAAATGCGATCCCCGGGCTCTGGTCAATCTGGGGCTGGGAATCCCCCTGGATGTGGTAGAAAATCTGCATAAAAAGGGCTTCAAGGTCTGGATTCGTCCCTGGAACAGCGCCAATCTTACCAGAGAGAGTCTGAAAGAGCTGATGGAGCTTTACGGCAGGCTCAACAGAGAAAATAAAATTGAAGGGATTATTTTCGGCGGCATCCGCAATGAGGTTTACGGCTATCCCAACGATATCCCCTATATTGCCGAGCTGTTCAAGAATACAGGTCTGGAGCTGGGAGTTATCGAGCTGGCGCCCAAGGCGCAGCAAAAGGGCATAATTAAGCTGGCCAAGCTGCTGAATGATCATGCCGTCAGAGTAATGGCGGTTTCCTCGGCTCATCAGAGCAAGCTGGAGCCTGAAACAGTCGTTTCCATGTTTAGCCTGGGAATCCGCGAGCGCGGCATGCGGGTCGTCTACTGCCGTCCCTATTTTGACGGAGTGGAAAAGCGCTCTGTCGAGGAGGTCAACCGCGACTATCTGCAAAAGCTGCATGAAGAGATTGTTCCTTATTTTCACGGAGCTGCCAGCGGTTATCCAGAAGACGACGGACTTCTGCATTTTAAGCCGGGCTTGAACTGGCCCTGTATGTTTCTGCTGCTGATCCTGCTGGCCGAATATTTCATTGTCGGCCTGACCGCCAAATTGCTGCACTGCGGCGCTAAAGTGCAGTTGGAAATACAATGTGCCTTTATAGCCAGCTTCCTGGCTGCTCCCGTGCTTATCGGCGGCAAATTCTGGGCCTTTTATCTGACAGCTTCTTTCTGGGCCATCACCGTTTTGCCGATAGCTGGCTTCGTGCTGGCCATGCCCATCTGGGAGAGAGCGGAAAGGAACCGAGGTCTGTGGACTTCGCTGAAGGACGGTCTGCTGGTTCTGGGCGTGACGGCGGCATTTTCTTGGGTCGGAGGTCTTATAGCTTCGGCGCTGCTCAGCGATATCAATTTTATGCTCAGCCTCAATGTCTTTAGGGGAGTTAAGTTCCACAGTCTGCTGGTTCCCTCCGCTGTATTTTTAATTTGGCTGGTTATGCAGCATAAGCGCGGCGGCCTCAGCGGAGTCTGGCACTTTTTAAATATCAGAGTCAGGGTCTGGCACGTTCTCCTGTTTACCGTATTATTGGCCGGGGCCGCCTTTTATGTGGTCAGAACCGGAAATATGGGCGGCGATTTGGTCGTTTCCGATTCGGAGCGTCTTTTCAGGACCTGGCTGGACAGCGTTTTGGGAGTACGTCCCCGCTTCAAGGAGTTTTTGCTGGGCAATCCCGCGCTGATGCTCCTGCCGCTTTTAGTCAGTCTGCGCTGGCGGCCTCTCGTGCCCTTTGCGGTTATTGCCGGCGCGGTAGGCATGGCTTCTCTGTCCGACACCTATGCGCACATTCATACGCCCTTGCTGATTTCTGTCCACCGCAGCTTCAACGGTCTGGTCATCGGCTGCATAATAGGGTCGGCGGCCGGTTTTGCGTTCTACAGTATGAAATACGCATATTTGCGTATTTTCGCCAAGGATGAACGCTCAGAGGCTCAGGCAGAGCAGGACGGCTAAGGTTAGGAAGGTAGGAAAATGGGCAAGCGGATTTTGCTTTCCGGATATTTCGGCTACGGTAATATCGGCGATGAAGCCATTTTGGAGGCTGAGTGCGCTCATCTGCGCTTGTTAAGGCCGGATCTGGAGCTGTCGGTTTTAATGGATAATAAAGCCAGAGCCGAAGAACTGCAGCTCATTCCTTATAAGAGAAAAAGCCTTTGGCATATCTTTCAGGCCGTCAAGTCCTGCGATTTGGTAATTTCCGGAGGAGGCGGCCTCTTCCAGGACTCAACCGGCTTCGGCAGCGTCATGTATTACGGCATGATTCTGGCGGCCGCTTCTATTCTGGGCAAACCCTCCTTTATATTCAGTCAGGGTTTCGGTCCCATTAAGACCGGTATCGGCAAAAGCCTGGCCAAGGCTCTTTTGCCGCTGGCCTCTAAAGCTTCTTTCAGAGACGCGGCTTCTGCCGAAGAGTTTAAAAAATTTGCCCCCGACGTACCGGCGGAGGTGACAGCCGATCCTGTCTTTTTACTGCCTTCCTTATCCGAAGAGGAGGCGGAGAGGGCTTTGGATAAATGTGCGCTTCCCGATCCCCAAAAGCCCGTTCTGGCTGTAATCATACGCAACTGGTTCGGCTTGGATGTGGCCGAATATGCCAAAGCTTTAAACGGTTGGGCTGCTTCTTTTGAGAAGGGCGCCTGTCCTCAGATTTTAGTCCTGCCTTTTCAGTATTGGTTTGACGAGGGCATTTCGAGGCGTCTGACCTCGCTGCTGGAGGCAGATTGCGTGATGGCTCCCGAGCTCGGCGTCAGGGAAATGATGGCGCTGTTTTCCAGCCCCAGGATAGAGATGATATTTTCCATGCGTCTGCACGCTTTAATTATGGGGGCTGTCTGCGGAAGATCGGTTTACGGAGTTTCCTACGATCCCAAAGTGGAGCGGCTGTGCGCTCTGTGCGGGGCCCCCTGCGTGGATTTCAGCGGACTTAAAGCCGACAGAATGACGGAATGCTTAAAAAAAGGCTGGACGGAAAGGCGGGAGAGGGCGGAGGAGATTTCCGCCGGGGCCGCAAATCTGCGTGAGCGGGCGCAAAAGGCCGCAATAATGGCATTGGAGCTGTTATGAGTGAAAACAATGAAAAAAGCTCAGGATTAAGGACGTTTATAGTTTATATACAAGTTGGGCTGATAATGCTCTTTTTGCTGTATTTGACCTGGGCCTTTTTAGTAGGAATTGACGCGCAGCTTCTGCTCATGCACAACCAGGCGCTGACGACGGCTTATGCCAATATTCTGAAATCGGGAATAACCGGCGAAGATCTGTTTATGAAGGTCTTTGCTCTGCTTTCGCCTCACATCCATTGGTTTAAACTGGCCTTCATTACCAGCGTTGCCGTCTTTTCTCTTTTGGGATGGATATTGGCCCGTATGCTGAAAAGCCCGCCCAATTGGGGAGGCATATTGCCGATTTTAGGCATTTTTTCCGGTTTTAATCCTGTCAATATGACAGGCGTAGAGCCTTTTGCCGCTCCCTTCAGCGTCGAAAGACAGATCTTTTTGCTGTTCACGCAGATCATCTGTATTCAGGTGGCGTCGGTCTGCGTATATGCCTTCAGAAGCGTCAGAGACTGATTCAGAGCGCAGTTGTGTTTCTGCTTTTGGCAAAAAAAAGCGCCTCGCTCACTTACTGTCGGTAAGTTAAGGAAAAACAAGCTTTTTGCATACACGCTAATAAAGGTTTTCTTTGACGCGTACGCGGAGATTCGAGCGTAAGCGAGCGCGGAGCGGCAGCGACAAAGAAAACCGGCATAACGAAAACAAGTTAAACATGCTTGACAGATTCTTCGCTGCGCTCTCAATGACAGGAGAAACATTTACAAGCCTAATGCAGATATGCTGCGCTGTCATTTTCGGCGAAATACAGTCTTAACTCAATGACATTGCGCCTTGCTGATAAAAACTCTGCAGGGAGCATACACGAACCTGCCTCGGCAGGTGGGCGCTCCTCTGGTCCCTCTATTTCGGAGACTCTGTCTTTTACAACATAACTCACCCGGAAATATGGAGTAATGCTCCCGTGTATTCGCTATCGGCTCGGTATAATAAAACCCTGCAGAGAAAAAAATTAAGGGCCTTTCAGCAAAGCCGCTATTATAAGAAAATAATAACAGTTTATAAGAGATTAAGCAATAGCGGATTGCTGTTTTAAAGCTGATTAAAGGGAAAAAAAATAAAATCAGTATATTTGCGGTTTAAGTTGATTATCCAGAAAGCCTATAAGCGTTTCTTTGTCGATAAGGCCTACGCTGCGTCCGGTCAATAGCCCTTTGTTGAAGAACAGAAGGTTAGGAACGCCCTTAACGGAAAACGATTTCGTGCAGTTAGGGCTTTCTTCTATATCGATGGAGGCAAATTTTACGGCGCCTTCATATTCGCCCGAGATCTCTTCTATCAGAAGGGACATAGCCTGACAGGGCTCGCACCAGTCGGCATAAAAATCCACCAAAATGGGCAGCTCCGAATGCAGTACATCCATTTCAAAATTTATATCATCAGTATGAAAAACGGCCATATCGACGCTGTCCTCTAGAGTTAACTGGTTCTAAATCCAAAAATTGCCTAAATACGAAGGGGGACGGGTCCCTTTTACTGCCTCAATTATATGCTTGGCTACGGGCGGATACATCTGCAGGCTTTCCAATTCGGAAATATCGATATATCTGAGAGAATGGAGACGCTCCTCGTCGCCCAGCTTTAATTCTCCGCCTGTCTGTTCGGCAAAGAAAACCAGCTGAATTAGGTGGCGGGAGCCGTCGGGGTTGATCGCCTCTGAAATAAAAGCTAAGTCTCCGACTTTGATATCCAGATTAGTCTCTTCTTTAAGCTCGCGTTCAGCACAGGCTTTGATATCTTCCTGATACTCTAAACCGCCTCCGGGAAGCAGCCAGTAATATTGAGAGTTTTTGTGGTGCTCTATTAAGAGAATTTTATTATCCTTGCGGATAATAACCGCTACTCTTATGCGGATATTTGCAGACATTTTACTTAAACTTCCTTATTATGGCTTATTCCTTTAAGAGAATACAAATAGCGATCGGAAATTTCCGATCGCCATTTATAAGGAAAAATCTATTAAGCTGACTTACTTAATGGTAATGGTAGCGCCGACTTCGGTGAGCTCTTTCTTAATAGCCTCGGCATCCTCTTTGGAGATGCCTTCTTTGACCATGCTGGGAGCGCCTTCAACCAACTCTTTGGACTCTTTGAGGCCCAAACCGGTGATCTTGCGGATGACTTTGATAACGTCAAGCTTCTTCTCGCCGAAAGCGGTCAGCTCTACGTCGAAGGAGGTCTTCTCTTCAGCGGGAGCGGCGGCGGAAACGCCCAGTTTGTCTTCGAGTTCTTTTACGATTTCAGCGGCCTCAAGCAGAGTGAGGTTGCAAATAGCTTCGATCAAAGCGGATTTATCCATGATTTCCTCCAAATAAATTTTGCGATTAAAAAATATTTAAAACTAAGCCTTTAGGCGTCGGCTGCCTCTGAGCGTTTTTTGTTCCAAGCATCTAATAAGGTAGCCATACTGCGTCCTGCGCCGTTTAAGACGCCAAGGATATTGCGATGCGGCGCCAGCATGAGACCGAGGATCTGCATACGCAGAACATCGATGGAAGGCAGTTCGGCAATAGCCTCCAGCTCCTTCATGCTTACAAAGCGGCCCTCCATAACTGCACCCTTTACGATGGGGAGCTTTGTGGGCTTCTGATTCTTAGCGAACTCTAAGACCGCTTTGGCGGCAGCAGCGGGATCCCCGAAACCGAATACTACGGCGGTGGGGCCTTCTAACAGAGAATCCTCAAGCTCTACGTTGATCTCTTTAAGGGCCTTGCGAATTAAAGTGTTTTTCGCGATTTTATAAACGCCGTTCTGTTCGCGGAGCTGATGTCTCAGCTCGGTGATGGCTTTTACAGTTAAACCTTTGTTTTCACCGCGGTAGTCGGTGATGATCATTATACTGCACTTAGCCAGACTCTCGCGCAAATAATCAAGGGCTTCGGCTTTACGCTGTCTGTTCTGTTCGTTCATATCGATTTCTCCCTTCCTCACCCATACAGCTTTCAGCCTGCATGGGGTCGATTGGGGCCTTTACTTTACCCTTTCGGATAAAATAAAAACGCTCGCAAAAAATGCAAGCGCAGAGTACGAAACGAGAAATATAAAATAATAATTCAGTTTCGCCTCGGCAGGTTACCTGAAGTAATTACATCCCCGAAGGAATAACCCACTATCTCTGGCCGATAGATATTTTATCTTTTGTGAAGCTCTTTGTCAATAATAATTAGTAATTAAATAAAAAAAAGTTTAATGAAGAAAAAAATATCGGCAAATTTGCATTTGCCGATACATGTTTTCTTAATATACAGAGAGATCGCTAATTCTTGTAATTGTCCAATCTCAATTTAATTTCTTTTTTAATTTCATTTTTTAAGTCGTCAGGGAATACTACTTTAAAGATATCGGCATGACTGATTAAAGTCTTTTTAGTCTCTTCGTTCATTTTAAATTTCTTTATACTTGCGTCGAGAGTGCCGTCATCTTGCTTTTTCACTTCGCTGGGTATGCCGAACAGATCGACAAAAATACTTGCATATTCGGCATCCTTCAGGGTGATAGTCACTAAATCGTAGGTTTTGTCGGTATTTTTATTGTGGAAGCTGGTCTTGCAGAACTCCGCCAGCTGAGCGCTGCTGCCGTTGCCTAAAACTTCCTGAAGCTTTCTTCTGGCCGTTCCGGTTGTTCTGGGATTGGCAATGCGGTCGATTCTGAACATACGCAGTTCATTCTCTTCTGTAAGGCTGCCGACTAAATAATAGCGGTTTTTATGCCACAGCAGGGTAAATGGATCAGCCTTGTAAACATGGCTGCCGCGGCGAAGCACGCTTTTAAACCGATTGTCATATGTGTATATCTGGAATTCCATGGCGCGATCCATGGAAATGGAACGCAGAATCTCGCTTAATACCTTCTGCAGGTTGGCGTCGTGAGTCTTCTTAAAGCCGTTGATGACAGGTATTGTGTCGATGAAAAGTTTTTTATCGTTGGGACCGAGCTCTTTGATTAATTCATTGAACAAATATTTGAAATCTTGTTTCGATACAAACGGGGCGTTGGAGATAGCGTCGAGGAATAGGCGTATCTGCCAAGGTTCAAATTTTCTTTTTCCGTAATACCAGCCCTTGCGCTTATCGCGATCGGCAATGATGTCGTGACCGAAGGCCTGAAGAGTGGCGATGTCTCTGCACACTGATTTGCGCTCGGTTTCAATATTGAACTCTTTAAGCAGCCGCTCTACTATTTGAGTTGCATTTATAGTGTGATGCTCGTCTGTCTCCAGCAAAATCTCCAAAACATGAAGCAGCTTTAATTTAACATTAGACATGCAGTATCTCCTAGTTCAATTTATTAATAAAATTTACTGATTCAACAAAGTTTCAGTTTGCATTAAATATTTAGTATAACCAAATATAACTGTCTGCAAAACTGAAGACAGGTTTTATCAGAAATTTATTAACAGTATAAAAAAAATTTAATCCTTTAGTTTCAGTGAGCTTACGATTTTGAAAAAATCGTCAATATACTCCGGGGCGGTGAGGTCGAATTCCAATATGTTGTAAGAGCCGCGCGAATAGGGGAGGTATATGACAGGACCGACCAATTTTTCGTCTTTAGTCTGCCATACTGCCAAATATCCGGTCATGCCGCCTATCTGGTAGGGTTCGAAGCGCTTTAGGCTCTGAGCGTCGGTGATATAGTCCCTGCCTATCTGCCTGGCCAGGCCTCTGAAGGACTGCCCCGGCTGAGCGGCGGCGGTACGGGGAGTAATGACGGCAATTTTTGTGTCGTTGAGGAAAACGGACAGTCCTTTGCCGGTTTCTTTAATCTCATATTTGGGATTGTGATCCGGCAGAGTTAAAGAAAGCGCTAAATTACTGTTAGAGTAGCTGTTGCTTGAAGCGGTTTTGTCGGCTCGGCTGATAAATGCAAAACTTTGAATATTCTTCTGCAGCTGAGCCTTGTCTTTAGTAATTCCAAATGAAGTTATGCGGTAAATACCGCCGCTGTGATTTATATAATAAACTTGTCTGAAGCTGGGACCTTCGATTTTATGAAAGAGCCTGGCCGGACAGCCGTTTAGTTTCGTCTCCGATTCCAGGTAACGTCGGGAGCGCAGAACAGCGTATTCATTTTCATCCACACTTTTCAAAAAGGTTATAATCAGTCCCGTATCGCCTGCCGCTGTCCGCCAGCCTGCTCCGTAAGGCCAGCCCGGGCTGACGTCCGGAATGGAATACCATGAGCTCGGCAGTTCGATCTGCCAGCCGCAGCGGACTCCGTCAGCCAAATCGCAGTTTTTATGCACTTCGGTCTGGGGAGTTTCCTGACCTGAACCGGAATTGGCCATGAGGACCGTCTCCGGAAACGTGCCTTCGGCGGGAGAAGCTTCTGAACATTCCCAGGGGAATAAAGCGGCTGCCCATAAAACGGTATATACAAAGATTTTACTACGGATGAAAAACACGGTATAGCATTCTCCTTAAATGCTGTTTATAATTAAACAATCAATTATTGCTATCTTATTTATAAAATCTTTTTTACCTTCCGGAATTCGCCGTAATATTATCAATAAAACTGCTTATACGGGAAAAAAAACTGTCTGCCATTCTCTGAAATGACAGACAGCGGCTCTGCAAGAGCAAAATATTCAGCTGTTTTCAACTTATGAAACGAACTCGGAATAAGTCGATAAGGCAGAATTATATAAGGACAGGCGGTTTTATTCCGGGGACTCCGGAGGAGTATTCTCCTGCCCGGTCAAAGGCGCTTCGTTCCCGGTCTGCACGTCGGCAATCGGAGCGGGAGCGCCGCTGTCAGCCGGCTGAGCCGAAGGCTGGGGAGCGCCGCTGCCGGCCGGCAGAGCCGAAGGCTGGGGCGCGCTGTCGGAAGCCGGCGCAGGGTTCGGCTCCGGGGCGGGGTTCTGCTGCTGTCTTTGCGCGGCGTGATTGGCATAAATGCTGAAGCCGGCTTTGGCGGCCAGCAGAACGCCGGCTGCGACCAGAGCGGGCAGGCCTCCTATTACGGCCGAGGCGGTCATGGCAGTACCGAAACCGACGTTGAGCACTCCGGAAATGATCTTGTTTTTATCATGATCTTTAATGCCGCCGATGGTCTTCTGCGTTCCTGTCGCTATATCGAGCGCGCCGGAGGCGATGCCCAGAGGAGCGGCGACGACGCTGGCAACCTGGCTAAAGGCGGAAGCGCCCTTAAGAGCCGTGACCGTTTCGGCCGCGGTGCTGAGACCGCTGCTTATGCCGCCGGTTAAATTGCTGGTTCCGCCGAGAATGCTGTCTCTGTCATGATTTTTAATGCCGTCGGCCAGCTCCTTTACACCTGAGGCGGTAATAAAGACGCTTACCGCTCCGTAGGCAGCCGCTCCGCCGATAGCTCCCAGAGCCGCTTTGGCCCCTAATTCTGCTGCCGAGCTGGAGATAACGTCGACGATGTTGGGAGCGCTGAGATCGAGCGGCACGCCGGCCTGAACGGTTTCGGGAGCGCCGGCGGGAACGCTGTCGGGCGCGGGCGCTCCATTCTGCGGTACGTCTGCAGCCGGGGACGGCGCAGGAGCTGTCTCGGGCGGCGCAGGCGCGGCGGGAGCGCTTTCCGGGGCCGCCGCAGGCGCGGCGTTGACGCCGTCAGACTGAGGAGCGGCGGCAGGAACGTCAGTATGCTGACTGTTGGCATACTGTCTCAAGGTTTGGAGGTTCTGCAGCTCGCTGCTGTCGGAGCTGCTTCTGGTAAATCCGTCCTCGGTTTGCTGTTCGGACGGCGTCTCGGCGGCGGACGCACCGCTGTGGGCAGAGGCAAGATGATTGGGGTTTATTTGTGACGGCGACGGAAGATTTGTGTTCGCGTTTATACCGTTTATCACAAGATGTACCTGCATTTCCTTAATTTTTTAAATATTTATACTATTCTAGCATAAAAATTAAGAAGAACAAAACATTTAAAGTTAATAATCTGAGAACTTTCCGAAAATTTATGTAAAAATGACGTCCCTGCTGTGCAGTTATGAATTATTGTATTTATGATCTTTAATTATGATGTTATCTTCAGACTTTGACGAAGATTTTTGTCCGCACCCCACTTGGGTCAGAATGACAGGCAAAAAGAGCGAACGCCTCTGAGGGCGCTTGCACGGCAGCCGAAGGGGAGTCTGCAATCAGCTCAAACGGGCGCAGGGACGCCGCTCCGGAAGCAATGACGGTTTGAAAATAAAACAGCCGCCGCTCAGAGGAGCGGCGGCGCTGTCGGTAATTTAAGCAAAAACAGGCTTTAAGCAAACATGTATTGCACAGGTTTAATATTGCTCTGAAGCGAGCGTCCGATCGCAGCGCAGCCGCGGAGCAAAGTGCAGAACAAAACCTGCATAGCGGTAACATGTTTGAAATTAACTGCCCTTTCAATGACAGAGAAAACATTCTCGAGCATTGTTCTGACAGGCTGCAGCGACATTTTTCAGAAAATATCGCTTAACTTAATAATACCGGAAGCTAATAGTCGAATTTTTTGTCATAGACAAATCTGGCTTCCGCGCCGAGATTGTCGGCGGTGACGCCCAGACGGCTGTTGGCGGCCAGGTGGCGGGCTACATGGAAGACCGCTTCGGGATCGTCATGGCCGATATGGTTGGCCAGCTCGTCCGCTTTCATGGCTTTGCCGCTCTCTTTTAAGGCTTCGGCGACTCTCTTCTGCAGCTCGAGGATCTTGCCGGCGGCCTTTTTGCCCGCTTCCACGCCGGGCTGGTGGTAGGCGTTGATATTGATTAAGGAGGCGTAGAAGCCCACGGCTCTTTCGTATAAGGCGATTAAGACGCCTATTGTAAAGGCGTTGACCTCGGGTATGGAAATGAGCATGGAGGCTCTGCCGCTCTCGGTGAGGGCCTGGCGGGTACCCTGCCAGAAGCCGGAGAGGAAGTCGCCGGTGGTGATGCCCTCTTCGACCTCCATGGAAGGACCGCGGCGATCCTTGAGGACGGCGATGAAGGTGACGAAGAAGTTATTTACGCCGTCGCGGAGCTGCTGGACATAGGCGTGCTGGTCCGTGCTGCCCTTGTTTCCGTAAACGGTGAGGCCCTGATTGACCTGATTGCCGCTCAGATCCTTAGCTTTGCCCAGAGATTCCATAATCAGCTGCTGCAGATAGCGGCTGAAGAGCATGAGACGGTCGGCGTAGGGGAGGATGACCATATCCTTGGCGCCTTTGCCTTCAGAACCCTTGTACCAGGCCAGAGCCAGGAGAGCGGCGGGGTTTTTGGCTATGACGTGCTCGCGGGTCAGAATATCGCAGGCAGCGGCGCCTTTGATGAGGTCGTCAATATCGAAGCCCTGCAGAGCGGCGGGCAGGAGACCTACGGCGGAAAGCTCGGAGGTGCGTCCGCCTACCCAGTCCCACATGGGGAACTGAGCCAGCCACTGATTGGCTTCGGCGTATTTGGAAAGCTGGCTGCCCTTGCCGGTTACGGCCACGGCGTGGCGACCGAAGTGGAGGCCGAGGCGGTCGTAGGCGTTCTGGGCTTCCAGCATACCGTTGCGGGTCTCTTTGGTGCCGCCGGATTTGGAAATGACCACGCATAAGGTGCGGGGCAGATCGTCGCCGATTTCATCGAGGACGTGATCGATGCCCTCAGGATCGGTGTTGTCGAAGAAGTGGATCTTCATGGGGTCCTGGGCCGTTTCCAGGGCCGAGGAGACGAACTCCGGTCCCAGAGCCGAGCCGCCGATGCCGATGGAAAGGACACGGGTAAACCTTTCGGCTCTTTCGGGTCTGATTTCGCCTTCGTGGACTTTGGCGGCGAATTCAAGTACTTTATGGAAGGTTTCGTCAATTTCTCTGCGCAGCTCTTCGCTGGGCGCCAGAGCGCTGTTTCTCAGCCAGTAGTGGCCCACCATGCGGTTTTCATCGGGGTTGGCAATCGCGCCGCGCTCTAATTCGGCCATATCCTGGAAGGCCTTGCGCATGGGCTTTTCCATGGCGGCGAAAAAGTTTTCGTCCAGGCCCATGCGGCTTACGTCAAGGGATAAGCCCGTTTCGGTATCGTGAAAAAATAATTTCTGAAAATTATTCCAATCGGTTTTAATGCTCATAAATGCAGAATTCCTTATAGATTATATCTTTTGCCGAACCCTTTGAGGGAGCTGAGAAAAATGTCCGTAGTCCGGCGGTTCGGCTCCGCCTCCCGCGAAAGCGGAGTTTCCCGCCTGTTTGTAGGTATCCTTTAAGGCTGCGTTCTTTTTTTTTCGTATCCTTGGGGCAGGAGAGTCTGCCGGGCAGGGCGGCTGCCGCTCCAAAGCGGCCGGTTCTGAAATGCACGCCCTTGAACGCGTTCGGCGGCCTGCGGAGGCAAAGAAACGCTTTTGGCATATATCGCAGGTTAAAAAAGAGATTTTCAGCTGATTTAATAGAAACAGCATCTCTTGATATGAACGTTTCGGCCGGAGGTTGTTTTCCTTTGAGCAAAAATATCTCACTAGAAAGAATAAACTATCTTGGAGAGTTGGCCATTTGGTTTATTTTCATTATACCGGTGTTCGCGTACTCATTATATTCCTGGATCTTTACAGCCGATCATACCGATACGCTGACCAGGTACAATATGAGGATAGACGCTCAGGGCGTCTGCACCGTGCCGCAGCATATCGTGAGAATTGAAAACGGCTGTTTTAAAAACCGCAAGGACCTGAAAAAAATCGTCTTTACAGGCGCTTCACCGGAGCTTATAGGCGAGGAAGCGTTTGCCGGTTCCGGCTTGGAGAGTATAGAGATCCCCCGACCGACAAAGGTCATAGAGAAAGGCCTGTTTGAAGACTGCGAGAGTTTGGTTTCTGTCAATATCCCCGGTTCGCTGCTCGGAATACGCGACAACGCTTTCCGGAACTGCAGGTCGCTTGAAGAGATCAGGCTGCCGGAAACGGTAATCTTTATAGATAAGTGGGCTTTCAGTTCCTGTTACGCTTTAAAGTCGGTAAATATTCCCAAATCCGCCGAACAGATAGGCGATCACGCTTTTTGGCACTGCAGATCTCTGGAGGCTCTGAGTCTGCCGGATTCAGTTGCGAAAATAGAACCGGGCGTCTTTAGTTACTGCAAGTCCCTGAAGGAGATCAGGCTGCCCGCCGCTTTGGAAGAAATAGGCGAAGAGGCCTTTGTCGGCTGCGAAGCTGTGACGGACTTTAATCTGCCCGATTCGGTAAAGTTCATAGGAGATATGGCTTTTGAAGACTGTTTGGCTTTAAAAGAGGTCCGTATGCCCGCCTCATTAATGTCCTTGGGCAATTTGGTTTTCTGCGATTGCTTTTCTCTGCAGTCGGCAACGCTTCCGGACGGCACTGAGCGGATAGGAGCGCAGGCTTTCTGCGACAGGAATCCGGAATCCCGCGAACCGGTGCAATATGCGGACGGCCATATTACCGTTTATTACAGCGGCAAGGCGTCCGGCTCGCCCTGGGGAGCAAAGAAGCATGTCCGGCGCTGAAGCGGGGCTGCGGCAGAGAGGAGAGCAAAGTATGAAATACGTTAAACATGCCGTATCGGCGCTTATAATTATAGCTTTGGGCTTATATGCTTTTGTCTTTTCCTCGGCTTTAACCGGAACGCTGACAAAATACAACGCTTCCGTCGACGATCAGGGCGTCTGCCGCGTGCCCGCCAATATTAAGCGCATTGCGGACGAGTGCTTTAACGGCAATACCAAGCTGGCGCAGGTAGTTTTTGAGGGCGATAAGGTCGTTTCAATCGGCGCCCGCGCTTTTTCGGCCTGTTATTCTCTGCGTTCAATCGAAATTCCCGATTCGGTAACTTCAATAGGCGTTCACGCCTTTGCTTACTGCGAATCTCTGCGTTCGATAAAACTTCCGTCTTCATTAACTTCCGTAAGCAGGGGCGCATTTATGGGATGTATGGCTCTGAAATCTGTAGTCATACCGGTATCGGCGACCGTAATTGAGGACAGGGCTTTTGATAACTGCGTCGCTCTCCCTTCGGTAAAACTTCCGGACTCGCTGGTTTCCATCGGCAATGAAGCTTTCTGCGCAAGCGGGCTGAGATCGGTTGTTATTCCGGCTTCGGTAACTTCAATAGGCGATTACGCCTTCTGCCGCTGCAGCGCTTTGGCGTCGGCGTCAATCCCTGATTCGGTGATATCGATAGGCGTGTCGGCCTTTGGAGAATGTAAAGACCTCAAATCTGTTGCGGTTCCCGCTTCGGTCGGCTCTATAGGCAGGAATGCTTTTTCGGGGATTCCCGTCGTCTATTACAGCGGCTCTGCCGAAGGATCGCCCTGGGGCGCCGAAAAGTGCGCGCGGCGGTAAAACGGAGCCGCTCCGAGCTCGGCTGTAGACAGCAAAGCTGGAATGCGCGCTTTCGCATTGCAGCGCGTCAGTCGAAAACCGTTATGTTTATGGCAGCTTCGCGTTCCTATGATCTGTCTTTAATGTTCTGCTTCTGTTAAAAGAATTGCAGCCTTTATTTTGCTGCGGCAGGGAAGCGACTAATATGAAATATCTGAAATGGCTGGCTTCAGCGCTCGCTGTTATCGCTTTGGGCATATATTTGTTTGTTTTTACAACTTTATTTACCGATACGCTGACAAAATACAACGCCTCCGTATACGCCGAGGGCGTCTGCCGCGTGCCCGCCCATATAGCCGGAATCGAAGCCGGCTGCTTTCGGGCCCGCCGGGATTTGAAAAAGATCGTCTTCGAAGGCGGCTGCGCTGAGCATATTGGCGAGAACGCTTTTGTCGGTTCGGCTTTAGAGAGCATAGATATACCTGAGCTTGTTGCCGTGATTGAATCGGGTACGTTTTTATGCTGCGATAAACTGGTTTCTGTAAATATCCCCGAAAGTGTTGCGGTTATCGACACCATAGCTTTTCAAAACTGCACGGCGCTGGAAGAGATAAAGCTGCCCGATTCCCTGAAGTCTGTAGGCGCTCTGGCCTTCGCAGGCTGCGCTTTTAAAGCGGTTGATATCCCCGATTCTGTCGAAGAGATCGGCCCTTATGCCTTTTGGTCCTGCCGGTCGCTCGAGCATGTGAAGCTGCCCGAACAGCTTTCTGCAATTGAGAGGGACTGCTTTTATGAATGCAAGGCTTTGAAAACGCTGGAATTTCCGGCAGAACTGACTTCGATAGCTCCGGAAGCCTTCAGCGGCTGCTCGGCGCTGGAGCGGCTCAGCCTTCCCGATACGGTAAAGAGCATAGGAGATAAGGCCTTTGCGGACTGCCTCTCGCTGAAAGAAATTCATATGCCGGCTTCCCTGACGAAGCTCGGCAATACGGTTTTCAGCGGCTGCGCGGCTCTGCAGTCGGCTGCGCTGCCGGACTGTACGGAAGAAATAGGCGGGCAGGCCTTCTGCAGCCAGAATCCGAACCCGCGTGAATCGCCGGAATATGTGGAAGGCCATATCACCGTTTATTATAACGGCAAGGCTCCAGGCTCGCCCTGGGGCGCCAAAAAGCATGTCAGGCGCTTAAGCGGCGGTTTCGCCGGAATGAGGAGCAAAGTATGAAACACGTTAAATGGATTGTACCGGCGGTTATAATAATAGCTTTAGGCGTCTATGTATTTGTCTTTACGACGGCTTTTACCGACAGACTGACAAAATACAACGCTTCCGTGGACGCTGAAGGCGTCTGCCGCGTACCTGCGCATATCAGGCGCATAGAAGATAAATGCTTTTGGAAAAATACCCGGCTGAAAGAGATCGTTTTTGAAGGCGATCAGGTCGCTTCAATCGGCAGCTATGCCTTTTCGCAGTGTTCTAATCTGCGGAAGGCAAAGATTCCCGATTCGGTAACTTCGATAGGTTCCAGCGCTTTTTCGTTCTGCGGCTCTCTGCGTTCTGTTGAGCTTCCGTCTTCGATTACTTCTGTCAGCCGCAGCGCTTTTTGGGAGTGCGGCGATCTTGAGTCGGCGTCCATTCCCGATTCGGTAACGGCTATTGAGGAGGGGGCGTTTTATAACTGTCTTTCGCTGGCTTCGGTAAAGCTTCCCGATTCGCTGAAGGTTATAGACAAATACGCTTTCTTCAGCAGCGGACTGACGACGGCAGATATTCCGGATTCCGTAACTTCAATCGGTGAGTATGCTTTCAGCCGCTGCCATAATTTGAAGTCGGCAGTTATTCCCGGTTCTGTTGATTCAATTAGCGCTGCGGCTTTTGGATACTGTACCTCGCTGGAAACGATAGAAATTCCGGATTCGGTCGTTTCGATAGGCGATTCGGCCTTTAGGTGCTGTACTTCGCTGAAATCAATTGAAATTCCCGATTCAGTAGTTTCGATAGGAGAATACGCCTTTGGCTCATGTAAGCTGCTGAAATCGGCGGCAATTCCGGCTTCGGCGAACGTAATTGGCAAGGAGGCCTTCTTTGGCGTCCCCGTCGTCTATTATAACGGTCCCGCCGCCGGTTCGCCCTGGGGCGCTCAAAAGCATGTGCGCAGATAAATATTTGCTTCTGTCCCGTCTCTGAGCCTTTACATTAAGCTGTAAAGTGTGCTATAATGACGCCCGTGCCAAGGTAGCTCAGCAGGTAGAGCAGCTCACTCGTAATGAGCAGGTCGTCGGTCCGAGTCCGATTCTTGGCTCTGTTTTTTTTAAAATACCGGTTTGAATAAGGCCGGTATTTTTTTTTGGAATTCTGAGATATTTGGACGGAGATCGGCTTTTATTCCGGTGAAAATCTTTACGGAGGAACCGGAAAATATGTCTGTAAAGAATTGGCAGGCTTATGCCGCCGGGATAGCCGGCTCGGAGATCGTCGGCATGATCGCCGGATTTCTGACCCGGGCGGATACGAAAATCTACGCTGCATCGGTTGTTAAGCCGCCGCTGGCGCCGCCGGGCTGGGTCTTTCCCATAGCCTGGACTCTGCTCTATGCTTTAATGGGTTTAGGCGCGGCCCGGGTTTATCTTAGGGAGGCTTCGCCGGAGCGGAGCAGAGCGCTGGGAGTTTTTGGACTGCAGCTGCTTTTTAACTTTTGCTGGTGTTTTATCTTTTTCAGTCTGCAGGCCTTCGGAGCGGCTCTGATTTGGCTTTTGCTTCTGCTGGCTCTGGCAGTTTGGATGGCGGCGCTTTTCTGCAAAATCGACAAATCGGCGGGCCTTCTGCAGGCGCCTTACCTGTTGTGGCTCATGTTTGCCGCTTATCTGAACGGCGGCGTTTACATGCTGAATTAACCGACGCTTTACAAGATTTTTTGCCCTTTTAAAGAATATACTCAGATTAGAAACCTTAAAGACTTAAATGACTTTAAATGTAACTGTCTTTTTATTACAGGCAGATTTTATATACGGGAGGATCCTGTGTTTTATGAATAACTGGAATTTCGGAAAACAGCTTGCTGTAGGCGCAATCAGCTTAGGCATAGTCGGCGCGCTCTCCTGGGGAGCTTTCTGCGCCGATATTCAGCCCTCGGGCAGCGTATCCGGAAAGATTAACCATACCGCCCTTCATAAGGGAGAAAGCGGTTCCTGCAGCCTCACCGCTCTGCCAAAGAACGTTGAGGAGTTCAAGAAGCTGCAGGAACAGGTGGCGGTAGAGCCACAGGGTGCGGTAGCCATGTTCCTGGCGGCCATGAACATTTACAGCCAGGACGAAAAGGCCGGCAGGGAATGCCTGGAGCTGGCCTCCCATCAGCTGGGCGGTTCGGAAATATCTATCCTCAAGGATAAGCTGCGCGGCCCGGAAAGCGATTCTTATCGGCAGAAGTACCTGCCTATGGCCTTCTTCAAGGGCGCGACCCCGGAAAATAAGTACACTCCGGACAAGCCCTATACCGTGGAGGTCTCCGTCAACAACGGCCGCCCCTACAGCGTTCTGACTTCCGCCCACGCTCCGGTTATCTATCTGAATGTCAAAACCAGGGGTACGGATATCGGCAGCCGCTCGGTTTCCGTCATTAAGCCCGAAGGCAGCAATTATTATGTCGTCTTTGAAAGAGGCGGCCTGATGATGCAGGTAAAGGGCATTTAAGGTTTTTCGCTTCGTTCGGTAATGCCAGGAATGATGCCGGAACGGTATGACGGTTCATGTCATCCTGAGCCTGCGGCGAAGGATCTTTAAAAGCGAAGTTTGATAGATTCTTCGCTTCGCTCAGAATGACAAGCAAAGGGCTCGGAATGAAATGGCGGTTCATGTCATCCTGAGCCTGCGGCGAAGGATCTTTAAAAGCGAAGTTTGATAGATTCTTCGCTTCGCTCAGAATGACAAGCAAAGGGCTCGGAATGAAATGGCGATTCATGTCATCCTGAGCCTGCG
>JAFTAM010000192.1 GCA_017458675.1 bacterium
AATTTCCCCGACCGGCTTGCGCTGCTGGATGAACTGCAGTTCGATATGGTTTTGATAGACCGGCCGATGGATAGGGGACTGTACTCATTGCTGCTTGAAAGCGAGTCTTGGCAGGTCATTTTTGAAGACCATCTGAGCGCTCTGTTTATACGCAGCACTCCAGATAATCAAAAGCTTGTATCAGGATTAAAGCCTGTAATCACTCCGTTTCGGCTTACCGAGGAGGCGGCGGCTCTGCTGGGACGGCGCAGCTTTATGCAAGGCTGGGAGAGAGCCCGTCAGGCTTATGATTCAGATCCGTGTTATCTGCGAGCGGGCTTGATCGATGTCGGCTGTGCCTGGGCGGCGGGGAGGAAGGCTGCATCGGTAAAGCAGGTTTTGCGCATGCTTCTTGAATCAGGCAGCTGGACTGACGTTTTTTACGGCCTGGGCGATTTGGTCAAGGACAACGGCTGTGAAAACTGGGCTTGTTTTTATTATCTAACTGCAAACCTCTGCAGTTTTTATCATTTGTAAATGTTCCGCCGAGCAGAGCGTTTTAAAACGACTATTTTGAACGTAATTCAGAAGGAAAAAAAAATGCGGCAATAAATTTAATAGAGAATAGACACTTATTAGTTTGTCGCAAGTGGATTAACGGAGGTATTTACCCTATGGCCGACAACTTAGCTCCTTCTCCTATCTGCAGCATTTTGCTGGAACGCCTGGAAGGGGTTAGCTCTGGTGAATTAGATGCCAAAACTCTGGCAATGTCCATATTAGAGCAGCTTACGCTGATCGAGAGAACCCGCAGAGAGATTATTTCCCGCCTTGAGAACTATTCAGGTATGGGTTTTGTGCTTGCTGCAGACAAATTAGAGGATATAAAGGCCTCTTTGAACGACTATGAAGCGGCTCTTAAAGACGCTGCCAGCTATCTTGAAAGCGGCGACGCCGAAAAAGGCAACAGCGCAGTGGATAATCTGATAAAAGTCGGCAGCGGCGGTCGTTTGGTCTTTGAAGGTTATACCCCCGAAGATGCTGAGATGGGACCTACGGCTATGCCCATTGTCAATATCCTCGTGCATCTCTGCGGCGCCCACGCAGCCGGCGAAGTCTCTAAGGAAGCGGTCGTGCGCACCATGACCAGCATTGTAGCTAATTGTTGTCTGCTTACCTATGATTTAGAAGATAATAAGGAAGCAGATCCTTATTCTCGTGATATTTTGGTCGGCGCTTACAACAATTTCTCGGATGCCGTGCTTGAACTGGAGCCTCTGCTGGATTTAGGAGCTGAATCCGTTAATGCCCAGATTGATATTATTATTGAGACCGGCAATGCGCTTAAGGAAGCTATCACCAAGTTCTCGGTGGCAATGGCTACCCGCGGCCCCAGTAAAATGGAACTGGCCAATGTCATTTTGAATACTGCCAGCGGCTGGCGCAAGGGCAGTATCGCTACTGAAAACTTCAGCGAATCCTTAGCTCAGTTTAAAACTTCTTTAGATGATTTGTGGCGTGAAATTGAATCGATTGTCGCCATTCCCAACAGCTGCCCCGATATAGCCGAAGAGGCGGTTAACTGCCGCAAGGCCTTTGAGAAGCATTTTGAAGCTATAGCAATGTTTGAAGCTGTTCTCAACGGTGAAGAAAACAAGTTTGACGAGGCCTTCAATCTGCTTGTTGAAGCCGCCAACGATCTTGACGCCAGCAAAGAGAAATTCAATAAGATCGGCGAGCAGGTCGATAAGGTTCCCTGCGTGCACTGCGGAAGCCTTAACGTCCCCGGCAGCAATGTCTGCAGCAACTGCGGAGCTAAGATTCTCAATCCCAACATGGGATCCAGCTCTTCTATAGATTTCCAGGAAGGCGGCAGCATGAACGCCGACGGCAATGCCGCCAATAATCTGGTAATGACCGAAAATCTGCTGATTCTGTTTGACGCGGTCAATAAGGTCGCTGAAGGCAAGATCGACGCCAATGAATATAATGAGGTCCTTAACTGGTTTGCCAATCTGGTCGACGAGCATCTGATCAACATGGCTCCAGAGCCCGAGGTAGATACTTCCGGCTTTAATGAAGAAGAAGTTGAGCAGATGAGAGCCTTCCAGGAGCGCATAGCCGGCTACCGCGCCTCTATTGACGAAGGCGCTCACGCCATGTTGGCCGCTATCGAGCATATGCGCCAGTACATTGTCGATAATAATTCTCTCAATTTGGTCGAGGGTGTCCGCGAGCTTCGCGACGCGTCAATTATCGTCCAGACTGCGGCGAAAGAAGTCGGCGAGCTGATCGAAGCCTGCAAAGAGCAGGGCGGCATGCCTGCGGCCGAAAGCGAAGAATAGCGTTTTCGCATAATGAGTACATCTAAAGGGCTCAATGAAGGTACGCCCGACTTTGAGCCCATAATTCGTTTAGGGCAGTTTTTAAAGCTTACAGGCTTCGTCCGCAGCGGCGGAGAGGGTAAGGCCTTGATTTTGGACGGTTTGGTAAAGGTAAACGGTTCGGTATGTCTGCAGCGCGGCAAACAGCTTTCTCTGCAGGATGTTGTAGAAGTCGAAGGCGAGGTCTTTTCTGTCGCTGATTATTTATAGCTTATGCAGTTTATCGATTTAGGACGCCATAGCCGTCTTATAAAAGAAATTAAAAGCCTTGCTGCTCCTCAAGACCGCAGAAAATGCGGTCTTTTTGCCGCTGAAGGGATACGCGTAGTAGAAGAGGCCCTTAAGTCTCCTCTGCAAATCGACAGTCTAATATTTGCGGAAAGTTTAGAAGGAAGCGCTATTTGTCGGAAGATCTCTGAATATGCCGCCGAGCGTGAGGAGGTTAAGGTTTTCAGAGCCGCTGACGATATCTTTCAGCGTTTGGTGCAGACGAAAAGCGATCAGGGCGTTTTGGCGCTGGTGCATATACCCAAGGCTCAGAAGCGGCATTTGCGGGCTTGCCGGAGGGTTTTGGCGCTTAGCGGCGTTCAGGATCCGGGAAACGTAGGAACCTTGATCCGTTCGGCTTCAGCCTTTCATTTTGACAGCGTTTTGATATTCGGCGGAGCTGATCCTTTTAATTCTAAGGCGGTACGTTCCTCGGCGGGAGCGGTTTTTCATATCGAGACCTTTTATCTGACTGAGGGAGAAGCGCCTCAATGGCGGGATTATCTGCTGGAACTGGGCTTTCGGTTCGTTACGGCGGAAGCTCATGACGGCGAAAGTCTGCATTCGGTTTCCTTTCCGGAGCCTATGGCTTTAATCCTGGGCGCCGAGGTCAAAGGGGTGGACAGCATTTGGCAGGATTCTGCGCATTTAAAAGTTCATATCCCTATCGGCAGCAGCAGCGAATCGTTGAATGTCGGCGTTGCAGGTTCTATTATTATGTACGAAGCCGACAGAGCGCCGGCGGCTGATTAAACTCTGTGCGCGTGATTTTCTGCATTAAATTAGTATTATATTATGCATAAATCCGTCAACAGCGGATATTTTTTTGGGAACTATTCTTCAGCGAGAATAGTTTCTTTTGCTTCGGCAGGACATTGCTGTTATATATGAAAGCTTTTAAAGCCTTTTTTAGGCTATTTGAGAAGGATTTGCTTAAGTATGAGAAACGGTTTAATCTTGAAGGGCAGGCGCAGATTTCAGTCTGTTTTTATAGTGATATTGGCGCTGTTTTTATACTGCGGCAGTCTTTCGGCAGCGGCGAAGAACAAAGAGGAAGCTGTCGATATAAGCTCTGACCGTGTCGATTACAGTGAAAAGGAAAAGCTGGTCAGGCTGATAGGAAATGTGAAGTTTACCTGCGGCGAGACGGTCATGTACGCTTCATTTGCTCAGTATCATACCGATACTCAAATTGCAGATTTTCAAGGCAATATTAAGCTGGCGCAGCCTGGCACGGAAATTACCGGCGGAAAACTGAGGGTCTATTACGGATCTCAAAAGGCTATTTTTACAGATAAGGTCAAGATTGTAACCGATAAAATCAAAACCGACGGTTCTAAGACCTTGTTCGGCGCCGCTTATCTCGAAGCCGATAAGCTGGATTACGAATGGGAGACGGAGCTGGGACATGCTCAGGGAAGCATAAAGTTCCGTCAGGCCGACAAGAGAATTTTTGCCGATAAAGCTGAGTATAACGGCAAGTCCAAAACCGTGGAACTGATAGGGAGCGTTCGTTTTGAGCAGGCGAAAGACGATTGGCTTTTCGGCGAAAGGGTTACTGTCGATTTGACAGACAATTCGGCGAAGGTTTCCGGCTCGGTTATGGGGCGTTTTACCATAAGCCGGCCTGACGATGAAGATCGGGCCGCGGAGGCGGAGCTGCCGGAGGCAAAGCCTATGGAACCGCAGAACCCCGTTGATTTAGGAACTGTTGAAACGCTTGAACCTATGTCGTATCCGGATTTATAGTAAAGAAATGATTATGAACAGATTTTTTAAATACAGCGCTTGCTTGGCTTTTATATGTTTAATGGGAATAAGCGCCGCTCAGGCAGATAGTATTGACGATGATTTTGATGTAGAGCCGCAGGTGGTCCCCGCTCTTCAGAGTGAAGAGACAAAGACGCAGGATGCGGTTCTGACGGCCCCGGCAGGCACGCCTTCTCAGGAAAAGTCTGCTGTCGGGAATGCTGAATCCCGGCAGGATAAGGTCTATCAGCAGGAACAGCCCAATGCCCGGAACAAGGCGAACCGTCAGGAAAAGGCCGTTTCTCAGGAAAGGGAGCGGCAGAATGAGACGCCGGCTCGGGAGTTAAGATCCGAAGGCGGAGCGTCGAAGCCGGCGGAAGCTGTCAAAAGCTGCCCGGCAGCCGCTTCTGTGAAGAAGCCCGCTCCTGCAGTTTCCCGTATTCAGACGGTTAAGAGTGATAATAATTACGGTTTTCTTTTAGCAGAGCCGGAGCATCAGAAGCTGTTTGAGCTTTATGCTGATTTGCTTCTGCATGAATCCACCGAAGGGCTTGACAAAGGCCTGCAGAATAGACTGGAAGCGCTGAGCCGCGAACGCCCTGACGAGGGGGAAAGTCTTTTTATGACTTGTTATCGGGCTCATATCAAGGCTAAAGGTGCGCTTACTGCCGGCAGCGGCGAGCTGAGCGAGCGTCTGGCGGCGTCAGCTAAGAATGATTTGAGCTTTGTGGAGGATTGGCTGAAGAAATACGGCCGTCGCTACAACATCCACGGAAAAACCGAACCGGAATGGATCAAGGAAGCTGATGCGACAGCTCAGGTTATTTTAGCTTTCTGCGATTTAAACAGCCTGCATCCCGATAAAGCTTACGCGGAGACTGTCGATAAGCTCTCTCAGGGGCTTATGCTTCTGCTTCATAACGATTCCTATCGCTATCCATTCGGCGCGCATCTCTCTTATGTGACCATAGAGGGAAAACCACGCACCTATACGGTTCCGGAAAGCGGAGACAATGTGGCCGGAGCGGCGCTGTTCCCGGATCGGCTTTATGCGGCCATGGCTCGGGCCTCGGCTTCAAAGCTTCTGAAAAATTCTGATATGCTGGCTTCAGCGGAAGCCGAGGGCTTGGGATTGCTGGCTAAGCTGGCTTTGAGCGGAAAAATTCCTTATTCGTTTGCTCCCCGTCCTGAATATGAAGTCCGTTCCATGATGAGCTCAGCCGTTGTAATGGAGAACCTGCTGTATCTTAAGGATATTACCGGAAAGAATCTGTACGGAACTCTGGCAGGATGTGCGGCTGCGGATTTAAAGCGATATGAGCATGAGAACTCTTATGCTCAATTCAAATTTTTTACAGATACGCTCTTAAAGCGCAGCGGCTGCCAGGATTGGATCGGCGCCGAGGATATCCGCGAGCCTTTGGCCGGGACTGCCTGTGAATTGGAAGACGGCAAAGCTGTTGAGAAGGCCTTCGACGCTCATGATATAAAGTATCCTGGCGGTACGGACGGAAAATTTGTGGTTGTGGGACGGGACAACATGTTTTGGATCCGTTTTGACGTCGACAGGGAGGATCCGTACTATTTTCATTTAGATTTTCTTAAAAGCAGTTTCTCCGGAGCTTTGGTATCTATTATGATTCGTATTGACGGAGATAAAATAGTAAAAGTCAGCTTGGGAGGAGCTACCGACGATCCCTTCGTAGATAGTGAATTTATCGACGGCCCCCGGATTCTGCGCAGCGGTCCTCATTCTCTGGGCGTACGTTTTTCCGGGCTTTTAATGAAGAGCCCGGCTGTTTTGGACTCTGTCTCGATAGAACCGGCCATAGGCAGAAGATGGATTAAGCTGAGCAGCGGCAGAGCGGTTCTGGTGATGCATTCTATAGCCGATAAATCTTTGAAGACCAGAATGCAGGAATTGGAGGACGCTGAGAATTCCGAAGTGGGCTGGAGTGTTTTTGACGCGGACGGCAAACCGGGAATTAAAAATCTCAGCAGCGATAAACGTCACCATGTTTGGTTTGAAATGCCGGGAGGAGGTACGGCCGTGTTGGAGTGGCCCAACGGCGCTATTCCTAATTTATGGTAGTTTTATCCGACTGTTCAGCTGTAAAAAACTTTGACAAGGATTCTAGCATCCTGAGTCCAAAGTTATACCTTTTAACTTTTAGCGGTTTGTTTACATAGCCTTTTAAGATATTAACATTCAGATAACTAACTTGTTTTTTTTAACTGTTTGGTTGATAAAGAATTTGATAGGAATCTATGCTGAGTTTTTTAGCCATTAGAAGCTTTGAAGAATATGAAGATCTAGCGGTAAATTTGGTCGTAAAGAGCAAATGGGAGAATCCTTTTAACTCTGAATGGCTTTATACCGGGCACAGCTTTTTTTTCCCGATGGTTGAGCATCAGGCTGTTATTTCTATTTGGATGATTCTGGTCGCTTTAATGCTTTTGTGGTACATTGCTCATGTAAACCGTTCTGACGTTTATGTGTTGGCGATGATAGGATTCGCTTTACTGGGATTAGATATTTTATTCGCTTTCAACACGCTCTACCCGTCCGTTATGGCTATGTTGTTAGCTTGTGCCGCTATATACTTCCTTTACTTGAGCTTAGTAACTTTTCTTATTGTATTAGTAGTTAATTATTTGCCTTATTTTAACGTCAATCAAGTTTATCTTTATGATAGAGACGGAAATGTCAGAAAGAGAGTTTTGTTAGCCTGCTCTGTATTCATTTTCTTTTTGTTTAAACTTAGTCTGAATCCTGTAGACATGTTTATTCAAGGCAGCTTCGGTAATAGTCCTGTCTGGTATTGGACTGAAGCTATTGTCGCAATTTTTACCGGCGCCTTGGCCGCTGATATGTTTCTGCCTTGGAATATCTTGGAAGATAAAGACAGCCGCTTTGACGACAAAGCTCTAAAAGAAATCAAGGAGCCTTTTATTATCGATGACGATAAAGATAAGCAGGCAACTGTCAGGAATCTCGTAGGCGTAGGACTGCTCATGCTCTTTACTTATGTGCTTACGATACTTATTCTGAAGATTGGAAATCATGAGAAGGTAGGCATGGTAGACGCCGCCGGATTCCTGTGTCTGGTAGGCATGTGCATGCTTCTGGCGCGGGCGATAATTTATAAATTCAACCATCAGCAATACGCTCCCTGGGAGACTGCAAAAACAGAAATTAAAGAAATTATGAAGAAAGAGAAAAAGAAGAAAAAGAACAAAAATCCCTGGACAGATATGGAAGTTTATTCTTAGTCTTTCTTCATAAGATAAAGCTGTACTGATAAAGTTAATCAACGATGGAAAATGTCACGCCACTAACAGAAACCTGCAACCCTGAAAGCGCACATTTGGATGAAATGACCCCGCTTGAGCTGGTTGAGCTCATGCATAGAGAGGACTTTAAGGCTGTCAGCGCAGTCGAAGCTTCTCTGCCCGTTGTGGCCGCTTTTATTGAAGCGGCAGCGGGAGCTTTGAAAAGCGGGGGAAGACTATTTTACCTGGGAGCGGGCACAAGCGGGCGCTTGGGTATTTTGGATGCCGCTGAATGTCCGCCTACTTTTGGAACCGACCCTGATTTGGTGCAGGGGCTCATTGCCGGCGGAGCCAAGGCGGTGACGGAGGCTGTGGAAGGGGCCGAGGACGACAGAGAGGCGGCCTTTAAGGAGCTTCAGGCTCGGGGATTGACGGATTCGGATGTGATAGTCGGCATAACCGCTTCCGGAAGCACTCCTTTTGTTGCGGGAGCGCTGGAGCGTCTGAAGTCTCTTCCCAATATTACGGCGGCTGTATTCTGCAATCCGGAGGCTGCAATCAAAGATTTGGTGCGGTTTCCTATCGCTTTGCCGGTGGGCCCTGAAGTTTTGAGCGGTTCTACGCGTCTGAAAGCGGGCACGGCGACTAAGCTGGTATTAAATATGATTTCTACCGGAATTATGGTCGCTTTGGGGAAATGTATCGGCAATTTTATGGTCGATATGCGCGCCAGCAACGCTAAGCTCATAAAGAGACAAATTCGCATGGCTGCCGCTTTGGCAGATGTTTCTGAAGAAGAAGCGGAAAGTGTTCTGGAAAAATGCCACGGTAATTTACGGGCGGCTTTGGAGATTTTAAAGAAGGAATAGGGTTTAGACAGGAATGGATAGAGCACGCCGTTTTATATATAGCGCTTCTTTTACATCTTTAAGCTGTTTGATCGCCATGTATTTAGCTTTTCACGGAACCTTGGCAGAAAACGGTCTGACGTCTGACAAAGTTGATTTTTGGGGACGCAGACGAGCAGCGGCTGAGGTTGGGACAGATAATCTTCAGGACCCTGCCTCTTGCCGTAATATCCGCATAGGTCTCTCTGATGTTTTTGCAGGAGAGAGCGTGGAGATCAGCTCTCCGGGCGGCGTAAGATATGTGTGCGGCAGTAAAAGCGGCGTCGCTCCGTCTGTTAAGCTGTCAATATCGGAAAATATGTTCGGCACTTTGAGATTGAAGGCCGTTAACGATAAGGGAAAAATTCTTGTTCAGTCGGAAAAGGAAACCTTCTTTGTTTGTCCAGCAGAAGCCGAGGCAGGCAAGGATTGGTATTCGAGCGATGATTTGAGCGCTTTCAGCCGTTTTGCCTGCAAAGTTAAGCGGGACTCGCAGCAGGATACCGAATCCTATCGCGGCATTTTATGTTTATCCTTGAAAAAGGGCACAAAGAGTTATTTGGAGCTCATCAACCGTTTAGCGTTGGAAGATTATTTAAAGGGCGTGGTTCCCTGCGAGGCCCCTGATACATTCCATCCCGAAGCCTTGAAGACCATGGCCTGTATAGCGCGTTCCTATGCTTTGTGCAATCTGAGGCGCCATGAGGCCGACGGATTTGATCTGTGCTCTAGAGTACACTGTCAGAAGTACGGAGGAGCCGACAAGGAAAGCGACGCCGTCAGCGAGCAGATTGAGAGCACAGCCGGAGAGGTGCTCTATTTCGGCAAATTGATAGCTAACAGCAATTATTTCTCTACCTGCGGCGGCTCGGGAGAAGAGCCCGGCAGCATCTGGCAGAACCAGGCCAACAGCTACCCTTATATGAAGACTTACAGCGATACCAAGGATGCGGCTCCCTGGTATGAATACAGCTATAAAAGCTATAACGACGATGTGGAGCTCGATGGCGAGAAATTTAAAGCTCTGGCAGATAAAGACGGTTTTATCGAAAACAGCGCCGTCATAGAAAAGAAATTTCGCTATTTTATCGACAGCAAACCGGACTGCTTCTGCTCCGGCAGCAACCGTTTCCGCTGGACTGCCGAGCTTACGGTTGAGGATTTCAACAGCAAATTAAAAGAGTCTTTGCCAAAGCTGTGCGGCGCCAAGGCAGAAGACATAGGCGCAGTTACCGAGCTTAAGGTGGCCAAGAGGACAAAGGGCGGCCGCTGTGCTGAGTTTGATATAGTTACCGACAAAGGAAGCTTTAAGGTTTTGGGCGACGAGGTGCGCTGGATAGTAAGTCAGGGCAGCGTAAACTCTTTATCCTTAAACAGCGCGCTCTTTTATGTAGATATGGACGATAAGCATGTCACCTTTACCGGCGGCGGCTGGGGACACGGAGTAGGTATGTGTCAGTATGGCATGAACGGCCGCGCTATGGCAGGAAATACCTATAAAGATATAATAAGCTACTATTATCCTGGCTGCGCGGTAAGGAGTTTTAATAATTTTTGAAAATTAGGGCATTTATTTTCGACAAATAAAAGGCATTATTGAATTTTTTTTTAATAAAAGAATATGGCTTTATTCTGTTTAGAAGTTAGGTAGGAATTTTGCTTTGTTCGGCAATTTGAAATATTTAGGTCTGGTCTGTATGTGCGCTGCTCTATTGAGCGGGTGCGGAGGCGGCAGTTCGTTTTCTTCTATGGACGGGCGTATTTATTATACTGTAGTAGAACGCGGAGCTTCGCGCATAGAGTCAATGGATCCGGACGGAGAACGGATCCACTATGTAGTAGGCGCTATGACCGAATCTACCTCTGCTGACTCGTATATTTATTCGGAATACGAGTCTAAAGCTTCTAAAAATGAAAAAAATGCTAAATCTGCCAAAGAACCCAGCTTGTCTGCCGACGGCAAGCTGATGGCGTATGTCAGCGATTTATCGGAAAATATCCGGATTTTGGATCTTTCTACCGGTGAAGAAGCTTTGGCTCTGTCTGCAGGCGATTCCTTGAGATATCCGGCGTTCAATCGTGATTCCAGCTGCGCGTTGACTTATTTGCGCTATACCGACAGTATCCAAGAGAAAATATACGTCAAAAAGTTAGATGAGGAACAACCTAAAGAGATTTTAGCGTCGCGCCGCTTAGGAAGGCTTTGCTGGTCAAATTTCGGCAATCAGGTTTATGCTGCCTACAGAAATTCTAAGGGCGAGTCTAATGTCTACAGCATTAAGACTGACGGTAGTGAAGATATGAAACTTTTAATTAAAGGAGCTACTGAGGTTTGTACGGCGCCCGTAGGCGGACAGGTCGCCGCGATCATAGACGGCAATCTGTGGATTTACGATCTCGTCAAGAAGAAAAGCGTTAAGCTGGTTGATAAGAGCGGCTGTTCTTCACCGACCTGGAACCCCAAGGGCGATACTTTGGCTTTTGTTAAGGACGCCAAAATTTTTACTGTCGACCTTCAGGGCGGAGAACCTAAGCAGATAACCTTTACCAATGCTTTGATTACCGATGTCTGTTGGGCCAAAAGGCTTTAAATAGCTGTTCGGACAATTGATTAAGCTGCTATGATACTTCCCGGTTCGTATTTGGAATATATTCAGGATAAAAAATTACTCAGCGCTATTTGTCTGCGCCAGGACAAGCCCGGGCGCGTATTTGTGCGCAATGCCAGGGGCAAGGAGGAAAAACTGGCTGACAGCAAGGCCATGTTTGTAACGGCCTCCTGTGTCGATCCTAACGCTTCCTACGATGTTTTAGAGGAAGCTATGGCAAAAATTGCCGCGCGACGCGAAAGTCTGGCCGCCTCTGTCTCAACTGCCGAGCTTTGGGAGCTCATGGGCGATGAAGACAGCGATAAGGTTTGGACTTTAAACGAACTGAGCGATCTTGCTTTAAGTGACAGCAATAATGACTGTTTATCGGCTCTTTACCGGGTGCTGGAAAATGACAGCGTCTATTTTATCCGCAAGGGGAGCGGCTATGTTCTGCGCTCAAAGGAGCAGGTTGAGGAGATTTTTGTGCGTCAGCGCACAGAAGCTGCCAACAAGCTGGAGCATGAATGTCTGAGCAAATGGCTTTTAGAGCTATGGTCCAGACCTGCAGAAACTTCTGCGCCTTTGGAATATCCTGCTGAATACGAGAGCGCAGCCCGAAGGGCTTTGGCTAATTTCGCCGACGTCGCCGTTAACGGTCAGGAGTCTTACCGTCTCAAGGATGTCAGCAATCTTTTAAAATCTATCAATATCACCCGCAAGGACGCTCCCTTCCAGTTTATGCTGAAGGCGGGTCTGTGGACCAAGGATGAAAATTTAGCCCTTTATAAATACAATATACAATTGGAGTTCAGCGCTGAGCAGCTTCAGGAGGCTGAAGAAACAGCGGCTTTGCTGGATGCTGAGGGCAATATTATTATTTCGGATGACGAACTCGCTTCAAGGGCGGATTTGACAGATCTTGAATGTTTTACAATTGATGATGCCACCACCACCGATATTGACGACGCCCTGAGCTTTGAAGAGAATTCTGACGGAACCTTCCGCATAGGCATCCATATTGCCGACGCCTCCTATTATGTCACTCCGGAGTCGCTGATTGACGGAGAAGCCAGGGTGAGGGGAACTGCGGTTTATCTGCCCGATTTGAAGATCCCCATGTGCCCGGCTGCGCTTTCCGAAAGTGTCTGCAGTCTGGTCGCCGATAAAAGACGTCTGGCCTTTTCTTTTCTGGTAAACTTTGACAGCGATTTTAATCTTACCGATTTTAGGATGGTTTCCAGCGTCATTAAGGTTAAAGAGCGCCATACCTATCAGACGGCCAATGAAGCTCTGGCGGAGGGCCGCTGGCAGAAGTTTTTAGCCATAGCCCGTAAGCTTGTCGAGAAGCGTCAGGAAAACGGTTCAATTTCCATTCCTTTCCCCAGAGTCAATGTCAAGGTCTGTAACGGTGAGATATTGATTGAGAGGGACAATCCCAATTCGCCTTCGCAGATTTTAGTAAGCGAAATGATGATTCTGGCTAACTCCATTGCCGGACGTTATCTGGCCGACAGGGAAGCCCCCGGCATATTCAGAAGCCAGGAAGCGCCCGAGCAGCCTCTGGGAGATCTCGAGGACGGCGATCCTGTAAAGCTTTACAATATCAGGCGCTTTATCCGCAAAGGCACAATGGGTTTAGAACCTGCCCGTCATAACGGTTTGGGGCTGGACAGTTATGTGCAGGTGACTTCGCCTATTCGGCGCTATAACGATCTTTTAATGCAGCGCCAGCTGAAAACTCTGCTGTCATCCGGCGAGCCTTTATACAGTACTGAGGACCTGGGCCGGGCTTTGGCCTACACTAAACAGTCTACATCCCTGGCTTCCTCCTTGGAGCAGGAGCGCAAGAATTATTGGCTGCTCAGATATCTGGAGGAGCATGCCTGGGAAGATATGGAAGCGGTGGTGTTGGCCAATCATCCCGACAGGCATATTGTGCAGCTCTGCAACTGCCTGCTGGAAAGCGACTGTCCGCAGGTACCGGGACACCCTCTGCCTCCCGGCACGCACATCCATGTGAAGATAGATTTAGTCTGGCCGCGCGACAATACTCTGCGTTTAAGTCCGGTAGTTCTGCAGGATTAATTAAACGGCTCTGCGCTGTCCCGGTTCTGCGGCGGTTCATCCCGGGCCTGTCATCCTGAGCTGTAGACGCAAAGGGGCGTAAAGAATACAGTTTCTTTGCTTCGCTCAGAATGACAGGCTTTTTATGTCATCCTGAGCCGATAGGCGAAGGATCTTAATTTTGAGCGTCTGGTAAGATTCTTTGCTTTGGGGTGCGGACAAAAATCTGGACTGCTTAGGGCTCAGAAGGACATAGTATACAAGTTATGCAAAAACATGCTTTTGGCAAACATGTATTACACAGGTTTTGTTTTGCTCTGAAGCGAGCGTCCGAGCGAAGCGCAGTCGCGGAGTGAAGTGCAAAACAAAACCGATATAGCGAAAACATGCAGAACATGCTTGAAAGATTCTTCGCTCAGAATGAAAGGAAGCGCTATATGCTGCAGCAGGCAATCTTAAGGCAAAAAAAATCCGCCTTCTCTTTTGGCGGAGAAAGCGGACTTCAGACCTTTAAGTAAGTTTGTTAGACTTTCTTATCGGCGGGATTGCCGGGACGGCCGGGCTTTAAGACGACCTCGCCCTTGCTGATGGCTTTGACGGGGCAGACTAAAGCGCAGAGGTGGCAGCCGACGCACTTTTCCTTGTTGCAGCGAACCTTGCGGTTCTCCTTGTCCCATTCCATAGCCTGGTGAGCGCCGTCGTAGCAGGAGACGTAGCAGCGGCCGCAGTTGATGCAGACGTCGTAATTGATCTCGGGATAGACGATGTAGTCGCGATCAAGCTCTTCGGCGGGAATAATGTTGGCGTTGGCCAGGCCGACGAGGTCCTGGAGTCTGTCGACGCCCTGCTCTTCCATGTAGTGCATGAGGCCGTTCTTCATGTCCTCGACTACTCTGTAGCCGTACTGCATAATGGCGGTGGTCACCTGCAGAGTGGTAGCGCCCAGGAGGATGAACTCGGCGGCGTCTTCCCAGGTCTCGATGCCTCCAATGCCGGAGATGGCCAGATCGTGCAGGCCTTCGCCCATGCGGAGCTGCTGGATGAAGCGCAGGGCTACGGGCTTGACGGCCTTGCCGGAGTAACCGGAAATTGAGGACTTGCCGTTGATGATGGGCAGACCGATCTTGCGGTCGAGATCGACGTTGACCACCGATTTAATGGTGTTGATGCAGGAGATGCCGTCGGCGCCGCCCTCGAGGCAGGCTTTGGCAACCGGAACCATATCCATGATGTTGGGGGTCATCTTGGCGATCATGGGCAGCTTGGAACCGCGTTTTACGGCGGCGCAGTATTTGCGGCAAAGATCGGGGTTGGAGCCTACGTCGGAGCCCATGGCGTGAGAAGTCATCTGCGGGCAGGAGAGGTTCATCTCGATCATGTCCGCGCCGGCTTCTTCAACTAAGCGGGCCAGTTCGGTCCAGTCCTCTTCGTTGGTGCCCATAATGGAGGCGATTAAAACCTTGTTGGGATACTCTTCCTTGAGCCTCTTGACGTCGGCCAGGTTCTCTTCCAGGGGATGCTCGGCGATCTGCTCCATGTTCTTGAAGCCCACGAAGGGAGTGCCCTCTTTGGTGAGCGCGTCGAAGCGGGGGGAGACCTCGTCGATGAGGAAGTGCTTGGGACCGATGGTCTTGAAGACTACGCCGCCCCAGCCGGTATCGTAGGCCTTTTTGCACATGTCATAGCAGTTGCCGACCGGCGAAGAAGACAGGCAGAAGGGATTCTCAAAATGAACGCCCAGAAATTCTACAGATAAATCTTTGTTGATCATTTACTTGTTGCCTCCCAAACTCTCGTGAATGGCTGCAGCGGCTTCCTTGCCTTTTCTGACGGCATATACCACGGTCTTATCGCCGTGAGCGATGTCGCCGGTGACAAAGACCTTGGCGTCGGGGGTCTTGTAGCCGTCGAAGGTCACTTCGTTTTTGACCAGTTCGACGCCTAAGTTCTCGGCTTCGGCTTTCTGACCTACGGCTAAAATCACTTTGTCGGTCTTGATTTTGAGGACGCTGTCAATGTGGCGGTGCTTGAAGGTTACGGTATGATCGGCGAATTCAGCGGGAATGTAGCCGTCAATGATAGTTACGCCCAGCTCCTGAGCGCCGCGCAGTTCCTTCTTGGAGGCCAGGAACTCGTGGAATTCCTCGTACACTACGTCGGTTACGTTCTTGACGCCCAAAACCTTGAGAGTGGTAACGACGTCCATCGCCACGTCGCCGCCGCCGATGACGACGATGTTCTGAGGCAGTTCGACCTCGCCCTTGCTCTCTTTGACTCTGGCCAGGAAGGAAACCGCGGTTTCAACAATTTCGCTGCCTTCGAACATGGGCAGAACCTTGGGGGCGGAGAAGCCTATAGCCAGGAGTACGGCGTCGTATTTAGCCTTGAGCTCGTCCATAGTTACGTCTTTGCCGACCGTAACGCCTAACTTGAACTGAGCGCCTAATTCGGCGATATGCTCAATCTCTTTGTCAACGACTTCGTTGGGAAGGCGGTACTGGGGAATGCCGTAGCGGAGATAGCCGCCGGCCTTGGCGTTTTTGTCGTAAATATCGACTTCATAGCCCATCTGGAGCAAGGAAGCGGCGGCCTGCAGTCCGGAAGGACCGCTGCCGACGACGGCAATCTTCTTGCCAATGGCTTCGCCCTTGCGCAGAATATGCATATTGGCTCTGGCTTCAAAGTCGGTGACAAATCTCTGGATGCCGCCGATGTCGATGGGACGGTCGATGCCGCATCTGGAGCAGGCCTTCTGGCAGTATCTTTCAGTGGGGCATACTCTGGCGCAAATGCCGCCTAAAGCGTTGTTTTCACGGATAGTTTCAGCTGCGCCTTTAAAGTTCCTGAAGCGGACGCTGCGGATAAATTTTCCGGGGTCCGTACCGGCGGGACAAGACTCGGAGCAGGGAGCGTCATGGCAAAGCAGGCAGCGCTGCGCCTCTTCCATGACGGTTATAACTGTGTAAGCCTGCTCAATCTCTTCTGCGTACTTTTTAGTCATCGTCTTCCTTCTTTATTATTTATGAGCATTCTGCCAGAATATTTTACATGTAAAAAATCTGTGCATACCTTAATTTTAGCTTTTTATCTCAATTTTATAAAGAGAATTACGGACTTTTTTGCATAAATAACCGTAAAAATCAAAAAAATTTGCAAAGCCTTCTTAAAAAAACGAAAAGCCTTTTCAGACTGGCAGGCCCGGAAATATAACCGATATTCGGAAGCAAAAAAATACCCGCCTCAGGAGATTAAATCCGGGCGGGCGTTTATTTAAGGCAGTAAAAGTTAAACTCTTTCGCGCCAGTAGTTCAAGAGGTCCTCAAGGGTCTTTTCCAGGGCAATTTCCGGCTGCCAGCCGGTGGCATGGTGGAATTTGTGATTGTCGCCCTGCAGAATCGGCACGTCGGAAGGACGCAGGCGTTCGGGATCGGTTTCGACCTTTACCTCGACCTTGCTGAGAGAGAGCAGGGTGTCCAGGACCTTGCGGATTGTCCAGCAGTTGCCGCTGCAGATGTTATAGACATCGCCGGGGGTGCAGGCGCCGTCCAGGGTCAGCCAGTAGGCTCTGACGATATCGCGCACATCTGTATAGTCGCGTTTGGCTTCCAGGTTGCCTACTTTTACGACGGGAGGCTGAAGGCCCTTTTCAATAGAGGCGATCTGCTTGGCGAAGTTGGAAGTAACAAAGACCTCGCCGCGGCGCGGGCCGGTGTGGTTGAAAGCCCGGGTGCGGATTACATATAAGTTGTAGGAGCGGTTGTACTGATAGGCCAGCATGTCCTGAGAGACTTTGCTTACTCCGTAGGGGGAGAGAGGACGGAGGGGATTGGTCTCCTTAATGGGAGTCTCTTCGGGATAAACCATGCCGTATTCTTCGGAAGAACCGGCAATCTGAATCCTCATCTGCGAGCCTTTGATGGCTTCAAACAGGTTGAGCTCGGAAATAATGTTGTTGTAAAGCGTATCCTGAGGCGCCCGCCAGGAGGTGGGTACAAAGCTCTGCGCAGCTAAATGGAAGATTCGCTCCGGCTGAGCCGTCTCGATAGCTTTATGTACGGCGTAGGCGTCGGTGAGATCGCAGTCGATGAGATTTACTTTATCTTTAATATCTTCTATGTTGGTTAAAGGACTGCGCCAGCGATAGGTTCCATAAACCTTTGCGCCCAGGCTCAAGCAGTATTCGGCTAAATGCGAACCTACAAATCCGGTAATTCCTGTAATTAAAACGTTCATAGCTTCTCCCATACAGCATCGTTTAATTTGTCCGCCTCGTCAGGCGGCAAGGATTATTATGCAGTTTTTAATGATAATTCTGAAAATTATAGACTTTTGGCTGCCAGGCTGTCAAATTGATAAATTTCTTACATGATCCTGGGCTTTTAAAGGTCAGGCTGTCGGAATAAAGAGGCTGCGGATTGAGCTTGAATTTTTCTGCCAAAATTCGGTTAGGCACAATCTGCTGAGAGCATATGTTATAAATCTCTCCCGGCTTGCCCAGTTCCGCGGCCAGCTCGATCGCCCTCTGCAGATCCTGCAGCTCGGTTAAATCGAGGCCGCCTTCGGCTTCTTCCGGCTGATAATTCCTGGTCAGGACCATGCCGCTCTGACCGTCGAATATATCGAAGAGGCGCAGGCGCACAATAGGCATTTTATAAGCTCTGAAATATTGGTAAGCCATCAGATCGACGGTAAGAATCTCCAGATCCTCCAGAGTGTGAGAAGTGATCGGAGCCTCCTCGCCGATCGGAGCTCCCTTCTTTTCAATGCCTTCGTAGATTGAGCCTGAACTCAGCAAAATTATTTTGTCTGTCTTAAAAGAGCTCTGTCTTAAAGCCTCCCAGAGAAAGGCGGTGCGGCTTATGCAGCCTATATTGGGAACTTTTTGCCGTTCGGCCCCGGTATCACCGAAATTCGGACAGTTTATCAGCAGATCCGGGCAGAAGGTTTCTACTGTCCTTTGGGCTTTGTCGACGGAGGTCCAGCAGGTTTCATCCGGACAGTTTAAAAGGTCGTCTGTATGCTTTTGCTGCCAAAAATGCGATAATGCTCTGCCTAAAGCGGCATTTGAGCCGGTAAGCATTACCTTCATTTGTTCATAGCCTCCCGAAAAAAATAGTCAGGCTTAATTTTATAAGCGGATAATATTTCCTTTAGTTGTGCTTAACTGCTGAACTTAAGTTATCTCCGTATATACAAGTTCAGAAGCCTTTCTGTCGGAGCGCATCAGCGAAATCCGGCTTACCGTCATTTCGTTTTTTCCGGTATAATACCGCAGCTCGCCGGGGATGGAGTTATCCGGTGATTTCGCTCTTCTGATTAATGTGATATGAGGAGAAAAAGGCTTCGTATCAAAAGGAATGCCTGCGTTTTCAAGAGCCTGGCGAAGCCGCTCGGCAACATTTTTCAGTTCTTTGCTTTTGCTCAGTCCCGCCCACCACAAATCGCGGAAAGCGCCCATTTTTTCCGGATGTATCGGAAAGGGCCTGAATTTTACCGAGGCTATGGCCTGTTTGACGCGTTCGGGATCGCCGTATTCGCCGATAAACGCCAAGGTAAGATGCAGATTGCTTTTGGCGATATAGGCGCCTTTGACGCCGTGTTCTCTGCATTTATTCTGGATGTCTTCAAGTTCATTTTTAATATCGTCGCTGAATAAAACGGCAATAAATAATCTCATATTCTTAATTCCTTTATCAATCCAGGGCCTTATGCGGAGCGGCAGGTCCGCATAAGCAGGATTCATTTGCGGTTTGTTTTAATTTCTCTTCTCTATTCGCTGTTAACGAGGATTAGTATTTATGGATAAAATTCCGGTGCTGCGGGAAATGATGCAGCCTAAGGATCAGAATGTTTGGGGGAGGATCGGCGGCGCAAAAATTTTAGAGATGATCGATTTAGCCAGCGGAACCGAGGCCATGAAATATTCGAAGGGCTATAGGGTGGTTACCGTGGCTATAAAGGAAGTCATTTTCAAGTCGCCGGTATATCCCGCCGATATTCTGAGCGTCTATGCCAAGCTCAACAGAATAGGCAAATCCTCGCTGACCATAGATTTAGAAGCCGAATATCTGCGCCGCGACGGCACGGTCGGCACGGCCGCCACCGCTCAGACGGTCTTTGTGGCCATAGACGACGACGGCAATCCCGTGCAGATAGGCGAAGGCGACTGAAATAATCCTGCCCGAATGGTTAAACGGCCGATTTAATTCAGATGAGGGAAGCAAACCAGGATTTTGTCTGTTTGAGCCCTTCTTCCAGACAGATATGCGGTTCCCAATTTAAAAGCTGTTTGGCCAGCGAAATATCCGGACACCTGCGGGTGGGATCGTCGCCGGGCAGAGGATCATAGCGCAGTTTAACTTCGACGCCGCAGATATTGCCGATAATCTGGGCGAGTTCCAAAACAGTATTTTCCGTGGGATTGCCCAGATTGACTGGTCCTGCCGCATCGCTCTCCAGCATTTTGACGAGGCCTTCGACGAGATCGCTGACAAAGCAGAATGAGCGGGTCTGGCTGCCGTTTCCGTAAACGCTTAGAGGCCGGCCGGAAAGAGCTTGAGTGAGAAAATTGCTGACGACGCGGCCGTCGTCAGGGCGCATGAAAGGCCCGTAAGTATTAAATATTCTGACTATGCCGGCATTTACGCGGTACTGTTTGATGTAGGCCATAATCAGAGCCTCGGCAAAGCGTTTGGATTCGTCGTACATTGAGCGCGGGCCGACTGAGCTGACGTTGCCGCGGTAGCTTTCGTTCTGGGGATGGACCAGCGGTTCTCCGTAAACTTCGGAGGTCGAGGCCTGCAGAAATCTGGAGCCGTTCCGCAGGCTGAGATCAAGCAGATTTTTTACTCCCAGAGAGCCGGCCATAAGAGTCTCTACGGGAATTTTCTGGTAGGCCGGCGGAGAAGCCGGGCAGGCCAGATTGACTACCGTATCCGCCTGCAGAGAGGTCAAATCGGCATAGCAGATATCGGCGTCAATAATATCCAGAGGCAATCCCTGCAGATTCTCGGCCTTGCCGGTAGAAAAATTGTCGATAACCGTCACTTTGCAGCCTTTTTCCAATAGACTGCGGCATAAATTCGCTCCGATAAAGCCGGCGCCGCCGGCGACAAGTACATTTTTCATAATAATTTCACTTCAGAAACGCGTACATAAATATAAGCGTTTCATGTATAAAGATTCTTCGCTCAGAATGACAGGCGGGGAGGGCCGAGCCGGAATGATAGGCGGGAGTCGAACCTGGAATGACAGGCGGTAATCGCGTTTGGAACAATAAACGGGAAACTCGCCCGGAATTTAGTGTCATCCTTAGCCGCCGGCAGCATCTGAAATATTGATCGCCCAATTGCAAAAATATCCGCCGTACCGGGCTTGTCTGCTCGGTTATGGCCGAGCTCTTCCTGACGGCGGATATATGCTGTTAACTGATTATTCTGCTGCTTCGGCTACTGAACTTTGGTACCGCAGTTCAGGCAGAATTTGGCGTTAGGCTCCAGCTCCTGCTGACAGTTGCTGCAGACCTTCTTTAAACTGCCGCCGCAGTTGGGGCAGAACTTGCTGCCGGCCGGAACCGGATTCTGACAGTTGGGGCAGGGGACCATACCGGCAGGCATGACCTTGGCGCCGCACTGGGGGCAGAATTTGGTGCTCTCGGGAATCTGAGCATGGCAGTTAGAGCAGGTCTGCATGGCCTGCTGAGGAGCTGCCTGCTGCACGGGCTGCTGCTGCATAGGCTGCTGCTGCATGGCCTGCATCATCATCTGAGGCATCATCATGCCCATGCCCATGCTCATGCCGGCGCCGCCGGTTCCCTGGTTCTGAGCCATATCGCGCATGGCGTCGGCCATCTGCATCTCTTTGTAGCTGCCGACTCCCAAAGCGCCCATCGTGGCGCGCTTGCGGAAGGCCGCCTGAATTTCTTCGGGTACGGAAACGTCCTGAATGAAGAAGTCGCGGACGGAAAGGCCGTATTTGCCGAAGTCGTCCTTGACCTTGACCTTCATGGCCGCTACCAGATCTTCCAGGTTGTTGCGGATGCTGGCGTAGGACTGGAAGGTGGTGCTGATGAGTTTGTTCAGGTGGGTGCGGATACTGCCCTTGAGGAAGCTATTGAGGTCCTTTTTGGTATATTCGGGACGGGTGCCGACTAAGGTATTGACAAAGAGCTGAGGATCCTCGACGCGTACCGAAAGGGTACCAAAGGCGCGGAGCTGGACCCAGCCTAAATCGGGGTCCTTTAAATCGATGGGGTTGGGAGTTCCCCATTTGAGCTCGGTCAGCACCTGCTGATTGACAAAGTAAACTTCGGCTGCAAAGACGTTGCTGCCGCCGGCGAATCTCTGGATGACCTCCGTAAGCATGGGAATGTTTCCGGTGGTGAGAGTGTGACGGCCGGGACCGAAAGTGTCCAAGGCCGCGCCATCGCGGTAGAAGATGGCAGACTGGCTTTCACGGACGATGAGCTGCGCGCCCATGCGGATGTCGGCGGGACCGGATTCGGGAACTCTTCCTACCAGAGCGTCCGGATCGGACGGACGCCATTCAATAACATCTAAATATCTTGCCATAACTGAATATTACCTTATTCCTTTCAAGATAGCTTCGCGTTCATCCAACGCTTTGTCAATGCTTTCCACGGTCTTGGTGAGAGCGCGCAGAGCGGCTTTGGGATCGCCGCCGCCGTCGGCGGAAGCTTCAATGGCGGTTAAACCTTCTTCCACGGAGGCAACTAAATTGACTAAGTTGAGGTCGTGCTCATAAATTCTGCCGAGCTCTTCGACGTCAACCTTTACGGCGTCAAAGAAGCCGCTGTAGCCGCGGCTGGCATGGCGGGTTCTCTCAATAACGCGGTCTAATTTGTTGGAAACTTTGTCAAAGGGCTCCATTACCGACAGATTGCCGCTGCTGAGAAACTCTTCCTGAATTGACTGCATGTCGCTCTTAATAGAGGTAAGCTTTTTGGCTATGAATTCGCGGTGACGCGCGTCAGTTTCGCGTCTTTCAGCTCTTTCAACAAGTCCAGTGTAACCGGGAATTTTGTGCATCAAAGAACTGAGAGTATCAGTTATACCCATATAATTATCTCCTTTATAATGACAGAATCGCGCGCTCAAACTGTTATTGAGCCAATGTTTCTGTCTGCTATAGAATTCTGCGACGCCAAAGCCTCGAGGGATATTTGCTGAAATATAAATAAACAGCCTGCTCTATTTATTTGAGCGACGGCTTATTTCTTTAATTCTGGCAGCCTCATTTTGTATGAATCGTCAGCTTCATCTCATAAAACTTATTTTTCGTACTTGCGTTTATTATTCCTATTGAAGAACAGCCTTCGGCTTTGATTTTCTGCGGTAAAGCGGTCAGTATTATTTGTTTGTTTTATTAACTTGCAGCGCCGCGGCGGCTGCGCAAGGCGTTTTTTTTTGTTAAGACTAGATTAAAAACTTTAAAAAAAGATGAATTTATAATAAATCAAATGCAAATTTTGTATATATGCTTATTGCTGATGCATAAATAAGTCTTTTAAAATTCTTTTTTCTCGGCGCCGCCGTCCGGTAAATCCGGTGACCCAGTGGTCGTTTCCTAAAGGCACGACTAAAATTGTGTAAAGTCCGGCTCTGTTGCCTCCGATTATGTCCGTAAAAATCTGGTCGCCGATCATCGCCGTATTTTCGGGTTTAGAGTTCATCTGTTCCATAGCTTTGAGGAAGGGCGCGGCAAACGGCTTGCGGTTGAAGAAATGCGCGGCGAAAAAGTAGGGAGTCTGCAGCTGAGCGGCGGCGTTCTTTACTCTGTTGAAGCGCTTTTTTCCGAAAATGATATTGGAAACCACGCAGATTTTTTGGATGAAGCCTGCCTGACGGGCCTTGCTGAGGGTATCCAGAATATGCTGCTCAATGAGATCGGAGCGGCGCAGAGCAAGAGTGTTGTCTAAATCTATGCAGATATTGACAATCCCCTGTTCGGCCAGCTTGTGAAAAGGTACGGAAGCTATATCCCGACAGTATAAATTCGGCAGGAGTTCAGGGGCGTGCATAGTTTAAAAATCAATGACTTCCGTTTCCAGATTTTCGGTGTTCAGCATGACAAGCGTCGATTTGCCGGTCAGCCAGCCGCATCCTTCGCCCGGGTTAATGACGATTAGGCCCTTGTGTCTTTCGATTTTAAGCTGGTGGGTATGGCCGTATATTAAGATGCGTTTGACGGGGTCCTGCAGCAGATCCTTTACCAGGGAGGTTTTGGGGGCAAAGCCGCCGCGCTGAGCGGCGGGCTTTTTGGTGCAGGCGGCCAGGTGCTGGGCAAATTCGGCGGCTGAGTAAGGCTGATGCTGCAGGGCAATTTCCAGACCTCCCAGCTCAAACAGGACCGGCCCCTCCCAAAAGTGAGCGTTCATGGCGGCAAACTGTCTGCGCAGGCCGTCGCGTTCTCCGTCGTTATTGCCTATAACCGCATGTACTGGAAGCCCGCATTCTTTAAAAGGAGTGAGACTGAAGGGGGAAACAAAATCTCCGGCATGGATTATCGCTTCCGCTTTGGCTTTTTTGGCTGCTTTTAAAGCCAGATCTATTTTTGTCAGATTATCGTGCGTATCTGAGATAATAGCGATTTTCATGCCGCTGACCCTTTCTTATCTTTATATCTAATCTATTTTATCCGAAATTTTGTAAAAAAAAAGTATTTTTTTACTATTGGATTATAAATCTTATAGATTATGCAGACATTCGGCGGCAGGAACGGATGGGACAGAGCCTGGCCTGTTTATGCGGCGCCGCGCTGAATGTATTCTTCTGTCCGAGGGCAAGGCGCCCGGGCGGTAAAGCGAGGTTATTTCGCATACATCGGAACGGCGGCATAGGCAGAGCGCTCCGAGACGCCGGGGAGCTCTTTCAACGTCATAAAGAATAGAACAGACGGCCCAAAACGGCTCAATGTCATAAAGTTAAGGCAATAACTTGCTAAAAATGGCATAAGAGCATTTCTGCATTAGGCTTATAAATGTTTCCTCTGTCATTCTGAGCGCAGCGAAGAATCTTTAGAACAAGTTCTGCATGTTTTCGTTATGCCGGTTTTCTTTGTCGCTGCCGCTCCGCGCGAAGCTGTGCTCGAATCTCCGCGTACGCGTCAAAGAAAACCTTTATTAAGCGTGTTTGCAAAAAGCCTGTTTTTGCTTAACTTACCGACAGTGCAAAACGGCTGTATTTTATTTTTTGCTTTTTGGCAGGTAAGAGCTTTATTCGTGTATAAAAGGAGAAACAAGATATATTTTGCAAATATATTCTATTGTTGAGGAATCATGTCTGAACTGCAGGGAAGATACAGGCTTATCAGTAATCTGGGACACGGCAATTTTGCTACTGTCTATTTGGCCTCCGATAAAAAGAAAAACGGGGATCTGGTGGCTATTAAGGCTATCTATACCGACGGTTTTTCCGAACGTGAGTTTAATGAGCTCATGGAACAGTTTGAGTTGGAGGCTAAGCTCCTCATGGAGCTTTCTCATCCCGGACTTCCTAAAGTTATGGCCTACTTTAACCAGGGGGCCTATTTCTATATTGTCATGGAGTGGATCGCCGGCAAGACGATGCATCAGACGGTTCTGGAATCAGACGGCATTACTCAGGACCAGGCGCTGCAGTGGGGCATAAGCATAGCCGACGTTTTGATATATCTCCACTCTCACAAGCCTTATCCTGTAATTTTGGGAGACCTGAAGCCCTCCAACGTCATGATTACCTATGACGGCGCCTTAAAGGTCATTGACTTCGGCGTAGCCCGTTATTTCGCTCCTTCCCGCAACCCCCGCACCTTTGCCATGGTCAGTCCCGGCTTTGCTCCTCCCGAGAAGCATAACCGCTTTGACTGCGACCTGCGCGGAGATATTTATTCTTTAGGCGCGACCTTGTACTGGGCTTTGACGGAAGCCAATCTGGTAAAGTATAATTTTGCTATTCCTCCTCTTCGGGAACTGCGTCCCGAGGCCAATCACTGGCTGGAATCGGTTTTGGCAAAATGTTTGGAATATGCGCCGGAGCGCCGCTACAGCTCGGTAGAACAGGTCAAGAAGGAACTGCTTTCGGCCCGCAAGGAACTGCAGGGACGCCATGAGCGGGCTATGGAAAAGACCTCGAACATTTTAGAGGAGCTTTACCGTCAGAAATACGGCGAAGGCATGTATTAAAGGGCCGGCCTTTGAGACCGGCTGAAAATCCGTGCTCCTTTGAGGAAGGGGGCGCGTTTTTTTTTGAAGATCCGAAATCCTGCGGCGCCGCCTTCGGCGCTGAAGAAGAAATCAGACGGGAAAGCATGTTTTTGCGATATGTGTAAGCTTAAGGAAGAGGGAATAAAAAGGACAGGTCTGAGTTTTTTCAGTTCTGAAGAGCACGAAACCGAGGCTTTGGGGGAGAGACTGGCGGAGCTTCTTGAGCCCGGAGACGTCATAGGCTTTTACGGCGATTTAGGAGCGGGAAAAACCGCCTTCGTGCGCGGTCTGGCCAGGGCTCTGCAGGCGAAAGAGACGGTTTCCAGTCCGACTTTTGTACTTATGCACATCTATGAAGGGCGGATCCCTGTCTATCATTTTGACGCCTACCGTCTGAAGGACGCCGGAGATTTAATAAATATCGGAGCTGAAGAGTACATCGGCGGAGACGGCATAGCCTGCGTAGAGTGGTCGGAGCGGGTTGAGGAAATTTTGCCGGCGGATCGTCTGTATGTCAGTATCAGCTATGAGACCGAAAAATTAGGCCCCTGCGGCCGTAAGTTGAAATTTGAGGCCGTCTGCGGTCGCGGCCTGGAAATAGTCGAGGCTTTAAAGGGTGATTCCGCAAAAAATTAAGACGTCAGATGGACTGATTGCCGGTATTGAATGCTCCGGCGAGAGCTTCAGCGTGGCTCTGGTGCAGAACGGAAAATGTCTGGCCTGCGGAGGCGGCTACAGCCCCCGCTCTCATTTGCGCCGTCTCTTTCCCGCTTTGAAGGAATGTCTGGATTCTGCCGGCGCTTCTTTCAAAGATCTGCAGGCGGTGGCGGTGACGGCCGGTCCCGGCTCGTTTACCGGTCTGCGTCTGGGCGTGGTTACGGCCCGGACGGTTGCCCAGACTACGGGCTGCGCCTTAATCGGGGTCGATACTTTGGAGGCTTTGGCCGCTTCTCATCCGGGAATCCCCTGTCTTTTGGCCGGCCTGGACGCTCGGCGTTCAGAGGTTTTTGCGGCCTTTTTCGATACTTCCGATGGCGGCTGCCGCCGCTTGGCTGAGGATAAAGCTTATAAGCCCGAAGAGCTGGCCGAGGCCTGCCGGGAGATGAACTGCGCTCTGGCGGTCGGAAGCGGTCCGGTTCGCTATGAGGCGGTTCTGAAGGCCGCCGCTCCCGAGCTGCAGATTGCCAATTCGCTCTTTGCTCAAATCGGCGCCGATCAGGTAGCTATGATTGGCGAGCGCAAATTGAAGGAGGGGAAGACCGTCTCTCCCTTTGAGCTGCTGCCGACGTATCTGCGCAGCGCCGACGTAATGCTGGGCTGAGGCTGTCGTCTGCGGCGCGGACGGCTTCGGAGTATTGTTAGGTATGAATTCGGAAATTGAGATAGTTCCCATGACCTCCGCCCATCTGCAGGAGGTGGCCGATTTAGACGCTCTGGCTCATAAGAACGACAAGTGGACCGTCGATATGTTTGCCGTTGAGCTGGAACGGGGCTATACCCGCTATTGGGCGGCTTTGGCAGACGGCCGACCCATCGGCGCCATCGGGATATGGGTATTCTTTGACGAAGCGGAGATCGCTACGGTGACGGTTCATCCTGATTGGCAGGGGAGGGGAATCGGCACGCGCCTGATGGCGGAAGCGGTCAGGCAGGCCGTAAACGAGGGCGTGGATAAGGCCACCCTGGAAGTGCGGGTCGACAACGAACCGGCCTTAAGCATTTATAAAAGGTTCGGCTTCAAGAAGGTGCATGTGCGCCGCCGCTATTATGCCAACGGCGAGGACGCTTTTCTGATGAAGGCGGAGAAGTGGCAGAGCCGGGAGTTTGCTGAATCGGTGGATGATATTTTGCAGAGATGGAAGCTTAAAGACAGGAAGGCGGATTAAGATATGGGCAGTCGCGAAAATAACGCCAATTATATGCGGGTGGAGCCGTTTCGTCCTAAATATATTATGGGTCTGGAATCCTCCTGCGATGAGACCTCTGTGGCGATTTTAGAGGACGGGAACAAAATTCTGGCCAATCTGGTTTCGACTCAGATTCCTCTCCATGCCAAGTACGGCGGCGTGGTTCCCGAGTTTGCCTGCCGGGCCCATATGGAGGCTTTGAACCCTTTAATGGCCGAAGCTCTGGAAACGGCGCATATCAGCTTTGCCGATTTAGAGGCTG
>JAFTAM010000022.1 GCA_017458675.1 bacterium
CATGTTCTGCGTGTTTTCGCTGTGTCGGTTTTGTTTTGCACTTCGCTCCGCGCTCGCCGTAACCGGAGCTCGGACGCTCGCTTCAGAGCAAAACAAAACCTGTGTATAACATGTCTGCTTAAAGCCTGTTTTTGCTTAACTAACCGGCAATGAAGCGCATATCTGTTCAGCTGCCGGCAGACACGCTGCGGCCGTCAGTCTTTATAGGCGCTTTTCCTTTACCGGCGCGGCTGTCTTATCGAGCTGTATTTGTTCCGCCGGCTCGGTTCGGCGATCTTTTTGAATATCCCGATCTTTCTTAACCAGTTTAGCGATCTTTTTCCCGGCGGAAAGGGCTTCTTTGGAGAAAAGCAGGACGGTGCAGGTGACCGAGGTTACCGGGCCTCCTGCAATTATGGAGGCGGCTACGGCGGTCCCGTAGCCCAGATCGAGAGCTCCTGTCAAAATTTCTTTTTTGTCTTTATGCTGTATGCCTTTGACGAGGGTATGCACGCCGATACCTATATTCAGGCCGGCGGCTGCTTTTCTCAGAGGCGGCATTATTACCTTGCGGGTAGTTTTAGAGGCTATTCCGATAACTCCGCCGGCGTTCAGAGTTCCCACGACTGCGCCGGTCAAGGCTTTGCGAGTACCGGCTAAAGCAGATCTGACTCCTTTGGCAGCGGCGGCTTTGTCATGCTTTTTTATCCCCCTGGCGATTTTTCCGACGCCTTTGACAGCTTTTGTTATGCCTATTGCGGCGGTTATGCCTCCGCCGATAATACAGGCCGCGCCGGCGGCTACTCCGGTGGTTTCGGCTATTTTCGAATAGAGTTCGACCTTGCCCTTGACGCCGCCCTTAAAAATTGCCAGCTGGGCTATATCTATGATGTCGTCGGCCTTGCCGCAGTCAAAAAGTGCGGCCGCCGCGACCGCGGCGCCGGCAGAGACGGCCCCGGCGGCGGCAGGCATAGCTTTTTTATGATCCTTTATAAAGGTAATGGGCGAATCTGCAGCCTCTTTGAACAGCTCCTTGGTTTTCTTGGCAAAATCCTTAAGGCGGCCGGTTTGGATGTGATCCTGAGCTTCGCCGGGGGCTTGAGAAAACTCGCAGGTATCCTTAGGAGACGCCGCGGTTTCCGGCTCGGTTTTGACGTTCGTCTCAGCGGGCTGTTCGGCTCTGAGCGTCGGTAAATTTACTCCGCTGCAGGGATTTATGCTGTCCATAGGTTTCAGACCTTTTCTTGTGTTAAGTGCTATTGTACCGATATTTATGTGAAAAATAAAGCTGAATCTTGCTTTAATCGGGCAGAATTTCCTTTAGGATTCTCTGCCAGTTTCCGCTGCAGACCTTTTCGATATTTTCCGGGCTGATATTCAACTTTTCCAATTCCCCGGGAAGCTTTTTCAAGCCGCGCACATTCGCTATCTCTTCGGGTACGGTGCAGCCGTCAAAGTCGGAGCCCAAAGCGACGTGCTCATAGCCGATCCTCTCTCCGATGTATTTGATATGAGCGGCTATGGCCTGCAGAGGCGTAAGGACGGCGCCGGGCATAACTGTGGAAGCGCATTCGCCGCCGGGCCCCAGGAGATCGGGCACGTGGAAGGTCACGCCTGCCAGACCTCCGTTTTCGGCTAAGCAGTCCAGCTGGCGATCGGTCAGATTTCTGGCTGAGGGGCAGAGGGCGTGAGCGGCTGTATGGCTCACGGCTATCGGCTTGGAGCTGAGGGCTAAAGCGTCGTAAAAGCCTGCGGCGTTTAAATGGGCTAAATCTACCAGAATTCCCAGCTCATGGCAGCGGCGCACCAGACGCTTGCCCGCCTCGGAAAGGCCCGGCCCCAGGTCGGGAGACATTCCGTAAGCGAAGGGAACGCCGGTCCCGAAAATATTAGGTCTGCTCCAGCACAGTCCCAGAGAGCGGATGCCGGCCTGCCAGAAAACTTCCAGGAGGCGGAGCTCAGAGTCGACGGCTTCGCAGCCCTCCAAATGTAGCACCATGGCCAGACTGCCGCTGTCTATGGCGGTTTGGAGGTCGCCTTTGGTACGAACAATTTTAATCTGGCCATCGGCGGCCCGCTCATCCTGATAGGCGTGAGAAAGGACCTCCAGTGAGGCGGTAAGGGCCAAGCTTGAATCTATGGGCGGCTCAAACAGAGGAAAGCCGGGGCCCGTCTGCCGTTTGTGCCCCTGCAGATAGCTGCTTCCGATTTGATCTTCTTCGCCGTCTTCAGGCAGAGGATCGACAAAGACGGCAAAGATTCCGCCCTGAAAACCTGCCTCTTTAATTCCGGGAAGGTCCATATGACATTTGGAATTGCCGGTTATGAAGCTGTGACTGCGGATCTTTGCGCCGCTTCCGGTTCTGAGGTGGCGCGGCGGATAATGCTTGGTAAGAGTATCGTTATGGCCGTCAAAAAACATATTTTTCGCTCTGTATTTCTATAATCAGCAATAAAATTATTATAACATTAAATGAGTATTTGTTTGAATATGAGAATATTAAAAAATATCAATAAACAGAGGCTGTTGTTGTGTTCAATTGCAGTTGGCAGAAATTTTTAGGCGTATTTTTAATCCTCTCCTCCTTGGGCTGCGCGCAGTTTTATAATCTGCCCGATAAAAAGAAAAGTACTAATCCGGTTAATCTTAATACCGTTGAGACCAGACGCATAAATAAGAAGAAGCCGGATCGGCTGGCCGAAGATTACGAGCGCCGCGATTCGCGCGCTGACAGCGAAAAAGAATTTCAGGAGGTTGAAAAGGTTTTAATAACCTATCTGGAAGCTACGGACCAAGATAAAAAATGGATGATTCCGGAATTAAAAAAAAGTATGAGTTATATTGACAGCCATGCTAAGGAATGTCCGGGATATCTGCCGTTTATAAATGTATATATTAAGATTCAAACGGGCCTTTTGTCTGAAGTTCCTTTTGAAGATAAGCTCGATATTGGAGTATATAATTATATTACGGAGCGCAAAGATCTTGCTTCTGTCGTTAAGGATATGCGTCAGTATCGAAGCGGCAAAACTCCTAAGTATGTGCCAATTTCACATATCTGTTCCGGAATATTTCATCACAGACATTTTCTGAAGCAAAAAGATATTGTAAATTCAGTGACGCCGTTAAGCGGATTAAAGGGAAAAACCGTTGTCGATATAGGCGGGGGAAGCGGCGGTTTATTGGCGGAACTTTCCGAGTCTGTTATTGATAAAGATTCCGGCGCGGGAAAAACTATATTAGTGGAAATTGAGCCTTCTCTGCTGGAATTTGCAAAATATATGGGCAAGTATGATAAGAGGTTTGCTTATGCTGAACTTCGCCTCTGTGAATCCCATGACGGTATTAACGATCCTGCTTTGAAGGCAAACGAAGCAGATTTAGTCTGTCTTTTTGACGTCCATAATCTTTACGATAAGTTCAATGAATCTATTTCAGAAGAGGAAAAATTCAAAAGAGGCGCTGAATATTTGGCCAAAATAAAAAATGGAATGAAAATGAACGGAATATTGCTGGTTTATGACAGCGAGAGTATGTCCTGTTCAGCGGATAAAGTGAAACAGATGGCAGAAAAGGCGGGCCTGCAGGCTGAAATAAAGTCGACAAATTTAGATAAGGCCGTTAACCCTGGCGCCATTAAGTATTTGGTAGTCTGCAGAAGAGTTTAAATTTTGTAATTTGAGGATTGAATGTTAGTACGCTTTTCGGAGGAGCAGATATGGGTTTTAAAACTGTAAATCATGAAAACTGGCGGACGGAATTCAAGAATCTCCAAAAGCATCTGCCGGCCGCCTGGCAGAGCGTCCAGAGAGATCCTGACTGCGAGCGGACCGTTGTGGTCGTTCCTTCTATTTCTCTGCCGCCTTCTGAACTGGCCGGAGTCGCCGGTTCTGTGCATTATGAGGAACGTCTGCTCTCTTTTCTGACGCTTTTAAGCATGCCCAGAACTCATGTGGTCTATCTGAGCGCGCTGCAGATTCCCGATGAAATTGTTTCTTATTATCTGCAGTTTCTGCCAGGAGTTACTTTCTCTCACGCCCGGGAGCGTCTTCATCTGATCTCTTTGATGGATCGCAGCGACAGGCCGCTGACTCTGAAGATTCTGGAGCGGCCCAGCGTAATTGAGCGCATCAAGGCGAAGATCGTCAATCCCGCGCTTTCCTATATCGAGGCCTATTACAATACCGAGCTGGAGCGGGAGCTGGCCGCCCATTTAGGCATCCCTCTGTTCGGTCCTTCGGATGACCTCAATATTTTGGCCACAAAGTCCGGAACCAGAGGCATATTTGCTAAATTGGGCATCGCCCATCCTAAGGGATGCGGAAGTCTGTATTCACTAGAGGACATCGCTCAGGCTCTGATAAAGCTGCGCAGCGAATGCCCGAATCTGCGCAAGGTCGTTCTCAAGCTCAACGAGGGATTTTCCGGCATCGGCAGCATTGTACTGGATTTGGCTTTATTCGCCGGCTTTAAAGAGGCCGCGGATATTGCCGGGGCCTTGGAAGAACTGCCGCGGCAGGTCTGCGGCGACGTTTCCTGGCCGCTTTTCTGCAGAATTATGAAAGAGCAGGGCGGAGTTCTGGAGGCTTTTATAGATACTCAGGTAAAGACTTCTCCGACCATGCAGGTCTTTATCAATCCCATGGGCGAGATCACTATCGACTCAACTCATGAGCAGATTTTGGGCGGCAGCAGCGCTCTGGAGTTTATCGGCTGCTCTCTGCCGGCCAAAGCTTGCTATGTCGGGGCTCTGCACCGTATGGGCATGGTCATTGCCGAAGAACTGGCCAAGCATGGAGCGGTGGGGCCGGTTTCCATAGATTTTCTGGCCGTGCCCAAAAACGCGCCGGGCATCGGCGGCCTGATAGAAGGCGACTGCGGCTATGAGGGCGACTGGGCGGTATGCGCGATTGAGATTAACCTGCGCCGCGGCGGCACGACCCATCCGCTGCATACCACCATGTTTCTCACCGGCGGCAGATATGAGCCCAAGACCGGCACGTTTTCCTCGCAGTCCGGCCACAAAATCTGCTATGTCTCCTTCTCGAACATAGCGCCTCCGGAATCTAAAGGCCTCTGCCCCAACGATATTATCGACATTATTACCGACGCCGGTCTTCATTACAACTCGACTCTGTGCAGCGGCGTAATCTTCCATATGATGGGGGCCCTCTCTCAGTACGGACGCCTGGGCGCCACCTGCATAGCCCGCACTCAGGAAGATGCCTGGGAGCTGGTAGAGGAGACCAAAAGGGTCCTGAGCAAAGAAGCCAAGGAATTGAATTGGCTCCTTTAAAAAGAGGCGGATTATGGACGGTTTAAATTCTGAAGAACTGCTGGGAAAAGTTTTAAAGGATGTTTCCAGAGCCTTTTATCTGAGTATGCGCATTCTTCCGGCCTCCTGCAGACCGGCGATCAGCGTCGGCTATCTTTTGGCCAGAGCCGCCGACACCCTGGCGGATAATCCCAGCCGGACTCCGGAGGAGCGCCTGAACGACCTGCAGGCCTGGAAGGCTGTTGTTAAGGGCGAGGCTGACGGAGAGGCCCGGGGCCGCTTCTGGCAGCGGCTGCGTTTGTACGTTCTGCAGGCGGCCGCGAAGGTCGGCGGACAGAGCGCCGAAGGCGTTTGGGACGGAGAGAGCCTCCCTGAAAGCTGCGGGCCGGCAGATCTCAGGGAGGCTCTGGCGGCGCTTGAAAAGGCGGGGAAGGGGGGGAAGAATCCCGGCATAACCGACGGGGAAGCCCGGCTGCTGCTGCGTCTTTCCGAGGCCTATGAGCTTTTTGTTAATTTAGACGATTTTGCTCTCCGTGAGGTCCGCGAGGTTGTCATTACTTTGATCAGCGGCATGGAGTGGGATCTCAGCTATTTTCCCGGCGCTTTTACCGAGCCGGAACAGCTGGAAAAATACGCCTATCTGGTCGCCGGCTGCGTGGGCCGCTTCTGGACGCGAATCACCGCCCATTATCTGCAGGCGGTTAAGCCTGAGGATATGGAAAAGATGGAGGAATTAGGCGTATCCTTCGGAAGGGCTCTGCAATATACGAATATCCTCCGCGATCTTCCCAAGGATTTGCAGAACGGACGCTGCTATGTCCCCTGCGAAATATTAGCCCAATTTCTGCCGGGCGGTTCTCCGCGCCGAAGCCTGGAAAGCTGCCGCGCCTATTTGAAGCCTTTCATTGCCCGGGCCTTAGAGCATTTTAAAAATGCGCTCGCTTATATAAAAATGACTCCTAAGCGTTTTGTCCTGCTGCGTCTGGCTACAATCTGGCCGGTCGCCATTGGATTAGGCACCTTTGCGGCCATGGGGGAGAGCCGCCGGTGGCCCAGTTTTAAAAAGAGAGTAAAGGTTTCCCGCCGCTGGGTCTACGTCATGATCTTTGTCTCGCTGTTTTTGTCTCCGAGCAACACTCTTTTGGAGGCGGCCTTTAAGATTTGGGAAAGAAAGATTGAAAATGCGTTTGAACTGAACAGCCCGGCTGATTAAGACAAGCTCTCTGCGGACAGCTGTAAAGGAGATTAGTTCTGATATTTGAAAAGAAGGCGGATTTCAGTCAATTTATTTGGAGGAATGAGTGGTAACGGAACGGACGGAGCTTCCCTTGACAGATGAAGAGAGCGCTTTTCAGTCTGTAAGCGAAGATGAAGATAATATTGGGGAGGATAATGCAGAGTTAGGCGGCGAGGCTGAAGAGGAATGTCTTGAGGATGAGACGTGCGCCTGCGGATACTGCGGTCACGGCGCCGACGAGCCGGGCGGGGAGGGCTATGAAGGCATCCCGGCTGCAGGTTATGACGGCGGGGAGGCTTACAGCGGCGGAAACGGATTCGGCGCAGTCAAAGCTAAGGGCAATAATTTCTCGGTAAGGCTGATTTCCGCTGCGGCTATGCTGACTGTAGCGGGAACGGCCGTCTGGCTGGGCGGCTGGTATCTGGCCGGACTGGTCGGCGTGATCAGCTTAGGGCTGGTTTCCGAATATCTGAATCTGGCGGAGGCGCGGGGGTTTTCTCCCAACAGATACCTGGTCAGCATCTGTGCGCTGACGGCGGTGGCTTCCTATGAAATATTGGGAGATAATATTCCTGTTGCCGCCTCCTGCTGTCTGGCGATTTTGATATGGACGCTCTTCTGCTCCGGTTTAGATATCATTTTGAATCCGGAAAAGCACAAGTCTGCCCTGGCCGACAGCGCCATAAACGCTCTGGCGGTTCTCTACTGCGGCGTTCTGCCTTCGCTGCTGCTGAATCTGCGCCGCATTCATATTTATGCTTTAGTCTTTGCGGTTATTATCTGCATCCTCTCTGATGTGGGAGGCTACGCTTTCGGCAAGACTTTAGGCAAATCCAAGCTTTGTCCCAAGGTAAGTCCCGGAAAAACCTGGGCGGGTTTTTGGGGCGCATTGCTCTGCTGTACGGTATTCTCTGGAGCGTTCGGCTTTTATTGCTATAAACTGAACGCGGTTCTGCAGCTTTTCCCGCTTTGGCTTTGGGCTTTGGCAGGTTTATTGCTTTCCGTGGCCGCTCAGCTGGGAGACCTCTTTGAATCGGCTTTGAAGCGCGATGCGGACATTAAGGATTCAGGCAGTATTATTCCCGGACACGGCGGAGTTCTGGACAGATTCGACTCCTATCTGTTCGTTTCGGTTTTTGCCTATCTTTTTGTAATTGCCGGATTGTTTTATTTGGAAACATTTTTGTCGTCCTCGCCCATGTAAGGCTTTAGGAGACGATATTTATATTTAAAAAAGCATTGCAGGAGAATATAGTGATTAAAAATATTGCGGTTATGGGCTCCACCGGTTCCATAGGGACCCAGACTTTAGACGTTATAGAGGCCTATCCGGAAAAATTTAAGGCCGGAGTTCTGGCGGCCAACCGTTCCTGGCAGAAGCTGGCCGAGCAGGCTCTGAAGTTCAGGCCCAAGGCTGTGGCTTTGGGCGACGAAGCCTTTCTGCCTCAGCTTAAAGGCGCTTTAAACGGAACTGGTATTAAGATTTACATCGGTCAGGACGGAGTTATCGAAGCCGCTTCTCTCAAAGAGAACGACGTCGTGGTGTCGGCTCTGGTCGGCGTGGCCGGCTTAAAGCCGACGGTAGCGGCCTTGGAGGCCGGCAAGCCTATCGCTCTGGCCAATAAGGAAACTTTGGTGGTGGGCGGCGAGATCGTCACCGGTCTGGCTAAATCCAAGGGACTGCCGCTGCTGCCCGTCGATTCCGAGCATTCGGCCATCTTCCAGTGTCTGCAGGGACAGCCGGAAAAATCTTTAAAGCGCATCCTGCTGACCGCTTCCGGCGGCCCCTTCCGCAAGACTCCCAAAGAGGACCTGGCCTCTATGACGGCGGCTCAGGCTCTGCAGCATCCTACCTGGAATATGGGCGCCAAAATTACCGTAGATTCGGCCAGTCTTATGAACAAGGGCTTTGAGGTTCTGGAGGCCATGCACCTTTTCGAGGTCAAAATGGAGCAAATCGAAGTCTGGGTTCATCCTCAGAGCATAGTCCATTCCATGGTGGAGTTCTGCGACGGCTCGGTTTTGGCTCAAGTCGGCCGTCCGGATATGCGCACTCCCATTCAGTATGCGCTGGGCTGGCCCGATCGTCTCTCCAAATCATGGGAGACGCTGCGTATTTCCGACTGCCGGAATTTAACCTTTGAAAAACCGCGCCTGGACGATTTCCCTTGACTGAGTTATGCCTTTGAGGCCGGCAGAGCCGGCGGGACGCTGCCCTGCGTGGTCAACGCCGCCAACGAGGTGGCCGTGGCCAGATTCCTGAAGGGAGAAATTTTCTTTACCGCCATAGCCGCAATCATCCGCCGCTGCATGGACGCGCATGAAGTCATAGAACATCCTACTTTAGAGATCCTCGATAAAGTGGACAAGCAGACCCGCGCTTACGCGGCGCAGCTCTTTAAGGATTAGCGGAAGCGGGATTATCTTTTTGGAAAGTTTTTTTGTGAGGATACAGTGAGCATTTTACAGTGGATAATCAGTATCGCCGCTGTCTGCATAGCCTTCGGCTTTATTATAACCATCCATGAGCTGGGCCATTTTCTTATTGCCAGAAAGGTTGGCATAAGATGTCCTCGCTTCAGTCTTGGCTTCGGTCCGCGCCTGTTTTCATTTAATTACAAGGGGACCGAATTCAGCATCTCACTATTGCCTTTAGGCGGTTACGTCATGATGCTGGGCGAGGACCCCGAAAACGACGAGACGCAGGATGAATTTAAGAAGGTTTCCGCCTATCTTCCCGAAAGCGCTCTGCCCGGGCGTCCCGCCGAGCTGGTCGAGGCTCTGGAGAAAGTGGGCAATGACAAGGAAAAGGTCCCCGAGAGCGATAAGCAGGCCTTTGAATCCGTAAAAGAGCATGTGCGCTATCTGCCCGATCAGGTTTACAACACCGTCCGCGAGGTGGAGGGCAATTTCAACGATAAGAGCGCCTGGGCGCGCATGGCCGTAATTCTGGGCGGCGTGACCATGAACTTTATTTCCGCTCTGATTATGTTCTGGATAATCGGCGCCTGCTACGGTCTGGTCGATTTAGCCCCCCGCAGCATGCCTATTGTCATGAAGGTCTTTGACAATTCGCCCGCCGCCGCAGCCGGTCTGAGCTACGGCGACAAGATTGAATCGGTGGACGGCAATCCCGTGGTTTCCGGCAGCGATATGATACGCCTTATCGCCAAATATCCGGCGCAGAAGATTAAAATCGGCGTATCCCGCGGCTCGGAAAATCTGACCTTTGATATTACCCCTAACTTTACGGTGGCGGGAATGGTATTTAAGGCCGATAAAATCGGCGCCCCTCAGCTGGAAAGCCTCAACTCTCTGGGCTATGAGGTTCCCGATACCGGTCTTAAAAGGGGCGATATCATAACTGCGGTCAACGGGGAAAAGGTCGGCACTCTTCAGGAATTCGGCTCGGCTCTGAAGCGCGTCTCCGACGGTTCCAAAACCGCCGACGGACGGGTAGAGAAGGTCAGCGCCGATCTGACGCTGCAGGACGGGCGCAGGACTAAGCTGTCGCTGCTGGCAGAGGACCTGCTTCCGGAGGGCAAGATCGGCATCATGCCCGCTCAGGCTACGGAATTTAAGTTCAATAACTCCACCACCAACGTATTGGAAGCGGTCAAAGCCGGAAGTCCTGCGGACAAAGAGGGTTTTGAGGCCGGCGATATAGTCTTTTTGGTAAACGGGGCTCATATCAGCAATATTGACGGCCTTCAGGAAATTCTGACCAAGCTGCACGGCAGCAGCGAGCCGGCCGTATTCGATATGCTGCGCGGCGACGCCGAGCATGTGCGTATTCAGGTAAACGATGTGCCCGAGACCGTTTCGGAGCTGGGACTGGCCTTCCAGCCGGTCACTTTCGGCCTGACGGTCAAGAGGTCGTTTATATTTATCGGCCGCCTGATTATCGCTCCCATTATAATTGTCGAGCAGCTAATCAATAAAGTGTTAAGTCCAGAAGTCGTTAAATCTTCCATGTCCGGTCCTTTGGGCATCATGCAGATGATCTTTGAGCTTTCGACCGACAGCTTCGGCAAGTTCCTCTATGTGGTCGCCCTGATCAATGCGGCGGTAGGCGCTTTCAACGTGATTCCTTTCCCGGCTTTGGACGGAGCCCGCTTCCTGGTCCTTTTAATCGGCAAACTGGTCGGCCGCGAGCTCGACCCCAAAAAGGAAGCTTGGGTTCACCAGATTGGCCTTTACATTTTGCTGGGGCTGGTCGTTTTAGTTACCATTATAGATATTCAGCGCCTGTGGGCGGGAGTGCCGTTAACTCAGTAGCTTCCGTTAACCGTTTAGCTGAACTTCAGGCTCGGATGAGGCCTGCGCCGCGGCGCAGGTCTCATTTTTCTTCGGTGCGGACCAATGTCATTAAGTTAAGGCAAAATAATGCTAAAAAAGGCACATTAGCTTGTTGTACCAATGCTTGTAAATGTATCCCCTGTCATTGAGAGCGCAGCGAAGAATCTTTAGACCATATTCTGCATGTTTTCGCTATGCCGGTTTTGTTTTGCACTTCGCTCCGCGCTCGCCGCAGCCGGAGCTCGGACGCTCGCTTCAGCGCAAAACAAAACCTGTGTAATACATGTCTGCTTAAAGCCAGTTTTGTTTTACTTACCGACAGTACGGTGCGGACAATACGGTTTTTGCTTAACTTGCCGGTTATCTGCAAAGGGCTGATCTTATTTAACTAGAAAAAGGGGCCCATGCATTTTACATTAGTTACGCTTTGCACTTGTTTTAATATGTTTGTGGGGCTGCTGGCCCTTTATTTCGCCATTATCGGCAACCCGCTGGCCGCCTGCTGCGCCCTTTGCTTTTCGGTAGTCTTTGACGCCTGCGACGGCTTTCTGGCCCGCAAATGGGGAGTGGCCAGCGAATTCGGAGCTCAACTCGATTCCATCGCCGATTACGCCAGCTTCTGTCTGGCCGGCGGTTCTCTGGCCTACGCCTGGACGGCGGCCAAAGCCTCGGGCGCGTTTTCCGCTTTTGGCATACCGGATATAACAGTTCTTATTGGCAATTCATTTGTAGCTGTTTGTACTTCTAATCTGGGAATAGTAAGCCAAGTTAAACATTTATTTCACGGCATTTTCTGCGGAGAAGGCTTCCCCCCGCTGCAGGGCGGCTTCAATTATTTGATGCTGCTTATCGCCTTTTATTATATATGCCTGGGCGGCATGCGCCTGGCCCGCTACAACGCCAAAACCGATTCCCTGTGTCCGCCCAGCTTTTTTGAAGGACTGCCCACCACCGGGGCTGCTGCCATTCTGGCTCTGCTCTGCATAGGCGATTATCTGACGCCTGAACCTGTAAATTTCCTCAGTCCCGCCGCCATTGCGGTTCTGACCTGCGTTTTGGGCTCCCTGATGTTCTGCCGCCTGCCTTATCCCAAGCTCACCAAAATGAGCTGGATTCCCAAATGGTGGTTCGCGCTGCCCTTTGTAGTCGCTGTCTTCAGTATTCCTCTGGCGGTATATGCGGTATGCGGCCTCTATATGATAAGCGGACCGATATATTATTTTATCAATAAAAAGAAGCAGGCGGATACAGAGAGCGACAGCTGAGGACAATTAGGCAATAAAAAAGAGACCGCATTCAGGCGGCCTCTTTTTTATTTGCTCGTTCAGCTGAGGTTTGGCTTGTTCTTAATCCTTACTCCATTTTACGTCGTCGGGATTTAAGGACTGCTTGACGTCAAATTTTTTCATCCATTTCTCAGCTTTGACTTCGTCCTTGTCGGTGCAGATGCCGTTCTGCAGGCAGTAAGCCAGACAGGCGACGGCGAGCGGATCGCCCTGTTTGGCCGATTCGGCGAAGAGAGCTACGCCCTGGGCCTTATTGACGGCCGTGCCGATGCCCTGATAGAAGCAGATGCCGGCGGCCAGCATAGCGCCGCGGTTGCCCTTTTCAGCGGCCCCCTTGAGCATTTCCAGAGCCTGCTGCTCGTTTTTGGCGGTTCCGTCGCCGGTCAGGGTATGCATGCCCAAGAGGTATAAGGCGTCTTCGCTGCCCTGCTGGGCAGATTTTTTGAAGAGCTCGACGGCCTTGGCGGAATTCTTCCTGACGCCTTTGCCTTCGTCATAGCAGATGCCTAAACGCAGCAGACCTTCGGTGTGCTCGAGCTTAGCGGCCTTTTCAAACCATTGGAAGGCCTTTTTGGCGTCAGGCTTCAGGCCTGCGCCGGTATAATAAGCGTTTCCGATTACGAGCATGGCGTCGGTACTGCCGTTCTCGGCGGCTTTGCGGTAATATTCCATGGCTTTGCTTTGGTCGCGGGGAACGCCGTCGCCGTTTTGAAAATGGTAGGCGGCCAGCATCATGGAATCGGGATTGCCGTGCTCCGCGCCTTTAATGTAGTATTGGCAGGCTTTAGCCGGGTCCTTTTTGACGCCTATGCCCTGGTCATAGAGGCAGCCCAGCCAGTGCTCGGCCACGCCGTCGCCCTTGGCAGCGGCTTGTTCAAAAAGTTCTGCGGCTCTTCCCACGTCTTTGGTTACGCCGCTGCCGTAATAATAGCAGATGGCCAGTTGGTTCTGGGCCCAGAGGTCGCCGCCGTCGGCCGCTTTGATCAGCAGGGGAACGGCGTCTTCAAATTTTTCTTTGCTCAGGTATTCTTTAGCTTCGGCGGCCAGCTTCTGCACGTCCGCTTCCGCTTTGGGTTCCGGCTTAGGCGCGGCGCTTTTTTCAGACTTTGGCGCATCGGGCTTTGTTGCCGTCGGCGGGACCTTCTGCTCCCGCTCATTGAGATCTGCTTCGTCCTGCGTCCGGCTAGGCTCTTCGGATGGAGAGGCCGTCGGCTGCTTTTCTGCCTGAGGAGCTTCTGCCTGAGGAGCTTCTGCCTTGGCGGTCTTGGGACTCTGCTCGGTGACTGCCGGAGAGGCAGGGCTTTGCTTTTTCGATTCGGCTGTCTCCGTGGCGGATGAGCTAAGCTTTATGGTGGGCGCTTCGCTTTCCTGCGGTTCATTTTCGGCGGAGCAGTGGCGCGCGGCCATAAATCCGAAAGCCGCCGTAATCGCTATGGCGGTATAAACGAAAGTTTTTTTGTTTTTAAAATTATTGAACATGATGAACAAGGCGTCTTCCCGTTAAACGTATTTTAAGACTTCTCTGAACATTGAGGAGGGGGTCGTGCCCATGGCGTTGGCGCCGATGGCCTGCATGGCCCAGCCGGCCGGCTCCTTAACGAGCTTGCACATGACCATGGCGGTATGCTTGCCGCTGCCGCTGATATTGTAGTGGATCAGCTCCAGTTTTGTGTCGTAATTGATCAGGCGGCAGTAGGCGTTTTTAATATCGTTGAAATTCTGCCCCTCGTAGCTGGTAATGACAAAAAACAGCTGAGTAATAGTGGGCGGAAGCGTGTCGAGCTTAACATAAATGAGCTCGTTGTCTCCGCTGGCTTCTCCGGTGCGGTCGTCTCCGGAGTGGCGGATCTGTCCGTTGCAGCCGGATGGCTTATTGTAGAAGACCACATCGACCACGTCGCCGTTGCTGTCAACCGCGATGCAGCTGGCGTCCAAATCGATTTCTTTGCCGAAGAAGCGGCTCAGGAAACCTGACTTTTCGACGGCGGACCAGCCTATGGCCATGGCGACGTTATGGATCGCGGCGGCCATAACCGCAGACATACCGGCGGCCGCGCCTGCGGCGGCCTGAGCCTGAACTGCGGTCTGCGGAGCGTCTCCGCTCTTTGCCAGACTAACGCTGGCCGCTTTGGCCAGAGAAACTTTTTCGCCCTTGGAAAGAGTTATACTCATATATTATACTCCTGAAAACAGTAAAAGCTGAACTATTCCGTATACCGAACGGTTAACGGAAGTATAATTTGCAGCCCCGTATAATTTTTCCCGCTTTTAGGCGGCGGGAAACGCCTTTTTATTCGTCGGGTTTAGGGGCGGCTAAGATCGGGAGATATCTTTGTTTTGCCCGACATTCTGAAAATTTTTTTGAATTTCGGCATCCGCATTTTTATGCGGACACACCTCTGTCCGCATCCAAAAGTATAATGAGCGAAAATCTATTCCGCTGCGGAAGAAGCGGTAAAAAGCGGCAAGGCGCGCAGGCGGCGCCGCTGAGGAGGTATAAATGAGGATTCCAAAATTCTGCGCTGTATTGGCGATGGGACTGGCGCTGTCAGCGGCGGGAGCGGTTCCTGCTCAGGCCAAGCTGTTCGGCGAGGAAAATTTAAAGGCCGACTTCGATGGAGACGGGCGCACGGAGACTGTCAGGCTCATGCCCAACGCTCAGAACGACGGGCTCAGGGCGGCGCTGTATGACTCAGCCGGCAACATGCTGTGGATCAGCGAAAAAAATGATTTCAACCGATATGCCAGCTGTTTTATCGCCGATATCGACTGCGACAGCGTTCCCGAGCTGATTTTCAGCGGCCGTGATGACGGATATTTGGACAGGGAAAATACGACAGTTTACCACTATGAGGCAGGTAAGTTTAATGAGCCTGCAGACTATGGTATATATCGCAGTTCCGAGGATACAACTAAATATAGGTGGGTTAATAGCAAAAATGGACCATACTCCAGAACTGATATAGCTACTTTGACTTGGAATGATCATAGTAGCCAACATGTGCGCATTTATAATCTGCGTCAGGTCGGGACCGAAATATGGGGCGATATTTGGTGTGGAATGCGTGATTCTAACAACCATCAGGATGTAATTATCGGCAAGAGCAGATTAGTCCCAAGTATGGAGCGGGGCGTTTGTATCTTACAAGCTGTTGAGTCTCGCGGCTGCTGCGACGCAGCCAAGCGGTTGATGGCGTTTCCGAATCCTGTGAACTCCAAAATCAAAGCTGATCTTACCGGCAACGGCAAATTGGAGGCTGTTTCCTTCAACAGTTATTATCCTGGTACCGGATACAATCAGTTTTATCAGATTATAGTTGCTGATGAAGCGGGGAATACGTTATGGAAGTCTAATCGGCAGAATAAGAATCCTAAGAGGCTTTTCTGGAATGAAGATGCCGATCTTTCTCCTAGTGAAGGCGGCTTGAGCATTTATTTCGATAACGGTAAAGATTCAGTCGCCAGCGGATTTGTCAGCGATATAGACGGCGACGGCTGTCAGGAGCTGGTGGTCAGCACCTGGAAAGGCGGCGACAGAACGGAAATCTGGCGCTGGCGGAACGGGGCGTTTCATTATGTCTGCAATGTCCGCTTAATGCGCAGCGCCGAGGACGCCAATACTTATCTGTATGTCGATCCGAAAGACGTCGACGGCGACAAACGCATTTACGGCAAGCTGCGGTATGACATGGCGTCTGACACCAGCACGACGGAGCGCATTGCGGTTAGCAATCTGCGCGTCCGCAATGGAGAGATCTGGGGCATAACCGGCGGTTCCGGCAGCGGCGGCAAAAATACGGCCGTTAAACTCAAGCCGTTCAAGGGCGGTTTCAAAGCGGTTGAAACGGTCCCTTACAAAGGTTACCGCTGGTAGCCGACGCCGGCCGCGCCGCGTTTATTTCCGCGGGCGCGTCCTGTCCGCCAGGCCGGCCGATTATGGCTTGCCGGGCGAGGCGAAGAATCATTCAAAAAAACTTGAAAAAAATTTGGCAACCCCCTTGACGCAGGCGGGCGAAGGTGCTAATATTCTCGAGCGGTTCAACGAGAACCACAAAAACAATTTGACAACTGTAGAAATTATTGAAAACGAAAGCAATTTCGAAAGAGAAAATACTAAGATTCTCACCCAAAACTTTCAAGCTTTGGAAGAGGCGCTAAGAATTCTTAACGCAGTCAGCAAAGCTGAAATACGAA
>JAFTAM010000193.1 GCA_017458675.1 bacterium
CGCTTAGATCAAGGAAAGACATGTTTTATGGGGGTAAGGGGGATTGTGCGCTTTTTACGGTTTCCGCATGTTCCTATTATCAAAGCATGCATAGAAAAAGGGCCTGCGAAAAAAGATTTCTCATTTTTTCACAGCCCCTTTATGCCATAATCGCTATATAAATTAGCGGCGGCGGCGACGGCGGGCGGCGATGGCCTTCTTCTTGCGGCGCACGCTGGGCTTGTCGTAATACTCGCGCTTTTTAACTTCGGCCAGGACGCCTTCTTTCTGGCACTGACGTCTGAAACGCCTTAAAGCGGTATCAATAGGTTCGCCTTCGTTAACCTGAGTTTCCATGCTGTAATCACCCCTTTCGTCAACGGCCCGAAGCCGGTTAGTCGCTTGTCGTAAAGTTTTATATTAAAACCCGAAGACCGGATTATAAACTGTCTAAAATTTACTACAACAGCAACTTATTATACACACTTCCTCCGCGGAAATCAATATTTGAAACGGGCTGACTCAGCAGAATTTTTCCGACGCCGTTCAGCCTGCTCCCTGCGCCGTTATGCCGCCGCTGACCCTCGGAGCGAGTTTATGATTTTAAGCTTTCCCTCGGCTAAAAAGCTTCGCCTGCCGGCTCAGGATAATACGGATACGCGCCGGCAGGAGATAAGCGGCCGCTCTGTTCTGAGCGAAGAATCAAAGGGCCCTTCCGTCGGCCGGGACTTTTTCCGGGCTCTCTCGGCAGCTTCTCAGGCGCAAGGCGCGGACATTATGAGCGTATGGTTAATAATGGATAAAAATAGGATAATACATTTTTAACCATGTGAATTTTAAGAATAGCTGCTTGACAAAGATAATATTATGTGCTAACCTTATGCGCAGATAGAAAAATATCCGCACAGGTGTTCCGGCGGGAACGGCAATTGCAGGCTGTTTCCGCATTGAGCGGATTTTGACGGTTTTTATATTTCCGCGCCTTTCTTCTGTCTGAGGCATTGGCTTAAGGGAGCAAGCATAATTATTATGCGGAGGCTTTCCGCCGGCAATATGCTCTGCGGCGGAGGAAAGGGTTGAACGGCAAGGCTTTTAAAAGCGCTCACAGCATAATTTGACGACTGATGCGGGAAACCGCTGCGCTTTGTTTGAGGCCTTGCCGGGAGCGGCGGACGCTGATCTCTTCGCAATCGGATTATTTTAACAGCATTAAACCGGATTTTATGATTTATTATATTTTCGCTCCTGTCTTCTGCCGGCGGCGTTGGGCCCGGGGAGCAAGATGCGTTTATACGCGGAGGCTTTCCGTCGGCGATATGCTTTGCGGCAGCGGAAACGGTTAAGCGGCAAGGTTTTTAAAAGCACAGACAGCAAATTCTCATTGGCTTTCAAGATGACAGTAATCGGTGCTTTGTTTTAAGATTTGCGGAGAGCTTGGCAGCGTATCTCTCCGGGACCGAAGACTTCGGCGCTGCCTGACAAAGACGGCCGGCTTTTAGCTTTGAGCGGCCGGGCGAATGTCTGCGGGGGCGTAAATAGCTCCGCTTTTTTACTTGTATTGTTCTATATGCAATTGAAACAGGCGGGATTGCTTTGCCGCTCAGATTATTTATGAAAACGGCTCCTGCGTACAGAATATCGGCGCCGTAATACGGCTTTTTAAAGAGATGAGGAAACGCCATGCTGAATGCTCTGAAAAATAATGCGGATAAGACCTATACCGAAAACGGAGCGCTTACCTATACCGGCACGGGCTCGGACTGCCTGGACTTTTTCGCTTCTGCCGGAGCGCTCAGATCTGCGGACGAAGAGGATATAATTAAGCGCTTTGCCAGGGCCTATGCCGAAAACGCCGATCTGGCTCTCAAGGCTTTATTTTTCGCCAGAGATATTCGCGGAGGCTTAGGGGAGCGCCGTCTCTTCCGCGTACTGGAGCGCTTCCTGGCCGACTGCGAGCCTGAGTCGGTGCGCAAAAACATCCCTTATGTGGCGGAATACGGCCGTTTTGACGATCTTCTCTGTCTGTTCGGTACGCAGTGCGAAAATGAGATGCTCTCTTACATTAAAGGCGTTTTTGCCGAGGATATGAAAAAGCTGCAGTCCGGTCAGCCTGTATCTCTGCTGGGCAAGTGGCTGCCTTCCGTCAACGCTTCAAACGGGAGAACCGTCAGAACGGCCAAAAAGACGGCCGCTGCTTTGGGAATGAACTGCGCTCAGTACCGCAGAGCTCTTTCCTCGCTGCGGGCTGCCATAAAGATCATCGAAAACAATCTGCGCGAAAAGAACTATACCTTTGAATATGAAAAGCAGCCCTCCAAGGCTCTGCTGAAGTACAAAAAGGCCTTTATCCGCAATGACGGGGAGCGGTATAGGGACTTCATCGAGAGCGCCTCGGCCAATCCCTCGATTATGCACGCGGGAACGCTTTTCCCTTACGAAATAGTTACTCACATTCTGAGAGCTCCCTCTCTTCCGGAAGAGGAGCGCAAAGCCGCGGATACCGCCTGGAAGGCTCTGGACAATTTTGCCGGCAATGAGAACGCTCTTGCCGTCATTGACGGCTCCGGTTCCATGTACGGCGGCAGACCTGTCCCGGCGGCGGTGGCGCTGTCTTTAGGCATTTACTTCGCGGAGAGGAATACCGGCGTTTTTCACAATCACTTTATTACTTTTTCAGAAAACCCGCGTCTTATAGAAATTAAAGGCAGAGACATCTTTGCTAAAGTGAAGTTCTGCGTGGGCTATAACGAATGCGCTAATACCGATTTAGCCAAGGTATTTGATCTAATTCTTAAATCTGCCGTCGAAAATAAGCTTTCCCAAAAGGACATGCCGGCCAGACTTTATATCATTTCCGATATGGAGTTTGACAGCTGCTGCAAAAATGCGGACATGACCAATTTTGCATGTGCTAAAGCCAAATTTGAGAGCTGCGGGTTCTCTCTGCCGCAGGTCGTATTCTGGAACGTGCAGAGCAGAAACATCCAGCAGCCCGTTAAAATGAACGAGCAGGGGGCCGCTCTGGTGTCCGGCTGCACGCCGCGGCTTTTCGCCATGCTGAAGGAAGGCGTTCTGGACCCGTACGCCTTTATGCTTTCGGCCCTGTCCTCGGAACGCTATGCGGCGATAAAGGCATAAAGATATATAAACGGTTTCAGCAGACGAGCTTGCCGCCGCACACGCGGGAGTGAATTTAAAGCTGCAGCTGATGAGGCGCTGATATGAAAAAGATGACAAAAATATATGTTGAAGCAACATATAATCTTAGAGATATTGATGAATCCGACGCTTTTGAAGCTATAAAAGATGTGGCTAGAGAGATTTATCCTGACGGCTTTATTTATGAAGAAGTTAAGGATGTGAGCTATGGGATTTTTCTGAATCCTACTCGAGTCAGTTCTTTTGTGGTAAAGAATTTTAATCCTAATATGGAGATAGTCAACAGAAAAAATTTTGAGCATAGAGGCTTTCCAATCAGGATAAAGCTTGTTGATAAATAGCGAGGTTTCTTTAAAAGCCGGAAGGCAAATTGTGCTTATATGAAATATGGCCTTGCCGCCCGCACACGCGGGGCCTTTCGGCTGAGGCAGGGGGCGCGCTTATTGATCCGGCAGGCATATCGGACATCAATAGGCTTCTTTGTTTCCCGGCCTTATTCTGCCGCAGGCATCAGTAATATGCCCTTTGCGGATAGTTTTTTCGATCAAAAATACATCCCGATGCTGTTTTAATCGCAAAACGGCTTCTTTGGCAAGCTACCGATCTGTGCAGGGGCGACAGAACTGTACTGTACCGCCGGATGGCGCTGTATTGCGTCAACGATGCGCTTTTGCTGCACGTTTCAGGTGCAAAAACTCGAAATTGCGGCAATAAGCATGTTTAAAAAGTGAAACAGGCGTACTTGTCAGAAGTATATACAGGTGAAATTAATATGGTTTTATTTCATGGAAACGAGATGATATTTTGATGGAGAATATTTGTGATGAAAACGAAATGATAAATATAATGTTAATAGGCGATAGCTTACGTAAAAAAGGCTATAGTGAGGAAGAGATTACCAAAGTTTTAATAGACAAGCTGAGACTGGACTATAAAATGAACAACCGGGATTTTGAAAATCTTCTTTCAGAATTACGTAATGTTTCGGCTTTAGCTAATAATTCAGATTTTATTGACTTAATCGGTAAAATGTAATCCCTGCCGGCAGGCAAGCTTGTCCCCTCACACGCGGAGGCTCTCTTTAAATCTCTGACTTAATCAAGTATTTTTCATTTGAGGATAGAATTAAATTGAAGAATAAAAATGATGAAGACTATAAAGACTATATAAATTATCTTCGGTATGAATGCTATAAATGTAATTCGCATCCAGATATAAGGAAAGCCAGAAAGATGCTTCTTTCAGGAGAATTGAGAAATAATGAAGAGTTTCTCCAATGGATAGAAAATGAAAACGCTAGGTTGGAACCTGTAAGAAGAGACAATAAGATAGCAATGTATGGTACTGATGAAGAGGTACTTGAACTAGCAAAAAGATTATGTCCGCAGCTATTACTGTGATTTTAATTTGAATTGCCTCTTTAACCTATCCAAGAGCCCTGCTGACAGTCATCTTGTCACCGCACACACACGGCCTTTCGGTTGAGGCAGGGGGCGCTTACAGACCAAGCAGGCTGATCGGACAGTAATAAGCTTCTTCGTTTACCGGCCTTATTCTGCCGCTGGCATCAATAATAAAGCCCTTGCGGATATTATTTCGATCAAAAATGCATCCCGATGCTGTTTTGATCAAAAAACGGCTTCTTTGACAAGCAACCGATCTGTGCAGGGGCGACAGAACTGTGCTGAGCAGTCGGATGGCGCAGCGCCATATTGCGGCAGTAATGTACTTTTGCTGCACGTTTCAGGTGCAAAAACTCGAAATTGCGGCAATAAGCATGTTGAAAAAGTGAAACAGGCGTACTTGTCAGCGGTCTTTTCATTTTAATTATTTCTGACACAAAAAATAGTCGCCTGGATTATCCGGATTACCTATTTTAAGGGCTGTTTTTTCACAGCCCCTTAAAGCATGTTTTTGCTTAACTTACCGACGGGGCATAAGCCGCGCCTTACTTGCATGCTATATAAACATCCATGTTCTCGCCGTCCTTTTCAAAACACGGTATCACTTCATTCCCTGTCTGTTCCAGACCGTTGGCCCTCATAAAATCGTTCAGTGTATGATAAGCTCCCGGTATTGCAACAAACGGATTATCAAAGGGTCTGTCTATATGGATCGCCGCATATTTATGAGTGGGCTGCTCTTTAATCTCGTGACTGGCAGGTGTGATATCTTCCGGGAGTATCAACGCTGCCGTATATCCATGCATATTAAAGACATTCACCTGCTCTTGTGACAGATTTGGGAAATCCCAGCCGATCACTCTCGGGTTATCGATGTTGTTTTCTTTTGCGATTCTATACATTCGGTTGATTGCATCACTTTCCGGATCCGTACTGATCACTGTATGCTCTATGTACCGAAATCCGACAACTTCTTCTACTCGCAGGTTTGAATATGCATCGCTGCGCTTATCCATCTCCTCTCTGAAAAGATTATCCAGAGAACAGTTAAAGATCTTGCATATCTCAAGCGCCTTATCCATTTCCGGATTTGCCGCATCTGCTTCCCACTTTGAGACAGTCTGACGGCTGACGCCAAGTTTTTCGGCTAAAGCCTCCTGTGTCATATTCTTGCTTAGTTTGCGTAAATACTCCGCATCGCAAATATAGAATACCTGCCAGATAAATATTTATCCACCAACCAGCAAGCGCTTTTTTTATGAGTTTCGCAACTGTAAGCTGCAAGTCGGTCTTTATATTGTTTCATACCCCTTTTAAAACATTAGTTTATCCAACTCAAAATCGGCAAAGCAAAGTTTTTGCCGCCATGATTGAACAGCAGAAAACGTCGGTCGAAGCTGCCGAAACAGAATTTCGTTTTGCCGAGCTTCCCGCACCGACTCGTTTGACGGTGCAGACGTCGGCAAAAGACACCGACCTCAGAAAAGGAATCGACGGCCTTGCCATGTTGGTACGCCAGGAATTTGATCTGGATTCATTTACCAACACGCTGTTGTTGTTCGAGCTTGTCCCCGCATACGCGGGGCCTTTCGTTCGAAGCAGGTGGCGCTTACAGGCCCAGCAAGCTAATCGGATAGTAATAGGCTTCTTCGTTTACCGGCCTTATTCTGTCGCAGGTATCAATGATAAGTCCCTGGCGGATATTCATTTTATACTTTTTCAGAACCGAAAAATGTTTGGTGGGATTTTTCGGAGAGGCGGAAGTTTTTATTTCTATGGGGTATAAATCACCGCGCCTGACATAGAGAAGGTCTATTTCCTTTTGATCTATATCGCGGTAATAATATAAGAGATCGCCGGGTTCGGTATTGTGAACAAAACAGTTCTTGATGAGCTCGCTGACGGCATAGGTTTCAAAAAAAGCTCCGCTCATAGCGCAGTTCTGCAGCATTTCCGCATTGGGCCATTTGCATAAGTAAGCGCAGAGTCCGGTATCTGTAAAATAAAGCTTGGGAGCTTTGATAATGCGGCTTGATACGTTGGCCATGTACGGATGCAGCAAATAGACGAGTCCTGAGGTCTCCAGAATGGAGATCCATCTTCTGCAGGTGCGCACGTCGATTCCGACGCTGTTGGCTATGGCGTCGCAGTGGAGCTCCTGAGCGGTTCTCAGAGCAGTCAGGGTCAGAAAATTCCGGAACTGAAGCTCGGAACCGGCGGCAGTAAGCTTGCGCACGTCTTTTTCAATATAGGTGTTGACGTAGGATTTGAAATAAATATCGCGCTCCGCCTTGCCTGTGAAAATATCGGGCATCCCGCCCTGAAAGATGTCTTCAAAAACAGCCTGCCGGGATTTATAGGCTTCGGGAAGCTCCCTCTCTCTCTGAAGAAGCGCGGATATGTCCGGATCGAAGAGTCTGCCTTCGGCGCCGCATTTTTCCGCCTGAGAGAGCGAAGCCATCTCAATAATTCCGCAGCGGCCCGCCAGAGATTCGGATATGCTCTGCTGCAGATCAAAACGGCTGGAGCCGGTCAGAATATACATCAATTCCTGTTTTTGTCCGTTTTTCAGCCAAATGAGACGCTGAGCGTCAATATTCTTTTTGATTTCATCGAGGAGCAGGGGAGCTTTCTGAATTTCGTCAATCACCAGCGGCCAGCCGTATGTCTCCAAAAACAGCTTGGGCTGCTGCAGAGCCAGACTGCGGTCATCGAGATCGTCAAGAGTTACGGTGCGGTATTTGCTGCCGAACAGATGATCTGCCGTCGTAGATTTGCCGACCTGCCTGGGTCCGTAAATGACTATGCAGGGAAATGATTGGCCTGCTTTTTGAATGGCTGGTTCATAATGGCGATAGATATACATCCTTTAAGCTCCGTTTTTCGATCAAAAATACATCCCGATGCTATTTTAATCGCAAAACTGCTTATTTGGCAAGAACCAGATCTGTACAGGGGCGGCATAACTGTGCCGCCGGATGGAACAGGGCCAATGTGCTTTTGCTGCAAGTTTCAGGTGCAGAAGCGTGAAATTGCGGCAGCAAGCAATTAGAAAAAGTGAAACATGCGTACTTGTCAGCGGTCTTTTCTGAAAGTAAAATAGGCTGTAAGGAAAATTATTCGCAGAGGGACGAGCATATGGCTCTTTTAAATATTTGCATAGGCGCCGAGCAGTTTAAAGAGATTCGGGAAAACAATTATTGCTATGTGGATAAGACCTCTTTTATAGAGGAAATGCTGACTTCTGCGCCTGCGAAGGTTTCCTTGATTACCCGTCCCCGGCGTTTCGGCAAGACGCTGACCGTGACGATGCTGCAGGAATTTTTCGATATCCGCCGGGACAGCCGCGAATTATTTGAGGGTCTGGCTGTTTCACGCAATACTGAACTCTGCGAAAAATGGATGAATCAGTATCCGACCGTTTTTCTGACTCTTAAGGGCATTGAAGGAAGGAATTTCGATTTTGCCTGCGGTCAGATTTCGGAATTGCTCCGCGGAGTGTTTATAGAACATGCTTATTTATTGGAAAGCGAAAAGGTCGCTCCTGCAGATAGAAAAAGCTTAATTATGCTCAATAACGGCGATGCTTCCGAAAAGGATATGGCCGCTTCTCTGCAGACTATTTGCCGCGCTTTGCAAGCCTATTGGGGGAAGCCGGTAATTCTCCTGATAGACGAATACGACGTGCCGATAAGCTATGCCGAACAAAAGGGCTATTATGAAGATATGGTCGGCTTTATGCGCAGCTTCTTAGGCGCGGCCCTGAAGACCAACGCTTCGCTGAAGCTGGCGGTTCTTACCGGCTGTCTGCGCATAGCCAAGGAGAGCATCTTTACCGGCTTAAATAATTTCAGATGCTATGGCATTTCTGACCGTCCCTTTGCCGATAAAATAGGCTTTACGGCGCAGGAAGTGAAAGCGCTGCTTGAATCGGCGGGTTTATCCGAAAAAGAGGGCGACGTAAAGGAATGGTACGACGGCTACCGCTTCGGCGACAGTACGGAAATGTATTGCCCCTGGGATGTGCTCTTGTATATCAGCGACCTGCAGTACAGCCTCTCCGCTCAGCCTCAGGCCTACTGGGACAACACCAGCGGAAACGCTATCGTGCGGACGCTGATAAACCGCGCAGACAGCAGAGTGCTTCGCGATAAGATCGAGACGCTGATTGCAGGCGAAGCCATAGAGGAAAAGCTGACCGAAGCTATGACCTATGATATTGTGTATACAAACGAACGCAATATCTGGACAATGCTCTATCTGACCGGTTATTTGACAAAAGCTGCCGAACAGCCGAATAATGAGCTTACCGCTTTGGTAATTCCCAACAAAGAGGTCAGACAAATATTTACGGATACAGTCTCTTTGTGGTTTGAGGACAAAATAGCCGGCAATAATCTCGCTTCTTTTGCGGAGGCTCTCTGGAAGGGCGACGCCGCGGCTCTGCAGGAAATGCTCGCTCAGATACTTTACAGCACGATAAGCTATTATGACAGCGCTGAGAATTATTATCACGGCTTTATGACCGGCCTCATCCGCGGCGCCGGTTTGTATATTGTTTTCAACGCCGAAAAGGGCGCAGGCCGGCCGGACATCGTCATTGAGGACAGCCTTGGCCGGAGGGCTGTAATTATTGAGCTTAAATACGCCCGTGAATACGAGGATCTCGAAGCCAAAGCCGAGGAAGGCCTGGAGCAGATCGAGGAGCGCCGCTATGCATCCGGCTTAGCTCCGTATATCCGGAAGGTTATGAATTACGGAATTGCCTTCTGGAAGAAGGAATGCTGCGTCAAGGCTCTGGAAAGCGGGCGCTGAGGGGAAGGCGGATTTTGCCGTGTTTGTCATTCGGAGCGCAGCGAAGAATCTTGCGCCGTTTGAGTTTATCCGGCAGCATTAAATGACAGCGAAATATATGAATGTTCTACTAAAAATGGTATAAGTAATCGTTGATAAGTGAAATATTCAAAATTACTCTATAAATTCATCTGAAACAGTAGGACTTTTGCTGTTTTACGCGAAGCAATATGCAAATAAATCAAATGAAAACAACTTGACGGTTTGGCTGCCGGCTGCATCAGTAAAGAATGAAAACATCGCCTTTTTTCTTAGACACGGTATTGAGATAGTATTCAGCGTTTTGCAGACAGTTTTATATTTATTGCCTTCCCGATAATTTAACCCTTATTGTATAAAACCGGCTTTATTTACTTCAGAGCCGCAGCCGTCGCTTTGTTTTGCCTTGCTTCTGTCTGCGTGGGATGCTCCCGATTGTTAAAGGAAAGGAGAGCTTTAATGTATCCTGATTTTTTGATTGAGTTTTGCCTTTGGCTGTTGGCGGCGGGGCTTGCTTCGCTTTTAAAGAACGAGTCTTTCAGCAGGGCCGGGGAGTTTTATCTGCTGTTTATTCTGACCGGACACTCCTTTGTGTATGCGATCCTTCTGTTTACCGTGCTGAAAGGCATTGGGGCGGTGATGACCCGAGTTTCGGAGGCAATAAAGGATATTGCCGTTCCGGAAGCTGTCGGCGCTTTGGGCCGCCGCTGACAGCGGCTGTTCAGGGGAAAGCCGCGGCGGGCGTATGCGATATGCGCCCGGTAAGTCTGCGGGAGGATGGAGGAGACGGCGCTTTTATTCTCCTGAAAAAAGTTGATGATTTAATGATAGCTTATGTATGTCCGCATACGCGGACGGCGAATTTGCAGATACGGAGGGCAAATGGACGACTCAGACAATACAAAAGATTTACCGATAAATGTTGAGTTCCCGGAATTAGATCAACCCGGTTGTAACGAATCAAATTATATAGAATATATAATTTATCCGCTATTAAAAAAAGGTTGCGATTCCGAGACACTTGAAAAAAACTGATAGAAGCCTTCGAATACTTGCTCAAAAAAGCTTTTAAGCGCGCAACAGACGGTTTGCCGAGGCTGTAAAATTTAATCAGTCTAATCAATTACCTGAATCTCGCTTCTAACTATGGCGGCAGGCAAGCCTGCATCCGTACTAAAGGCAATATTCAGAGGCTATATGTAGAATGTATATGAAACTTGATTTAAAGGCGGTGCGGTATGGAAAATGATATTCCGATTTATGAGGAAATACCTGAATTGCAAGTTTGAGAAACTTGATAAGACCTCGGCATAAAGCAAGAAAGGCGGCCCCAGACCTTGGGACCGCCTTTCTTATACCTTATCTCGCTTGTATCTGCAACGCACATTACTCTCGCCTGACCGCTGCCGTGCGGCTGCCGGCGGGGGCGGCCGCACGGATCGGCGCAGGCGATTCAGGCTTCAATATGCCGCTTTAATACCTTCAGCAGGCGGTTAGCCTCGGGGAGGCCCTGAGCGGCGGCCTGGGAGCAGAAATAGAGCGCCATTTCCGGGTCCTGCTCGGTTCCGCAGCCTTTGGCGTATAAAAGGCTCAGGTTGTATTGGGCTTTGGCATAGCCCTTTTTGGCGGCCTCGGTGTAGCAGGTCAGAGCCTGGCGGTAATCCTGGGGACCGCCGCGGCCCGTTTCCAGCAGAACGCCAAGATTGTACTGGGCGGTGACTTCGCCCCTGCCGGCGGCCTGCTTGTACCAGAGCCTGGCGCTTTCCCAGTCGCGTCCCATCTCGCAGATCACGCCCAGGTGGCAGGAGGCCATTTCTTCGCC
>JAFTAM010000194.1 GCA_017458675.1 bacterium
GTTAAGGAAAAACAAGCTTTTTGCAGACACGCTGCATAAAGGTTTTCTTTGACGCGTACGCGGAGAATCGGGCACAGCTTCGCGCGGAGCGGCAGCGACAAAGAAAACCGGCATAACGAAAACAAGTTAAACATGCTTGCCAGATTCTTGGCTGCGCTCTCAATGACAGGGAAAACGTTTGCAGGCATAACGCATAAATGGCGTCTTGCCGTATTCGGCTAAATATTGCCTTGGCTCAGCAGCATTGATACCGCTTGCGAAGGCCTTTTTGCCATTCCGGAATTTTTGGCGTTCTCACCGGTTATCTCCTGTGGTACAATGTAAAATGCCTTAAACTATCGTCGGACCGTATGAGTCCGAAGCAGTACAGAAAGAGCTTATGACCGACGGCTCAGACGTCCGGGAAAATATCCTAACCGTTCCCCCGCTCAGCGCGGCGGAATTCTTTTTCAGGCCCGGCTTGAGCCGGAGATACACGAATGACAGGAATAAAACGCATGAACATTGTCACTAAAACCGGAGACCAGGGGCTGACCTCCTTAATAGGCGGAGAGCGCAGGCCCAAATCGGATTTAAGAGTGGAAGCCTACGGCGCTTTGGACGAACTCAGCTCGCATTTAGGCTTCTGCCTAAGCCTGGGACTGCCTCAGCCCTTTGATAAGGAGCTGGAAGATATACAGCGCAGCCTCTTTGCAGCCGCCGCCGATTTAGCCGATCCCCGCCCTGAGGGCAGAGAATATCTGCAGGATGCGGCTCTTAAAAATTTAGAGGATCGGCTCGAGCCGCATCTGAACAGACTTCCTCCCCAGCGCGGTTTTATTCTGCCGGGCGGATCGCAGGCAGGCGCCGCTCTCCACGTCGCCAGAACCGTCTGCCGCCGAGCCGAACGCGTCTGTCAGGCTCTGAGCCTGCGCTGTCAGAGCTGCACGCCCGCCGAGCGCTTCAGCGGCAAAGTCTTAATCTATTTAAACCGCCTCTCCGACTATCTCTTCGCAGCCGCCAGAATCGTAAATTCTCTCGCACAGACGCCTGAAAAGGAGGTATAATCCTTTTTTTTTCTTTTTGGCTATTGCAGACAGACCGCTTTACGTGTTATAATTGCCCCCGATTTAAATTTAGAGCGGCTTGTCCGTCAAGCTTAAGTTTTTGCTCATATACAGATATCGGCAAAAAACTAGCTCTGCCGATTCTTTCATAAACAAATTTCTGGAGGATTTCCACCGTGGCAAATATCAAAACTGCCAAAAAAATGATCTTAGTTCACGAAAAGCGCCGCCAGCGCAACGTCAGCGTTAAAACCTCTGTGAAAAACATTTTCAAAAAGGCTTTAGCCGCCGTCAACGACGCTGAAGCTACCGCCGAGGTCCGCGAAAATTCTCTGCGCGCCGCCGCTTCCAAGATCGACAAGGCCGTCGCCAAGGGCATCGTTCACAAGAACAAGGCCGCCCGCCGCAAGTCCCGTCTGGCCCGCAAGATCAACGCCGCCAACGCTGTCAAAGCCTAATAATTTTTCAGCTTAACAAGCAGCAGAGTCCCTTTCCGCATTTCGGATAACAGGGACTCTTTTTTTTGCTTAATCTTAAGCCGCTGCCCGGGCGAAGAAGCTTGCCCGCGGAAGAATGGGCTTTCCGGCTTTGCCGGGAACGGCAAAAAAAAACGAAGCGCAAAACGGCCAGGATCGCCCGGGCGGGACAAAGCCTGCGCCCGGGGCAGGACGCGGAACTTAAGATCTGCGCTTGCCGCGCCCCCGCAGTCCGGCCAAACCGGCCAGCGACTGGCGCTTGACGGCGGTTTTGTTCTCCAGACGCACTTTCTGAGAGGGACGCACGTCGGGTTCTTCGTCAAGATCTATTTCATCGGCCCAGACCGGCGCGGGATCGTAACTGAATTCATGACCGGCTATAAATACCGGATCGCCGGGCTTAGCCCCGGCTTCGGCCAGACGGTCCTCGACGCCCCAGGCGTTGAAGCGGCGCTGCAGACGGTTGACGGACTCGTCCTCGTCCAGGTTCGTCATCAGGACCGCCTTATTGACGCGCACGCCGTCGACATGCCAGCCGTCCTCCTCCTTGCTGACCGTAAAATCCTCGGGCGCATAGATTTTCTCAGGTTCCACGGTAAATTCCGGCAGATCCGGGGATTTCTGCACCGCCTCAAAGACGTCCAGCATCAGCTCGTCCAGACCGCTGCGGGCGAAGCAGGACACCTCGTGCAGCTTCAGGCCGCGTTCCCGGCAGACCCGGCGCAGCGCCTCAAGCTCTTCGGCCTTGTCAAAGAGTTCGACCTTATTGACCGCCAAAACCTCGGGACGCTCCTTCAAGGCAGGATCGTAAGCTTCCAGCTCCCGGCGGATCTGATCGTACTTAGCCAGGGGCTCGTCTTTATCGACCTCAGCCAGACTGATGATATGCAGGAGGACGCGGGTGCGGGAAATATGGCGCAGAAAATCGTGTCCAAGACCGGCCCCCTCGGCCGCTCCTTCGATGAGACCGGGAATATCGGCAAAGACCAGGCGGCGGAAATTGCGCTCCCATACGCCTAATACGGGCGAAAGCGTAGTGAAGGGATAGTCGGCGATGGCCGGCTTTGCGTTGGTAACCGAAGCTAAAAGCGTAGATTTACCAACATTGGGGAAACCGATGATGCCCACCTGGGCCACCACCCGCAGCTCCAAACGCACCCAGCGTTCCTCGCCGGGCTCCCCCAGCTCATGATCGCGGGGGCCGTTATTGGTCTCGGTGAGAAAATGGACGTTGCCGCGTCCGCCCCGGCCGCCCTTAGCCACGATAAACTCGGCGCCGTGAGTATTCAAATCGGCGATAAGTCTGTCGTCTTCGGCGGTATAAACCAGCGTTCCCACCGGAACCGGCAGACGCAGGTCCTTGCCCTTGGCGCCGTTTTTATTGGCGCTGCGTCCGTACATGCCGGGCTGAGCCTTAAAATGGGCGCGATGCTTAAAGTCCAGCAGCGTGCTGCAGTTCTCGGAAGCTACCAGAATAATATCTCCGCCCTTGCCGCCGTCGCCGCCGTCAGGTCCGCCCATCGGCACAAATTTTTCCCGCCGGAAGGAGCAGGAACCTCGGCCGCCTTTGCCGCCCTGCACATAAATTTTGGCTTTATCTACAAAATTTTTGCTCATTTGCTTACAAACTCTTTAACATATCGGTATAAACGGGTAAAACTGCCAGCATTTTAGCATAAAAAGACTTGAAGCGGCGTAAAAATCCGCTCCAAGCCTAAAAATAGCTGCTATTTTCCGTTTCCGCCAACCGGAATTACTTTTCTACGTCGATGACTTCGGCCTTATTGCGTACGATGTATTCGCGCCGGTTAAGATAGTCGTTCCTGGTCTGCTCTCCGGCGGCAATGACATTGCGCATGGCCGCATTGACGCTGTAGGATTGATCGGACTTGCGCTCCTCTGTGCAGTACGTCCCTCCGTAAGAGACTCCGAAGCCGCTGACATACTTGGAAACCATCGAGCGCGGAACCCGCTTGTTCGCATAAGTAGCCAGGCTGACCAGAGCTTCGTGGCGGGAGGTGATGTAGCGCATAAAAATTGCGTGGCATTCGCGGATGGCGCTGCTGCGGGAGGTTATGGAGCCGGCCATGCTCAGAAGTTCGCTGCTGCGTGGCAGAATTTCGTTGTTGATGTAATCCTGCAGGTCTTTGTCGGTATAGCGGCTGCTCTGATTTACCAGATAGCGCACGTTGTTGTCGGCCTTCTCCACCGCTTCCATCTTGGATAGATAATCGTAAAGGATCTTGTTGACCCTGGCATTCTCAATGCGCTGCAGCTCATCGCGCTGGTCCAGCTCCTTGACCTCATAGAGGACCTCGGGCTCGCGCTCGGCATAGACCGGCAGAGCCGTTCCCATAATTAAAGCCGACCCGGCCAGCAGCAGGCCGAATGAATATTTATATTTAAAAGTCATCTGACACCCCTTTGAAAAAAAACAGGCGAACCGAAGCTGTCCGGTCCGCCCTCTAAGCAAAATCAGAACTTGCTTTCAACCAGGTCGCCCTGCTTGAATTTGTCATTCTGCTCCAGAATCTCGCATTCGGTCACGGTATCGTCGACGTTGAGAGCGCGGATCTTGCCCAAAGTCTTCTTAAAGGTCAGCGAACCCTTCTTTTCCTCGCGGCGCACGTTGAAGACCATCTTGCGGGTCACTCCCTGCTTGCGTCCCAGGTTGATATAGACCAGTTTGTTTTCTACATGTCCGATAAAGCCGGTATATTTGACTTTGGCCGGCAGAGCTTTAAACTGGACCGTTTCCAGCTGCTCGGCCAGATCGTGGGATATGGCATAATAAACGTCGGCCAGACCGGCGTCCTGTCCGCCGTAATCGTCGTGCTTCTTCTTGACGCCCAGAATATTGATTGAGGAGCCGCCCTTGCCGATCTCATAGGATTTCCGGCAGTCTACGGCCGCCACGATGCGAGCAGATTCGGAGTCGATGACCTTAACCTCAACCGAAACGTTGACTTTGTCGGCAGCCTTGTTGGAGCCGCCGAAGCCCAGCACCGAGAATGAATTGTGCCGGCCCTGAACCCTGTTCATCTCGACTATTTTGCCGACGATCAGATATTCGACGCCGAAAATTTCCCCTATGCGGGCCGCCGTCTCGGGATTGACCAACCCCGAAGCGCCCAGGTTCTGTTCTTTCAGCACCTTCTCCAGCTGCTCGCGCTCAATGACGCTGAAGCGGTTGGACTTAGACAGATCGGTCGTCAAAATCGAGGGAATAGCCTTGGCAGCCTTGGTAGCGTCGCCGTATCCGCCGCCGTTATCAAAATCCAAAACCGCCACGGTATAAGGCGTAGCTTGGGCCAGCGCCAGAGCGGGCAGCAGCAGGCTTACGGCCAGAAGTAGAAATACTGCGCTGAAAATTTTAACTTTGCTATACATGACATCCTCTTTTGACAATTTCGGTAACTGCGGCGCAGAATAAACGCCGACCGATCCTTGTTCGGAGCAGCGCGGCGAATCCCTATATAGCCGCCTCTGAATAAAAACGATACAGAAACCGTAAAAAAAATTATTGTTTGCCGTTAAAGCCCGTTAAAAGAAAAAAGTTTTCTTATTTTTTTTTAATAACTGCTTGACAAATCCGCCTAAGGCGGATAATATAACAAACGTTCCTGCCGGGGTAGCTCAGTGGTAGAGCAGAGGACTCATAAGCCTTTGGTCGCGAGTTCAACTCTCGCCCCCGGCACCAATACAGCCCAGTTGTCTGGGCTTTTTTTGTTATACGGCTTCTAACGGATGAATTCACTGGCCTCGGAATTTAAAGATATGCTGCTGCGAACCGGTTTAATTCCTCCGGGCGCCCGCTGCTTGGCTGCGGTCTCCGGCGGCAGCGATTCCACAGCCCTGCTTCTGCTTCTCGCCCAGGCGGCGCCTGAGCTCAATCTGTCGCTTACGGCCGCGCATGTTAACCACAATCTGCGTCCCCAGGCGCAGGCCGACGCCGATTTCGTGGCCGAGCTCTGCGCAAAGCTGGGAGTCCCCATAAGAGTTTTATCGGCAAACGTGCGGCAAAGAGCCAGAGAGCTGAAGATTTCCCTGGAAGAGGCCGGGCGCTGGGAGAGATATAATTTTTTTTTAAAGCTCAAAAAAGAGCTGAACATTGACCTCATTGTCACCGCCCATACCGCCGACGACCAGGCGGAGACCGTTTTAATGCGCCTGATAAGCGGCGCCGGGACGGCGGGACTGGCCGGCATCAGAACCCTGCGGGACGGCGTTGCGCGTCCCCTGCTGCGCTGCACGAAGGCGGAGCTGCAGCAGTTTTTAAAGGACGAGGGACAGAGCTGGCGGGAGGACGGTACCAACCATATCCCTTCAGCTCCGCGCACCGCCGTTCGTTTAAATATCCTTCCGGAAATAAAAAAATTGAACCCCTCAGCCGTAAAGGCCATTGCCCGCCTGGCGGACTCTGCCCGGGAAGACGAAGATTATTTTCAGACCGAGGCCGTTAAATTCTGGCAGCGCAGCTTGGTCAAACCGCCTTTTCCTTCATCTTCGGAAACGGCTTTCCCAAGAGCGGCGCTTCGGGCGCTGCCGCCGCCGATACGCAAGCGCTTCTGGTCCCTGCTTTACAGACGCGCCTCAGGCGGCGGGAACGAAGACGCGCCCTTCAGTCTCGGCGGCGCTCTGGAAAGCTGCCATTATGCCGCTCTGGAAAACTTTTTATTTCTGGATAACGAAAAAAGGCTCAATCTGCCCGGCGGCATAACCGCTCTCTGGCGTCAGAATCTGCTGTTTTTCACAAAGACCGGCCCTGAAACCGAGCGGAAGATCCGCCCGGCGGCAGAAATAGAATTTACAGCCGAGGATCTCAGAAGCCTTCTCCGTTCCGAAAACTCCCGCAGCTTTGCCTTTCCTGCCTTTGAATGCCGCCTCACTCTCAAGAGCGAAGCCGTAAGCTTCAGACCCTCCGCATACGCTGTCTGCTTAGACCCGCTGGGACTGCAGAAGCTTCTGGCGGAAGGACATAAGCTCAATATACGCTCAAGGCGCGAAGGAGACGTCTTCTTTCCCGCCGGCGGACGCGGAAGACAAAAATTAAAAAAATATCTGCAGGCCGAAAAGGCGCCCAGGGAGCGCAGAGACGAAATACCTCTGCTATGCTGCGGAAGCGCCGTTATCTGGCCCCTCGGCCTCAGAGCCGATCAAAACTTTTTAGCCAAACCCGGCCAAAGAGACGTTATCTCGGTTAAAGCCGAATTGGCCTTCCCCGCCCGCTCCCTCTCGGATCGCCCCTAAGCGTGCCGCATCATATCAGTAAAGCTTCACTGCGAAAGGAACATATAATGATTGAACTCCCCGCCGTCAAACGCATCATTTATACGGAAGAAGAACTGCAAAGACGCATAAAGGAGCTGGCCGGACAGATAAGCTCCGATTACTGCGGACGGCCGCTCCATCTGTTGGCCGTGCTGCGCGGCGCAATACCCTTCCTGGCCGATCTCGCCAAATATATGACTTTAGACGTAACCTTTGATTTTCTTTCGGTCTCCCGCAATACAGAGACAAACCACGTCAGCCTGATTAAGGATTTGGACGCCGCTATCGACGGCCGCGACATCATTCTGGTAGAGGATATAATCAACGAAGGAGAGACGGTCAGCTACCTGCTGCAGACTCTGAAGCTCAGGTCCCCCAAAAGCCTCAGGATCTGCACGCTCTTCGACCGGCCCGAAGCTCATAAGCTGCCGATCGCGCCCGACTATGTGGGCTTCAATTTAAAAGAAAAATTTGTTGTAGGCTACGGCCTGGACTATAAACAGTATTTCCGCAACCTTCCCTATATTGCGGAGCTCGACTTATAAAATATAAACCTTTTCAGCAGAGATTTAAGCTTGCACTAAACCCTGATACAGGTTAATATAGAGCGGTATATGTCTTTGGCGCGTTTTGACGGCATCCGGATTCGGCGGCTTCAATCAGCCGAAGGCAAACCCAGAAATTCAAAAGGATATTCTCGTCTTGTCTAAGCATCTGAGACAATTAATAATACTTCTGCTGTTAGGCTGCATAGCTATCCTTATAGTGGACGCCATGCGCGGCAACGGAGCCTCGGAGGAGCTCAAATTCAGCGACTTCATTGCCGCTGTAAGCAGCAACAAGGTAGATTCCGTCGTCATTCAGGGCAACACTATAAAAGGAAAATTCATTTCGCCCCAGCCTGCTGTAAACGATAAAGCCGTTCAAAAAACCTACAAGGAATTCAATACTCATTTCCGTCCGGAGGTCAATCCTTCTCCCGAGCAGCTGCTTCTGGAGCATAAGGTCAAAGTCAGCATTGAGGAAGACGGCTGGAGCAATTGGTGGGTGTTCTTTTTAAACGTCATTCCCATACTTTTGCTGATCGTATTTTTCATAATTATAAGCAAACAGGCCAACGGCGCCAGTCAGGGATTCGGCTTCGGCAAGTCCAAGCATAAGTCGGTCAGCGGCGACAAAGTAAGCGTCACCTTTGAGGATGTAGCCGGCGTAGAGGAAGCCAAGGAAGAGCTGGCGGAAATCGTAGATTACCTGAAATATCCCGCCAAGTACAAATCTTTGGGCGCCCGAATCCCCAAAGGAGTATTGCTTTTAGGCTCGCCCGGCACCGGAAAAACTTTGCTGGGCAAGGCCGTAGCCGGCGAAGCCGGCGTGCCTTTCTATTATATAAGCGGCTCCGATTTCGTAGAAATGTTTGTAGGCGTAGGCGCTTCCCGCGTGCGCGACCTCTTTGAGCAGGCCAAAAAGACTTCGCCCTGCATCGTCTTCATGGATGAAATCGACGCCGTAGGCCGTCAGCGCGGCGCAGGTCTGGGAGGCGGACACGACGAGCGCGAGCAGACCCTCAACCAGCTTCTGGTGGAAATGGACGGCTTCGACAGCGATCCCAACACTTCGGCGGTCATAGTCCTGGCGGCTACCAACAGACCCGACGTTTTGGATCCGGCTCTGCTCCGTCCCGGCCGCTTTGACCGTCAGGTGACGGTTGACCGTCCCGACATTGCCGGACGCAATGCCATCTTAAAGGTCCACAGCCGCGGCAAGCCGCTCGAGCCCTCCGTAGATCTCCATGAGCTGGCCCAGCGCACTCCCGGTTTCTCCGGCGCAGATCTGGAGAACCTCCTGAATGAAGCGGCCCTGCTGGCAGCCCGCCGCAATCATGAAAACATCAGCATGGAGGACTGCACCGAGGCTATCGACCGCGTTCTCATGGGACCTGAACGCAAAAGCCGCATTTTATCGGAAAAAGACCGCAAGATCACCGCTTATCACGAAGGCGGCCATACTCTGGTGGCCAGACATATTCCCGACGCCAACCCGGTGCGCAAGGTTACCATTCTCCCGCGCGGTCAGGCTTTAGGCGTAACTTCGATAGTGCCCGACAAAGACTGCTACAACATGAACCGTTCGGAAATACTGGCCAGCATCGCCGTATTTATGGGCGGCAGAGTGGCCGAAGAGCTGGTCTTTGACGAAATTACCACCGGAGCCTCCAACGATATTGAACGCGCAACTTCCTTAGCCCGCGACATGGTCTGCATGTACGGCATGAGCGACAGGATCGGTCCCATGCACTTCGGACGCAGGCAGAGTCAGGTCTTCCTGGGGCGCGACATCGCCGAGCACCGCAACTACTCGGAACAGACCTCTCAGCTCATCGACGACGAGGTTAAACGCATAGTCAACGAATGCTACGACAAGGCTCGTTCCATTCTGCAGACTCACCGTCACGATCTCGATATTCTCAGCGATCTGCTCATCGAAAAGGAACTGGTTGAAGCCAAAGAGTTAGACGACATATTCGGTCCTTCAGCCCGCGAACTCCGTCAGAAAGAAGAAGACGGGAATATTGAAGCCGCCGTAACCTTAGAAAAATCCGACGCCGACAGCGCCGAAGCCAAGAGCGGCGAAGCCTCTGAGGCGGAAAAAAGCTCCGATACCGAGCCTGATAAGGATATTATCAAGGAAAAGACCGCTATTCTGCGCAAAAAGTCAGCTCGGCTGACCGAATTGGCCAATCTTCTGCGTCAGAAACTGGCTGCGCCCGATGCGAATTCCGAGCTGAGTTCCAAGGAGACTCTGGCTATTTCCAAGGAAATGCGCGATCTCAACGAAGAATTAGCCAGGCTTACCGACGAAGTCAACGCGTATAATTCCCAGCGCCGCTCTCAGGAGAACGGCGAAGCTGAAAAATAGCAAAGTTCACAGATTCTTAAAGCGTTTAGCCGCGCTGCCGCAAGCTGTGCGGATAAACGCAGAAAACGGCTGTATAATACGGGCAGTTTCGCCGAAGGCAGACTGCCCTTTGTCTAATAAAGGTTTTGGCGATGCAGAATTCTTCAGACAAAAAAAGTCAGGCTTCCTCCGAATCACACAGTTCCGATTCGGAGGTCCTTTATGCGGGGTCTTCGGATTCAAATCAAAAGCGAGTCATAGCTCCCCTGCCCTTGGACGCGGCCGAAATGATGGCCGCCCCCTCAGTTCAGGAGGCTGCGGAACCGTTCCCGAAAGAGTCCGCCGAAGCGGCCGGCGCAGATGACAAAGACGAAAATGCCGATCAGGACATACTCTTCCCCGGCACATCGGCAAAAATAAATCCTGAACCGACCTTTGCCGGACTCAGCGAAATTTCAGAGGCAATTTCCGATTCTGCAGAGAACAGCGAAAGCTACTGGATCTGCTTTTATGAGGGGCTGTCGGCAGTCAAGAATAATCAGGAGCAAGAGACCTCGCCGGCGGCAGAAAGTCCCCGCGGAGCTTCCGCCGATACTGACAAGCTTGATAAGGCTTCCGAACAGAAACCTTCAGAGAATGAAAATACCGACGCCGAGCCTGAGGATGAATTTGTCTTCAATACTCCCGGTTCCAGCCGAACCGTAAGTTCCAGTTCAGAATACACCGTGACCGGCGATCCCAACAAAACTGAGAACGCCGCGGAAAAGAGCGGCGGAGACAGCGGCAATTCAAAAAAGAACGGCCATGACCCTCAACAGGGCAAAATAATCTCTTTTCTCTCTTTCGTCAATAAAAAGCAAAACAAAGAGAACGTCGAGGGGACTAAAAAACTGACCGCCGAAGAGCGCCTGGACAACCTGCAGAAAGAAACGCAGGCCGAACAGGAAAAGCAGAAAACGCCGCCCGACTACTTTAAATTATTTATCCACGTATCGTTTTTTATTTGCTTCATAACCATATGCATCTTATTATGCCTGACCTATATCTGGCCGGATTATCTGAAATTCATATTCCTGTCTCAGGCTGCGGCCCAAGCCATTCTCCTGGCATTGATGCTCTATCTGACCTTTGACATATGCTTTCAGGTTGAACCGGGAAATTTCCGCAAGGTCCTGCTCATTATCGGATTGATTATTATTACGGAACTGGCCGTCATTTTAAAATACATTTGAAGCCAATGATTTAATCATTTTTCTATAAGGAAAGGCCATTTTATTTATGACTTTAGTTGATGACAATAACCGATATCCCATTGAAAGCGGCCATCCTCTTGCCAAAAATGTTGACAGAATTTTAATTGACAGAAACTCTATTCAGAAACGCATCGCCGAACTGGGTAAGCAAATCTCTGAAGACTACGCCAATCAGGAACTGGTAGTAATAGGAGTTTTGAAAGGGGCGCTGCCTTTTATGGCAGAGCTGATCAAGCATATTACCGTGCCTATGGTCATTGACTTTGTAGCTACATCCACTTATGTGGGCGGTCTGCAGTCAACGGGCGTAGTGCGTTTTCAGAAGGATGTGGAAGAGGTTTTAAACGGCCGCAACGTTCTGGTTGTCGAGGATATAGTTGACAGCGGCATAACTCTCCGCTACCTCACCGACATGATGCATCTGCGCAATCCCAAGAGCCTGGAGATATGCTGTCTTATCGACAAACCGGTCCGCCGAAAAGCTGATATCTATCCCAAATACATTGGCTTCACCATCCCCGACCGCTTCATTATCGGTTTCGGCCTGGATTACGAAGAAAGCTACCGCAATTTAGATTTTATAGGCATTCTCTCGCCTTCCGCAATTGCTCCCTGAGGTTTTGCACATGAGCGTCAAATTAACCAGCGAACTTTTACAGCTTCAGGATCTGGACAACCAGATTTCCCTCATGGAAAGACAGATAAACAATCTGCGTTCTCTGCCAAAGGAGAGCGAGGAGCTGCTTTCTATGCGCTCCAGATACGGCGAGGCCGCAGCAAAGGCTCAGAACTTAAACGCCGCCATAGCAAAAAATAGTCAGAATGAAGCGGCCCTCACCAAAAAAGTCTCTCAGCTTCATAACAAAATATACGGCGGTCAGATCGGCAGCAGCAAGGAGCTGCAGGCTCTGCAGCTGGAGCTGGAGGACTGCAGAAACAGACTTTCCGTACTGCAGGAGCAGATTTTGGAAGATATGGAAGAAGCTGAACAGCTCGCTCCTCTCCTTCCCAAGCTGCAGATCGAGCTGGAAAATGCCGAGCGCAGCTCACGCCGGGACGCCAATAAAATTCAGCGCGATATAGCCAAGCTGGAGGGCAATATTAAAGATTTGCGGGAGGAACGCTCAAGGCAGCTGCAGCTGCTCGATCAGCCCAAACTCTACGCCTACAACAATTTATACGTCAGCAAAAACAAACGGGCCGTGGCCGAAGTCAAGGATAAGCGCTGCGGCGAATGCATGGCTCAGCTCACCGAGACCAAAATAAACGAGCTTTACAAAAACAAGCTCATCTTCTGCGATGTCTGCGGGCGGATTTTGGCCCTGCGGCGAGCCGCTCCCGAGCAATAGAAAAAAAAGCTCTTCAAAACCCTACTGTCGGTAAGTTAAGCAAAAACAGGCTTTAAGCATACTTTTATTGCACAGGTTTTGTTTTGCTCTGAAGCGAGCGTCCGAGCTCCGGCTGCGGCGAGCGCGGAGCGAAGTGCAAAACAAAACCGACATAACGAAAACA